>CAWGZP010000001.1:0-6869 GCA_963826655.1 uncultured delta proteobacterium
ATTCCCGGTATGTGGTGCGCAACACCTACCTTTCCTTTATCGGGACCGCCTGCCTCTTCGTCGGTTTTATCGACCTGTTGCACATTCTCTCCTATGAAAGTATGCGGGCTTTTTCCGGCGACGTCAACCTGAAGTACCAACTACAGATAATTGCCCGCTTCCTGCAAGCGGCCGCACTCGTCATCGCCCCTTTTTTACTCGGGAAAACATTCAAAACCCGCTATATTTTTGTGACATGCTCGGCGCTTTCAGCCGGACTGCTCCTTTCCGTCTTTTACTGGCGCAATTTTCCCACCTGCTTTATCGAAGGAATCGGGCCGACCGCCTTCCTCAAAATGAGCCAAGGCGCCATAATCCTGCTCTTCCTGGCATCGATTCCCGCGTTGTCGTTGAAAAGAGCGCAATTCCAGCCGGGAGCATTCCTTGGGCTGGCCGCATCTATAGCACTCTCGATGTTTTCGGAACTTGCATTTGCCTTTAACATCCTTCTTTTGTGGCCGGTCGACGGGGCAAGCCATTTTCTGAGGCTGATCGCAGCCTATCTCATGTATCGGGTTTTCCTGAAGACAGGAATCTTTGGGCCATTCAATGCGATTTTTCGAAACCTGAGCGCGAGTGAAAAAAACCTGTTTTCTTTGCTCGAAGGACTCCCGGCTTTTGTATACGTCCAGATGCCGGACTATAGGATTCAATACGCCAACGGGGTCTTTCGAGATCTTTTCGGCGACCCTGAAGGCCGGGCCTGCTATGAGATTCTCGCAGGTAAAAACGCACCGTGCAGGAACTGCCCTACCCAGGAGGTCTTTCGGACCGGCTTTCCACACCAAAGGGATTGGGGCGTCATTAAGGGCAAAACGTACGCAATTTACGAATACCCGTATCGAGATTTGAACGACTCGGCCGGCGTGTTGAAGCTCGGAATCGATATTACACAGAGGAATAATATGGAAACCGAGTTGATCGCCTCGCGGGATGAACTCGAAGCCCGGGTCCAAAGAAGGACCGCCGAACTCACCAGGGCTAACGAAGCTCTTCATCTGGAAATGGCCGAACGTGGGCGCATCCAGGGGAGCCTTGGGCAATCCAGGGAAGAGTTGCGGCTACTCTCGTTCAGGTTGCTTCATGCTCAGGAAATGGAGCGCAAGCGAATCGCGATGGAACTGCATGACAGCCTGGGCGGGTCTCTGAGCGCCATCAAGTTCAGGACGGAACACGCAGTCAGTCAATTTGACCAGTCTTCCAACGCAAAGCCGCTGCGATTGCTGGCCGACGTTGTCGGCATGCTGCAAAACCTGATTGAAGAAGTGAGAAGAATTCACTCAAACATCTGGCCTTCCGTTCTTAGCGACTTTGGCCTTATTATGGCGATCAACTGGCATTGCAGGAGATTTGAGGAGAACTATCCCCATATTCATATCGAACAATCCCTTTCGCTCGAAGAAAGCGATGCTCCCGATGTCCTGAAGATTGTCATCTACAGGATTATCCAGGAGGCCCTGAATAATGTCGCCAAACACAGCGGTGCGCGTCGGGTCGACATCGGACTTGGCAGGCAAAACGGGATCATAGAGCTTAAAATCCGGGATAACGGCAAGGGATTCGATGCCGCGAAAACGCAGGAATCTTCCGGGACCAACACAGGGGCCGGGCTTTCAGGCATGAGGGAACGCGCCAGGCTTTCCGGCGGCTCCCTTGAAATTCAGTCCGGAGAAATCGGAACGGAAATCAGGGCCATATGGCTCGCGGCAACGATTTCCGAGCAAATATCCGCGAAATCGTAAAATCCTTGATTTGCTTCCACCGTTTTCGAATTTCTTCTTCCCAAAACGCCCCTTTCTGGACATAATGGCCGCCGCTGCTCCAACTGGGCAAGGGCTTTCCCCGAAAAAAGCAAAACCTCGCAGGGGTTATCTCTTTCTAAATGCCTGAAAAATTAGAAACCTTTTACCATGCATGTTGCTAACTCGTGGGGTTTTCATCACATGATCCAGTATTGCCTTGACAATTATCTTCTCATCTTCGGCTTCATAGGCCAGGGCTTCTTCTCCGGCAGGTTCCTCGTTCAGTGGATTGCGAGCGAAAGGCAGGGCAGAAGCGTCGTGCCTCTCTCTTTCTGGTACTTTAGCGTAGGCGGCGGCGGGATGCTTCTCGTCTATGCCATACTGAAAAAGGACCCCGTGTTCATTCTCGGACAGGCGGGAGGCCTTATCATATATTTTCGAAACCTCTATCTGATCCACAAGGGAAGTCCCGGGCAGAAGGTTTAGAACCGGGATGAGTGCAGGCAAGTTCCTTTACCCTCTCGTTCTTATAGCACTCTGGTGCGCGATTTTCACGGCTACGATTTCTCGCCCGGCCCTTCTTGACGATGCTGATTCCTTCCATGCCGAAGCAGTACGTGAAATGGTCCAGTCCGGCGACTGGGTGAACCTGAAGGTCGATAACGGTATCAGGTACCTGGAGAAGGCCCCTCTGATGTATTGGTTGGCGGCCCTCTCCGTTAGCGCCTTTGGAGTTAATGACTGGGCCATACGGCTGCCCCTGGCCCTTTTTTCGCTTCTATTGATCCTTCTGGTCTTCAGGTTCGGGGTTCGATTCTGGGGCGAAAAGGGAGGCTTTTTCTCGGGGTTGGTAATTGCAACCTGCCTCGGACTTTACGCCTTCACCCGAATATTTTTGCCCGATGTCATTCTATCCTTCTTCATTGCTTTTTCTCTCTACATGTATCTGTGCATCTCGACCGAAGGTGAGGGCGGCAAAAGGGTCGGACCGCTCGACCTGCGGTGTGCCGCCCTCTATATTTCCGTCGCACTGGCCGTGCTTACAAAGGGACTGATCGGCATCATTTTTCCGGGCGCCATCATTTTCATTCACATAGTGGCCACCAATAACCGGCAAGTCCTCAAAAGGCTCCAGATCGGGTACGGGGTCATAGTTTTTCTCATCGTGGCCGCCCCCTGGCATGTTGCGGCGGCCCTGGCCAATTCAGACTTCCTGTGGTTCTATTTTGTCCGCGAACACTTTTTGCGCTATCTCGGCATGCGCTATCCCAAGGATTACGATACCGTTCCCCGCCTGCTATTCTGGGGACTTCTCCTCGTGTGGCTCTTCCCATGGAGCGCGTTCATCTGGGGACTCGTCCGGTATTTCCCGAGATCCATCCGTCCACAGGAGAAGACGGCGCAGGTATGCCTCTTCCTATTTCTCTGGGTTGGCGTAGTCCTGACCTTCTTAGCGTTCAGCACCACCCAGGAATATTACACGCTTCCCATCCTTGCGCCCTTAGCGCTCCTGCTCGGCAAGGCCATGTCGGACCTGGACGCCCGGCAAACCTCCACAAAGTGGGGAACTGCGGGTCTTGGGGTCATGGCGGCCCTGACCGTTTCGACGGGAGCTGCCATGATAGCGCTCGCATGGTGGGGTAACCACTCGGGGCAGGCCAATACTCTTTCCGGGACACTCACCACAAACCCGGAAAACTATAACCTTGCTTTCGGCCACATGCACGACCTCACACCCGCGACGTTCAGCATCCTGGCCCCACTTGTCTACCGGGCCGCCGCCTACCTGATCGTGGGACCGTCGGCGGCGCTCCTGTTCGCCCTCCGGAAACGCTGGATGGTCTCTTTCCTCTTCCTGGCGGCCATGATGATAGGACTATGCAATTCCTACAATGCGGGAATGATAGCCTTCGAACCCGTGCTCTCTTCTAAAAGCCTCGCCAAAGTTGTCCAGTACTACTATCAACCGGGAGACGAGATTGTCATAAACGATTTTTACGAGAAAGGTTCGAGCCTCAATTACTATACAGGTCAGCAGGTCCATGTGATGAACAGCGGATTCGGCGTCTTGTGGTACGGCTTGAGGGACCCGGCAGCCCCGAGGCTGAGCCTCACGGACGATCAACTGCTCGAGGAATGGACGTCCGGGACAAGGATTTTCTTCTTCAGTGAAAGAGAACCGCTTGAAGCCTTCCTTTCCAGGCATCCCGGTTTCAATTATCGTCTTCTGGCCGAGGACGGTGGAAAGAAAATCCTGATAAACCGCTGAATGGATCCGCCTTTCCGTGATGTGGATTAAATTGCAATTGATTCGATGTTGGACTCGATGAAAGAGGCCAGTTGCGATATCTGCCCCTGTGATAAATCGTCGAACTGGAAACCGGATCGATAGCCTTCCTCCTGTTCGCGCTCGTAAACTAATTTGGCGGGAATCTCGAACGCGTCCACTGCAGACCGCTCATGCCCCATCAGGAGAAGCCCCGCTATTTCCGGGCCGATTGCTATTTCGTCTTTATGCCTTAGCGCCAAACCTTTTTCTGATATATCCAGGATCTGTCCAACGATGACCTTGAGTGTTCCCGGCACAGGCAGCGCGGCAAGCATTCCCTCTTTCATTTTGTAACGAACGTGTTGTCTAGCCTCACAATGCATTTGCGCTGTTCCTCCCCGGCTCCGGCAGTTCGACTCGTGAGTTGCTATTTTTTTAACCATGTCCATATCTTGTCTCTTTTATGATCGGCCTGCCGGGCCGGAGGCATAAACAAAATCTAATATAGAAAAAGTCCTGAAGCGCCGTAAAAATGCGCTTTCATTCAAAATGCCGTGTTTAATCCATTTGTGCTACGTAGTTTGCGGCCTTATTTTATGATTGAGGAAGTTTAACAAATATGAGGCTTAAACGAAAAGGACAGATGACATGAAGGAACTAAGCATCCTACTGGCTATTCTTCTGTTCCTGGCTACTTTCGCGGTCTCCATTACGTACGTGCAAGCGGCAGGCCCGGCGGGAGGAGGAGGCAGCGCCGGGTACGGCCTGCTCGGCCCTGGCTCGTCGGCACCGCTCCCGGGTGTATTTTGCCTGGAATCTCCAGGATGGTCCGGAATGGGGCCACGAAGATTAGAGCCCTTTTACTCGCCAGGGACGAACACAGGCAGGGACAATGACAAGCCGGGGTTGGATATCGGAACCAGCGCGGGAAGGTGTCGTCAATGCTGCATGTAGCCGGGCGGGAATGACCCCAGTTCCGCTCACCACTGCCCATTTCTCCGCCCCCCTACCTTTGTATCCGCCAGGCGGCAGCTTATTATACATGTAACGAAGCACACTTCAATCTGAATTTTTGAAATTGTGCTATGCACTTGAAGTGGATGGAGGCCTCTGTAATGGCGCTAAGCGCAGTAAAAACCGAGCCCCTGAAGCTTGTCCCGGACCGCTTCGATGTCATCGTTTTAGGCGCCGGCATCACGGGGGTCGCTACGGCCTATCTACTGGCAAAAGAGGGCAGAAAGGTCCAGGTTATAGACCGCCGGTCCAATGCCGCTTTGGAAACAAGTTATGCCAACGGCGGCCAGATCTCCGTATCGCACGCCGAACCCTGGGCACACCCGGGCGCGCCCCTACAGGTCCTCAATTGGCTGGCAGCCAGGGAAAGTCCCCTTTATTTCAGTCCCCGGCCGGACTGGAGGCAGTGGGTATGGCTTGCCGGCTGGCTCTGGCAATGCCGCAAATCGGCCACTGAACGCAATACCATCGAGATCGTAAACATCGCTCTTCGCTCGCGCGATCTCTACCGCAAGGTGCGCCGTTCGGAAGGAATCCAATACGCGCACAAGTCCCTCGGGATCCTGCATTTTTATCGAGTCGCCAGGGAATTCGACAATGCGTGCCGCATGGCCGAGTTGATGAACAGGCACGGCTGCCCGCGCCGGCCCGTTACGAGAGACGAGATCTCCCGAATGGAACCCGCCCTTGCGGATAATCGGCAGATAATAGGCGGCATCTTCACGAAAGATGACGAATCCGGAGATGCCCGCCGTTTTACCCAGGCCCTGGCTAGAATTTCCGAGACTCGATACGGCGTTCATTTCCTCTATGGAACCAAAATTGACGATCTTGTCGTAGACGCCGGTAAAGTAAAGGAAGTAAAGATTACGGCCGCCGATGGATCGGAAAGCTCGTCTCACGCCAGGGATTTCATCTTGTGCATGGGTCCGTATTCACCGCTCATGGCTCAAAGGCTGGGAATATTTCTCAATATTTATCCGGCCAAGGGCTACAGCATCAGTGTGCCTCTCGATGAATCAAACGAAAAGTACGCCCCGAAGATTTCTTTGACAGACGATGAAAACAAGCTCGTATTCAGCAACCTGGAGACTCACCTTCGGGTTGCCGGCACGGCCGAGCTGAGAGGCTGGGACACCTCTCTTCCCTACCATCGTATAAAGCCACTCGTTGAAAAATCGGCCACGCTTTTGCCGAACCTTTTTTCAAAGATGAACTATCAGGATCCGAAATGGGTCATAAGCCACCTCAATCCATGGACGGGCCTTCGTCCTGCCACTCCTTCGAACGTTCCTTATGTCGGCCGCAGTTCGAAGCTCGCCAACCTCTGGCTTAATACCGGCCATGGTACGCTTGGCTGGACTATGGGAATGGGTACCGTGTGTTTTATCGGAATAACTCCAATTGACCCTGCGATATTTACTAATGTGGCCATGAGGCATAGATTAATTTCCGAAGTACAAATTGAACTAAATAAAATCAACCAGGAAAGGCTCGAATTTCGGCAGATACAATTGAAGTTATCCATAACGATGACAGAAATGCAGTAGTTGACGCAGTACAATTGGAAGAAATTAACAACAGTACTACTATGCAAGGTTGTGTGGACAGCGTTGCCGTTGAAATGCTGGTCCGGTCCACTTACGATCCGATGGTTGCGGCACTCGTTAACAACCCTCATTTTCATATTTAGACAAACAGCAATGTAGCGTGCTTGTGACTGATTTTGTTTGTATACATATTAGCATGTCAAAGAGAATTGAAATTCCCATTGGTTCAAAATTTGGTAAGTGGACTGTGGTTGG
>CAWGZP010000002.1:0-5875 GCA_963826655.1 uncultured delta proteobacterium
TAGATAGCGGCGGCGTCCAGTGAACAATTCCAGGGCATTGAACAAATCAATAGGGCGGTCGGCGAAATGGATAAGGTCATCCAGCAAGATGCCGCCAGTGCGGAGGAATCGGCTTCTGCATCAGAAGAAATGAATGCCCAGGCCGAGAGGATGAAAGATTTCGTAGGGGAATTGGTCGCGCTGGTCGAAGGCACGAATAGTCACAGGAATAAAGCATTCATCGGCGGGCGGTAAGAGGAAAGTTAGGCCTCATCATCCGTGATGGGGAAAGCAATGGTGAGCTCCATAAGGGCAATGGAAAAGATCTGCCTCAACTCGGCAAGCTGAAACCCAGCCCCGATCAGGTGATCCTTTTGACCGCGAGGTCTCACAATTTTAGGAGACAGGGATAGCGTACAGGGTGATGCGCACTCATTTTTGAATCTTGTTGACGCATGGTTTTTAACGGCGATCCCCGCAGTTTCGCTGGAAGATGGGGAGTTCCGTACAGATCTCCTTCACTTCGGCCGTCAATCAATAGTTTGCCTGTTTCACTCCGCAAGGGACCTCTTCGGTCAAAAGTCCGTCCAAAATCGGCCGATTTTACTTTCACATCCATCGAGACTTCTCCAACGGACTCTTTCCCGGGTGATTATAATGGTTCTTGGGTTCTTTGGCGCAATCTCGAAAGAGGGCCTTAAGTCGCGTAACCGGCACGTTGAGGTCGATCGATTGATAATCTATTTGCGCGCGGGTGCTATGAAAATCCGTGAAAAACAGAAGCAGGAAAACCGGAAAAAAATTATCCGATCCGCGGTGGAAACGATCACGAAGAAGGGCATTAAAGGGGTGAGCATGCGTGAGATCGCCCGGAAAGCGGGTCTCGGAGATGCCGCCATCTACAACTATTTCCCCACCAGGGAAGCGATAGTATACGCCTATTATGAGGATCAGTTGGCTCAAAGCGTCGAACGGTTGAGAGCGATCTCCGGTTTCAATGAATTCAGTCTCCAGGAACAGCTTCAGGCCTTCTTTGAGACTCAACTGGAAGTTTTTTTGCCGGATCGCGAATTCGTCGACGTCACTTTCTGGGCCGTCACCGTTTCTTTAAACCATGACGATCCGTATTTGAAGCCGATTCGAAGCCGTTTCCTTTGTATCATCGCCGACCTGTTTGAAGCGGCCGTCGAGGTCGACGAAATCCCGGATCAGGTATTTCCGGAACATACGTATAATTTGTTTTGGGACTACAACGTGGGCCTCGTTTTCTACTGGTTGAAAGACCGTTCGAATCAATTCCAGAACACCACCATCCTCCTGGACAAAAGCCTTGATCTGGCCGTGTCTATCTTCAAGGCGGGTATCGTCAATAAGGTCTTGGACATTGCCACATTCCTCTTCAAGAATCACATTATCAATCAATTGGACATGATCAACGACCCTATGGAAATAATTCATAAAGTGAAACGACAATTCATGGGAGGTTAGCATGCTCGAAGAGATCCCCAAAAGCAAATGGCAAAGGGGGCTAACAGGAACTAAAACCGCGGCCAAGATGGGCCAAAAAGCGCTCAAATATCTTGCAGTGAAACCTTTTTTAGGGGAGGAGAAAAGGCTACACGCTAAAAATACGCTGAACCGGGAAACCGCCGCCCTGCTGTTTCAAGGTCTGTGCCTTCTCAAGGGTACTGCGTTAAAGTTGGCGCAGTTTCTAAGCATGGAACTGGACATCTTTCCTCCTGAAATGGCGAAAGAACTTCAAAAATCCTATCACCAGGTGCCCCCCATTAACCGGGTTCTCGTCCGAAAAATGATCCAGAACGTGCTCGGAAAGCCACCTGAACAAATCTTTCAAGACTTTGACACTATCGCCTTTGCCGCCGCGAGCCTTGGCCAGGTCCACCGGGCAACCACTCGAGACGGGAACAGGCTGGCGGTAAAAATTCAGTATCCCGGCATCAGGGAGACAATTCAAAACGATGTTCAATTAGTAAGATCGGCTTTACGACGGCTGCCCGAGTACCAAATGCTTGCACCGGCCATTGAAGAGATCGAGACACGTCTCCTTGAAGAGACCAGTTATCGCAACGAGGCACAGAACATGGCATTTTTCAGGGAACGGTTGAAGGTGGACCGGGTCGTGGTGCCGGCCCTCTACGGCGCTTTGAGCGCCGACACGGTTCTCTCGGCCGAATATATGAATGGGATGACCCTCAACGAGTGGCTGAGAATCGGGCCCGATCAAAAGAAAAGAGACCGTGTCGCGCAGGCTCTTAACGACCTGTTCGTTTTCGGACTATACCGGCTGAACTGCATTCACGCAGACCCGAATCCTGGAAACTTCATTGTAAACGGTGACAGTAGAATCGGTTTGGTGGACTTTGGGTGCGTCAAACGGTTTGATCCCGAATTTGTCGCTCTCTACGGAAAATTGTCCAAGTCGGCCCTTCACGGAGACCAGGGCGATTATATGCGTCAGTCAAGGGCACTTCGTACCGAAGGGCCCGGCGCTTCGCCAGAAGTCGAAGATCGCACCTTCAAGGCGTTCTACGAAACCGGTCAGTGGCTCGGAAGATTATACCGGGAGGAATATTTTGATTTCAAGGCCAATCCGGAGTTTATGGCCGAAGGAAAGAAAATGATAGTCAATGCTTTTGAATTGGGACACATGGACATTAACACCAACTTCATCTTCCTTCACAGGACCCGCTACGGGTTGCTGCGTCTGTTTGAGCAAATGGAGGCGCGAGTCTGCTTTCGAAACCCCTATGAATATTAATCCGACGTATTCAAGAGGTTATAGCAGGTGGACATGATCGCGCTGAACCGGCCCTGTGTAGCTAAGTCCGTGGCAGTTTTCGACTGTAAAAGCCACGCTATCATTTGTTATTGCTTTAAAGAGATTACTAACACACAGATCAATTTACTAAAATGAAAGGATATCATTGAGGACCACCAATATCATTGACCAGGTTTGACAAAGCAAACAAAGAACAACGGCTATGGCTATCGTGGCCCCGGAGAGATTCTCTTATACTCTCCTCGCATTCATTGTTATTAAAATGAAATTACATCGGAGGTCGAATCCCGTAGCGAAAGTACGGAAAAAATCTGCCTCTTTGGAACACTTTGAAGCATTAAAGAATTTACGCAAACCATTTGACTCTGCCCTCCATCGTTATTATCAAATCCACAGATTAAAACAGATGAGAGCAATTGAGAAAATCTTAAACGATCGGGCCGGCATACAGATGAAAATTTTGATACTGGCAGCGCTGCCGCAGGAATACTCTCCTCTGAAAAAGCTTCTTCCTCACTGGCGAATTCTGGACAGGAAGCCGCTAAAGAAATTCACCTTCGAACTCCCCGGCAAGGAGATTATTCTGATCGAAAGTGGGATGGGAGCAAAGTCGGCCGAAGAAGCGCTCATGACTGAGATACCGGGCTTTGTGCCTGATCTCCTTATTTTTTCAGGCTTTGCAGGAGGCCTTCATCCGAACCTGGAGATCGGCTCTGTCTGTTTTGCCTCCGGCGCCCGCGAAACATGTTCCGAAGATTTGTTTAAATTCCGATTTCCCAAGGAGTTGAACGTCTTTTTGGCAAAGAACAATGTCATACCGGTCCTGGGGATAAGCTCCGAAACGCCCGACAAGAAACACGCCCTTTGCGCACTTGCCGACGGACAAATGGCGGTTCTGGACATGGAAACGGCAAAGTTGGCTGAAATAGCTTTACAAATGAAAGTGCCCTTCATCTGTTTCAGGGCCATAAGCGACTGCCTGCACCACGATCTCGGGTTCGATTTGTGCGATATTACCGATGGGCGCGGAAGGATAAGGCTGAGTGGCGTAATCTCTACCGTGTTGAGAAGACCTGCCGCCATGAAAGGCTTTTATCTTTCATGGCGAAGATCCAGGTTGGCTGCGAAGAACCTGTGCGGGTCCGTCGTAGCTTTTCTGGGGCTCTCGACCCTGCGCTTGTCAAAATGGCAGGTAAAATCCGCTCGACTGTCCAAACAATTAGAACTCTGAGATAGCTAAGCATTGAATCAAGCTCGTATCGAGACTTGTGTTCAAGTTTGCGCTGGTCTATAAACCTCGGAACGAACCGCAAGTTCATTTATGAATTCCAATAGTTGCCACGACCTCTTGACGTTTGGCGGTTCGATTCAACTCGACCTTTTGTTACGGCTGCTCGGCCCGAGAACTCTTTTTCGTTAGGCGGTGGAGGGTGTATCGATGCGATTGGGGATCGATCTGGGAGGGACAAAAACCGAGATCATAGCACTCGATGAGGGTGGGACCGAAATCTACCGGAAACGGGTCGCTACTGACCCCGGCAGCTACGAAGCCATCGTTGCCACCATTGCCAAATTGGTCACGGAAGCGGAATCGGCGCTTGGTCAACTGGGGACTGTCGGCGTCGGTATCCCCGGTACGATCTCGGCTCGAACTGGCTGCGTCAAAAACGCCAACACGAACGAACTGAACGGCCACCCCCTGGACCGGGATTTGGGCCGCATCCTTAGACGCGAGGTTCGGTGCATGAACGACGCGAACTGCCTCGCGCTTTCCGAAGCGGTCGATGGCGCCGGCGCCGGCTACCATGTCGTATTCGCCGTGATCCTCGGAACCGGTTGCGGGTCTGGTATCGCTATCGACGGAAGGCCATGGGCAGGGGGCAACCTGGTAGCCGGTGAGTGGGGGCACAACCCGCTCCCCTGGATGAATGAGGAGGAATACCCTGGCCCTGCATGCTGGTGTGGGAAGTCATCCTGCATCGAGAAATGGATCTCCGGAACAGGTTTTGCGGACGACTACGCCCGGACGACATCCGAATTGACAGGCAACGGGCCCGTCAAGTTGAATGGGGCGCAGATCGTTGCCCTGGCCCGCAGCGGGGATGCCGCTGCCAGGAGCGTATTGAAGCGATATGCCAATCGTTTGGCTCGATCCCTCGCCCATGCGATTAACATCCTGGACCCGGACGTAGTCGTTCTCGGTGGGGGTATGAGCAACGTGAATGAACTGTATGAGTTGGTGCCCCCGCAGTTGCCAGTCTACGTATTTGGCGGCGAGGCGGAGACGCCGATCGTCCGCAACAAGCATGGAGATTCCAGCGGGGTCCGCGGCGCGGCCTGGCTCTGGCCGAGGTTGTAAGGAGTGCAAGGCAGGCCCGGGCAGACGCTGCGGCTCTTTTCATGATTCGTAATATCTCACCACGGGGAAACTGCTGAGGGAGGGGGTACTTGCTTCGTGCTCTTCTTATTCCTGAACCGGTTCCGGTTCGTGCCCCGGCAATTGAGGCTTTCTCCCTTCCTGCTACTGTTCTTTTGGTCCCTTTCTTCGGGCTCTTCGTGACTCCTTCGCGCTCTTCGTGTTGACAAGGCACGCCATAATCACGAAGAACACGAAGAATACACCAAGAATGAGAATGTTCGGATTGCAGTGTACTACGTTCCAGTCTCCGTGGTGAACGCTTACCATGATTCGGGGCGCCCCGGCCGCACACAGACGTAATGTACGACACTCATCCGGCAAGATCTCCCGGCTTCGCCGGAGATTGCTTTTCGTTTAAGGGTAATAAAGATTATGTCGATTCCTAATATAAGAGCACGGGAAAGCTTCCTGGCGTGAGAACTATGTTTCGCTGAACGACTCCGTTGGGTGCCCATTGCCAAAGCGCCGGCAGCTCGTCCGACAGATCTGCCGGGATATCATGAACTCGCCTCTTTGCTGCGGAGCAAGGCTCACAATGGGAATAGCCTGGAAGCGTAGTCTAAAAACCCTTGCGTTTGCATTAATTGCTTCTGCCTGCGTGACTCTTCCCCTGGCCTGGATACTGACCCAAAGTGAGAACGCCCGGTTCAGTGAGAATCAAAGAGCCGGTGGCGGGA
>CAWGZP010000003.1:0-8292 GCA_963826655.1 uncultured delta proteobacterium
TCGGCTTTTGTCCCGGGGATGGGTATAAGAAAATTGAGGGGTATCGAATCGACAGACTCACTCGCCAGGGTCATGGCAAACTCTACCCGTTGCTCAAGCGACTCCCCAAGGCCGAAAATCCCGCCGCAACAGACCTCCAACCCCGCTTTCCTCGCGTTTCTTACGGTCTCAAGTCGCTGCTCCCAGCTATGGGTCGTACAGATTTGCGGGAAAAAGCTCCGCGCGGTCTCAAGGTTGTGGTGAAATCTCTTAAGCCCCGCTTCCTTCAAGGCAAGCAACTGGTCGAACTCCAGGCACCCGAACGAAGCGCACCAGTCCACGCGAGGATGTTTCGCACCGCGTATTGCCCCGCAGACGCGCTCGATCCCACTTTGGGAAAGTGCACAACCGCTGGTGACCATGCCAAAATGAGTGACGGGAAGCTCGGCGGACTTTTTGAAAGCATCCACAATCTCCTGCTGTGAGCAGAGCGGGGTGGTCTCCACCTGCGTATCATGGCAGGATGCCTGGGCGCAAAACGCGCAATCCTCGGAACAGGCCCCGCTTTGCGCATTCAAAATCGAACACAGCCGCACCGAGTTGCCGAAATGGCGGTGGCGTACCGTGGAGGCCGAGGCGAAAACCCGGGGCAGATCGGCTGCCGACGATTGTAAAACGCAGAGCGCCAGTTCCCCGGATAGGGGCTGATCGTTTTCAGCGGCTTCCCGGATGGCTTTGAACTGAGGTTTTTCCATTTAGATCTCACCTTTTCTGTGGGCAAAATATTTATTGTTAACCCGATGCGACATCTTGGTTAACGTCGGCGATTTCTATCACATCCTTGAAGAAATGGAAGAAAAATCTTAAGCGTTCGCAGGGGAAAGCGTTCACCACGAAGAACACCGACAGAGGACAAGGTTTCACCACAGAGGCACAGAGGACACAGGAGAAAAGCGCTTTGAAAAAGAATATTTTTAACCAGGCTTTGCAGAATTAAACGGCTGCGTGGTCCCAGGCCAAAAAACAAACAGAAAAGCCATCTCCGCAGATTACGCAGATAGCGCAGAGATAACGACGGCTTTGGCGTTCCTTCCGGAACCGGCCGCCCTGTAAATTCAGGCTGAATTCGGGTGACATGGATTTAAGGCTCCTTTGAATTTTGAAGCGGGAATCCAGGTGCGAGAAGTGGGATAAAACCCCCCAATCCCCCAATCCTCAATTTACCATTAATACGAGAATGGATTTGGCTCTGCTAAACGGCAATAGAAGCGGCGATAGAAGTGGCAATACAAACGGCAATAGAAGCGGCAAAAAGCAGGGGGCGAGGAACGGGGCAGGGGGCGTGCAAAAGGCGTTAGCGGCGATAGGAAAGAAAATCGGGGCGGAAGAAAAAAGGCAGGCTGGGTTATGCCTGCGGGAGGCGGCGCTGCAGCAGTGTCAAGAACGTAGAAATTTTCGACCATGACCTGGTAAATGAAATGATGTGATAGAGTTTGAAGAAAATCTCGCGGAACTCGCGCTGCAACTTTCTAGTCCTGAAGCGCTCGGAGGTCTTGCAAACATTTGGCAAAGTAGTACTGGATAACCTCGATGATGAGTTGAGCGCAACAGCCTCGGGAATAGGGACCCCACCAAAAATTGCCGGCAGAAGACTATTACATAAATTAAAGTCAGATAACGACCGTTCCGATAGCATGTGAGGTTGACTTTCGGGAAATCTGGAGCGATCAGGAGAGATTATTAAATTGAACAAGCCCGAATTAAACATTGTGTAAGCTGGATGGCGAATCTTACACTTTCGCGGGCCGGCATGGTTTTGGAACTTACGTAACTGTGTTTGTTCGGTGTTGTAATGGGGTCGGGAATCATGACATATGTTTTAAACAGAGGTCTTCTATCCTGGGCGGTCTGGGCGATGCTGATTTTTTTCTGCCCAGTTGCGACTGCGGACACTGCGCCTGTTGACCGCAAGCTTTATTCCGAGCTTCTTAAATTTTCAACCGACAAGAAAATCGTCGAAGTGGATGGCGTGCCCTGTCTGAAGATATTTTTACCGCCGGGGCAGTCACTTAGCTACTTCTGTCGTTTCGTGCCATACTTCGACGGCAACTTTGACTTTTACCGCCAGCGAATCGCTCTTATAAACCGCCTTGAACCGATGGCGGTGATTGACGGCACCGATGAATTGAGCACGGACGTAAAATTCATCTATGTCCCGCTCAATTTTTCCATACGCCCACAGATCCTGCCGGAACGGATCGGCAGTATTTCTCAATTGCCGCAATTCATTCTGATCGACGTAGGCCAGCAGTGCCTGGGACTTTATGCCTACGGAAGATTGATTTACCAGTTTCCAATTTCATCCGGCAGAAACGGAACACCGGCGAGAAAGTTCGTCATCTCATCCAAAGAACAAGACCACTACTCGTCAAAATACGACAATGCCTGGATGCCGTATTCATTGCGACTCTTTGGGGATTATTTCATCCACGGCGGCATTCTCCCGAGCTATGCCGCTTCCCATGGATGCGTCCGGATGATCTATGAAAATGCCGTTTTCGTGTACAATTGGACAAAAGTTGGAACGCCGGGTGAAATAGTCAACCGAACAGCCCCAAAGCAAAAAGATGTAGTCCCGGATGAGCAAAGAACAGATATCGAGGGACCGGATATTAAAGCACTATACTGATTCGAGCAGTTCAGATGTAACTATTAAAGGAAAGGGCAAACCAGCACTCTTCACTCCCCTATCTCCTTCTCAAGCATTTCAACAGGCTTGCGCACAGATTCGCTGTATTTCATCTTTTTCGCGACTCGCCTGCTTGACCTCTGAAACATTCCGGACGGCCCACCGCGAAATCATATACCTCCGGCCAGGCCGGAGGCCCGGAAAACCAGTGGCAGCTCAAAGCGGCTGGAGCGTTGGCATGCTCCCTATTTATCCACGTGGATAGTACGCGGCTTACGTCGCCCCGGCGGGTGGGGGGGGCGGCCCCTGTCGCACCCGGCATCTCAACCGCTTCGGAGCCTACTTCTTGAATGAAACAAGGAAGTGTCCCTCAATAGACTACGATTTGCAGGTTATCTCACCATGCACATAGATGGAGACGGAAGATAAGAGCCATTGAATGAACCACTCAAGGTGTGAGAGACGAACTACTGATAATCTTTCTGTAATTATCTAAAAGGAAAGACTTTTTTGCCTAAGATGGCCGTTTTACGCACGAATCGTTGCCGTGTCCCGAGTTAGGCGATTAATTAAAGACTCAAGACACTAGAGCCTAAGGCGCCGCACGATGAGTTCAACCGACGGTCACATCGCCCCCCGTCAGAGCGTTTTCAATTTTCTTGAACAGGGAGGACATATTGTGCCTGAAATTTTC
The DNA here is from genome assembly GCA_963826655.1 of uncultured delta proteobacterium. Lineage (GTDB taxonomy): Bacteria > Desulfobacterota > Syntrophobacteria > Syntrophobacterales > Syntrophobacteraceae > SbD1. The sequence goes on from CAWGZP010000003.1 coordinate 3,363, forward strand.
GGCATCGAAGTCAAGGCTTCTCCGGTGTGCCCTTACCGCCATCTCCATTCTCAGTGCTTCATCCTTGATGATCCTCGACGTATGCGCCTGAAGTTCTGAAATCGTATCGAAAGTAAACCCGCTGGTCCCGTTTTGAACCACCTCCAGCTGCCCGCCTCCGTTAAAAACGATCGGTAGGCAATAGTTCTGCATAGCTTCGACCGTCGCCATCCCGAAGTGCTCCACCAGAGCAGGGTCGCTCTGTTCGAATCCGCAGGCGTGCCAGAAAATGGAGGCGTCCCGGTACAACGCCTTTACCTCCGTGAAACTCAAGTTGATTTTCAACTCTATCCTGCAATCGCGGCCTTCCCCCTCGACCAGGGCACTCACTCTGTCCAGATAGGCGGTTCCCTCCAGGCTGCTTCCGGCCAGCACCAGCCTCCACGACCGCGCCACATCGTCGTCGCTCGCGGCCAGTCCTATAAAGGCTTTCGCCATTTCGAGCTGCCTCTTGCTGCCTCCGGGCTCGAATCGGGCGACCGACAGGATCAGACGCTTCTTGCGCCCCGGAGCGCTGTCGGGATCCCGCATGGCGACGGGGGGATAGATCAAATGCGTCGGTTCGATTCCCCATTTCTCTTTTATCCAGTGGGCGCTATACCGGCTGTTGCTCACCAGGAAGTCGTACCGGTCGGCGGCGAAGAACTGCTCTTTTTCCCTGTCCGGAAAGTGGCACACAAAGACGGAGACTGGCGACAGCGGCTGGACTTTTCCCAACATGTTCGCGTTGATGAAGATATCGTAGTGCAGGCTTTCCAGGCTGATGACGTCGAAGGGATTTTCAGCCTGCCCGGCGACCAGGCTCTCATCGATACAGTCGGCACCCAACATCTCGAAAAATGGAATTTTTATGATCTTCAAGCTGCAGTTGGAAAGGTCGATGTTGCACCATTCCCTATAGGATTCGAGGGTCATCTCCTTATTGGAAATGTAAGTGACGTCATATTTTTTCTGAAGATGCTCCGCCAGCAGCGCCACGTAGCGCTGGCCGCCCCCCACGAAGTGGAGGGCGTGGTCGTAAATGCCCACTCTCAGCTTCCGCAGTCCCATCATCAATTCGACCTGGGAAAAGAAGTTGTGCGCGCCAGTCGGTCCGAAGATCGGCGTTATTTCCGCGCAAAGGGCGTCGATGACCACGCTGTTGAAATCCGAACCGTGATGCCGGACCATTTTCCTTACTGCCTGGAGCAGCGAAGAATAGAGATTCCCGATCTCGCCCCTCAGATAAAAATGGGAGGTGCGTATGCTGCCGGGCAGTTCCGATGGAAAATGCTTCGCGATGAACAGGAACCTGTTCCGGGAGCAAAAGTATTCGCAGAGTTCGTTCGAGGCCGTTCCGTGGAATAGGTGATACATGACGCTACGCGGACAGCACATCATTTTCCAGCCGGCCTGTCTGATTCTCCAGCTAAAATCGACGTCTTCGAAATAGATAACGAAGTCCGGGTCAAATCCGCCTACCTCTTCCAGGCATTGACGCCGGAACATGACGGCACCGCCCGTGCAACCGTCCACCTCTCTCATTTCATCATACTGCCCCGAATCCTCCTCGCCGAATCCGACGTCCCTGAAATAGAAGCTCTCGATCTCCTCTATCCCCACGCTGTTCACGGTCCTTCGGTCGGCTAAAAGGATCTTGCTCTGGACGGCCCCGATTCGTTCGTCCGAACGGATGGCCTCATACAAACTCCGCAGCCACTCAGGGTCGAATTCCGCGTCGTTATTGGCCAAAACGATATAATCCCCGCGAGCGCTGAGAATCCCCAGGTTGACTGCCTCTGCGTAATTGTTCCTTCCGTTTCGGATCACCCGGACGGTCGCACACCTTGCTTCGATCCACTCGGGGGATTCCGTCCGTCGAGCCGTTGTCCACGACAATAATCTCGACTTCGAAGCGGTCCCGGGAGACTTTGAACAGGGAGTCGAAAAAGTCCGGAAGAAAATCTCCCCCGTTATAGTTTACGGTTATCAACGAGATGATCGCGCCGTCACTCACGGCTATCCCTCGTTTTCTTGACGCCCTTCGCCAATTCGTCCTTTATGGCGCACAGCTTTTGGCCGATTTCTTCAGCAAGGGCCGGGGGAAGCAAAGCCGGAGAGATCGTCTCCCGCACCGCGGTCGGGGTCCAGGGGTCGGTTTTGTGTGGGGGAATTTGAAATGTGAGGAGTCCCTCCGGGGCCCGTCGATCCGGTGCATCCCGTCGTTTGCTCGCAAGGCGCCTTTTCACCTTTCGAAAGAGTCTTACTACCTTGTAGAGAGGGTATAGGAGGAAAAACATCCGAACATCGCAGTAATCGCCAATGATCCTCAGCGCTCGATGCTTTGTGATCCGTTTTTTCCTGTACTGCTTCCAGGCTTCGTATGCGTTGTCATATCCGGGGAGAACCTTCATAGGAGCAATCCTAGTCCGGCAGGGCGTCCGAAATGCCAGATCGAATCGAGCGTCATGGAGATGAAGGGCAGGAGTCCCTGGTTCAGGTTTTGCACACCGAGGCTGCCAAACTTTTTTTCCCGATGCAAATGCACCGTGTTTTCCACGACCTTATGCACATAGCCTGCGGCCAGCGTATCCACATTCCACGCCCAGTCTTCGATCCCGAAGCCTCCATTGCGGTCGACGGCCCGATAGGGATAATGCAGAAACACCGAGCGGCGGGCAAAAGCCACCGGTCCCCACATATTTTCGATGAAAAGCGCTCGAAGATCGAACGTTGACGAGTCGCTCGATTCTTGAATCAGATAAAGCGAATGCGCCCCTGGATGCGGAGACACATCCAACGAAGCGCGCTCAAAATCCGTCTCATCGAACAAATACATCACTTTCGGATGCCAGATTGCGTTCAGGGGCGCTTCGGCGGCCGTCGCGGCCCGATGCGCAAGGCAAAGCCATCGGGCACCCCATAAATCATCGCCGTCAAGAAAAGTGAGAAAGTCTCCCCGCGCCAGCCGCACCGCATGATTGCGCACCAGTCCCAGATCACGGTACGAAACTTCCATCGGTTCCGAAAGACCTTTTGCCCCGACCGACACCAGGCACCGCGTCTCTGCGTCAGGCGCGTCGAGAATGACGATGGTTTCGATGCTCAGGCCCTCCAGGGTCGCCGACTCGACCAGCTTCCTCAGACTGGCCAGAGCGGGGAGGCTAAAAGCCCTCTCTTCGTGAAACACGATGACGGCGGATATATCAACCGATTCGTTCATTGGACGCCAAATAATTGCAGAACGTTCTCCGCATAGAGGTCCTCATTATGGACGCGCTCGACTTGATCGACCACTTTTTGCACCCGGATTTCAAGCTCCGCGGGGGACAGGGCGCGGACGGCGTCCATTTTTCCTGAAAACGCTTTCGCCATTTCATCCTCGTCCTCCGAAGAATCGACAAAGCAAACCGACTCTTCGTCGAATGTGTCCCTCAGTCCGCCGACGGCGGACAAGATCAACGGGATCGCGTGGCTGGTCATTTCGAGCACGACGTTCGGCATGCCCTCGAACATGCTGGTGAAGATGAAACCGTCGTAGTCCGCCAGGTTCGCTCCGATCACATCGTTCAGTACACCCCGGTGGCTTATATTCGGCTTGGCCAGCCCGAGTTGGTCGAGCGGCGTTTCCGCGGGGCCGAAAATGTCAAACTGGTCGATGCGCCGTATTTGAGCAAGCTTCGCGAGAACGCCCGTCGCCTTTTGGAAGGCGTCTAGCCGCGAGATCCATGCCCATCGGGATTTACGGTTCTTTCTCGCAAAACGTTTTTTTCTCGCGGCCAGCCTCTTCGAAAACTCATCACCGGACACTTTTTCACGCCGGAGATCAAGAACGCGAATTCCCTTCTTATGCAGAACGCCGTAACGCAGTTGCAAGAAATCCGCAACCGGCCGATTGTCCGTGACGCTCACGGCGAAAGGGGCCGTCTTTCGCGGAAACCGCAAGGCGTGGGGGGAGCCCAGGTAACTGCGGCCCAACACGTAATAGGCGCAATAAATCGCCGCGAACTGTGACAGGCCGCGTCCGAAACGGGCGATCGCCTCAAATCCCAAACAGCTGTTCGAAACAAAAACATGTTCCGGTCGAAGGGCGTTGAGAAGACGCGCCAACACTCCGGAAGAATCGAATGCGCCCAGCCTGTCGTAAGCTCGCGGCGCTCCGCACGCGTCCGGCCAAAAGAGGATATCCAGGTCGGCCAGGGGACGCATGATGGAGAGAGAACGCCACTCCCCCGTATCGCGCTCGTGCTGGTCCGTGACTATGACGCCGATGGAGCGCTCGCCGTTCCGCAATAAGACGTCGACCACATTCGCGAGGTACTTTTCGGCGCCCCCGATCCCCACTCGGTTCATAATGAAAATGAACCTGGGGCTCTCCTTGAATTTTGAGAAAAGCTCCTCCGTCTTTATGCCGTAGCGGGCGACAAGGTCCGGAGCGTCGACCTGAAGCAGGGAGGCAAGGGCCAGAGCCCCCGGCGCCAGAACGGCGGGATCGATCACGCCCTGATCCAGGATTTGGTTCACAATGCCTCGATCGAGCGGCACCTGCGCCGCGAGAGACCTTCCTTCGTACCTAAAAAATCGCCAGACGCGGCCGTTCGCATTTCCAGGGGTTTTGTCTAAAGCAATTTGAGTTCCGGGACCGGGCCGGCGCATTTCCCACAAGCCATGGGTTATCCAGTGCCGCCACGGCTCAAATTCGGCGATCCGAACGTCGGGATAGGCAGACAGATACCATTCCGGATCGAAGATATTTTTCGCGAACGTGATGAATTCATCATCTTCCCGCCGATCTCGGCGACGGATCAGGAAAGTCGAACCGCCATATTCAAATTTTTCTACAGAAGCGGCGGGAGCGGTTTGGCCGGCATCCAATCGCCGGATGTCCAATTCGGCTCCGAAAGTCCGGCCT
>CAWGZP010000004.1:0-27679 GCA_963826655.1 uncultured delta proteobacterium
CAGCCAATTGCCTTAACCAAAGCCACCCTACCCGATGTTCCTCGTAGATAGTCTTCTTCACGGTGCGGTCACGCAGGGCTGTGCCCGGGGAAAGAATCTCACACACCCAGTCAGGAGTGACTTCAATCCAGTTGTGTTCCAGCCTTTTCGGAAACCTTTCTTTTCTCCAGCCTGCAAGATCCGGAACGATGATTTGTTCCCCCAGTTTGATTTCAACCTCGCCGAGAATGATCCAGCCTCCGGGACCGCCTCCCCGCCCTGAATGGAATGGAGGTACTATTTCACCTCCCAACGCGGATATCGCCTGTGCATGCCTCGGTGATGGCCTGGGAGTAACGATCAACTCGCCATTGATGATTTCCCCGATCATGTTTTCGGGGATACTGTAGAGATCGTCATAGGTTGCTATTTCCTTTGCAGGTTCTGACATGGCATCGACTCCTTTGCGTCGGCCTGATTCCAACATGCTCATTACAGGAGTAAACCGGGAAGCCCTATCCGCGTCCCCATACCCGGTTCGAATCGCCCGCAGTCTGCTGCAAGTATATCTTGCTACAGCTTGTTTCTTGGACAGAAATTTTATCACGGTGTGGTAAAGGCCGCAAGGAGCGGAGAGAGTGCCCGGAAGGGCCGCTTATTAGACATTGATTCGCAAATGATTCCTGGTAATGGCGTCGTTGGGATCATCCCGCAAAAGGTTTTTCACCCCATAATCGATCCTCTGTTGAGGTCGCGGCGATAATTCAGGTTTTAACGCTCGCGGAAGGGCAAATCCTTCGAGCTAAAAAAAGGGTTGAAGGAGGTAGCCAAACAATATATTGGGATGGGGACAATAATCGAAAGCCTTGAGAGGGCAGGCCACAACGACGAAATTTTTTCGAGGCGGCGACATTGGTAGAGAAAAAGTATGGAAACGGTGGTAGTCTCCCAAATTCCGGCAGACGGAATTAAACATCATAAAGGGGGGAAAAAGAGATGCGATGGGATGTTCTTGCAGTCTTTGGGCTGGCTTTTGGTTTTCTGCTCATCATAAAGGGATTTGACACGCTGACCGAATGGCGTGCGTGGTTTTTCGGTTTGAGCGGCCTGGTATTTTTCCTGTTGGGTGCAATTCGAATCTTTTTCCGGATCAGGCACTTCAGGACTCGCAATAGTCACATAACCGGCAAGGGTTGAGCCTCTCGGCATAAAAGTGAAGCCCCTTCATGTCAATCGCCTGTTCTACCGCTGGCCAATTGGTACGAGTGGCTATACATCGGGCCTTTGGAGGTGAAAAGGGGTGGCCTGTTCGAACTGGTGGGCTATTCGCAGAATAAGTTCCTCCTTGAAATGAGGCCCCAGAATCTGGAGTCCGACAGGCAGGTTTTCGGAGGTGAATCCGCATGGGATCGAAATTCCCGGAATTCCGGCCAGACTGGCCGGCAGAGTAAATACATCGCTCAGATACATCTGGAGGGGATCGTCGAATTTTTCCCCTATCTTGAATGCCGCAATGGGTGAAACGGGCGCCAGTATAGCGTCGCACTTATCGAATGCATCCAGGAAATCCTGCCTGATGAGCGTTCTGACCTGGGAAGCTTTCCGGTAGTAGGCGTCATAGTAGCCAGCCGATAACACGTAGGTGCCCAGCATTATGCGGCGCTTTACCTCCGCTCCGAAGCCCTGAGAACGAGTCAGGCGGTACATATCGATGAGGTCCTTTGCCCCTTTGGCTCGATGGCCGTATTTTACGCCATCGTAGCGCGCAAGGTTTGAGGAAGCCTCGGCGGGTGCGATTATGTAGTACGCCGCGATCCCGTATTCGGTGTGCGGCAGAGAAATGTCAACAATGTGCGCACCGAGTTCCCGGCAGGTCGAAATTGCATTTTTCACAGCCTCGGCTACTTCCGGGGCCGTTCCCTCGATGAAATATTCGCGGGGAATTCCGAGGCGCAGGCCGCTCATGGGTTCTTTCAGGGCGGCCCTGTAGTCGGGAACTGGAAGATCGACCGAGGTGGAATCTCTGGGATCGTGTCCGGCGATCGCCTGGAGCATGATAGCGGCATCCTCCACGTCCTTTGTTATCGGCCCTATCTGGTCCAGCGACGAGGCAAACGCCACGAGGCCGAAGCGCGATACCCGTCCATACGTCGGTTTGATGCCTACCACGCCGCAAAAAGAGGCAGGCTGCCGGATCGACCCGCCCGTATCCGTCCCCAGTGCTCCGGCACACAGCCCGGCCGCAACCGCTGCCGCGGATCCGCCGCTCGACCCGCCCGGAACGCGGTCCAGGTCCCACGGATTGCGGGTCTTCATGAAAGCCGAGTTCTCCGTGGATGAACCCATGGCGAACTCATCCATGTTCGTTTTCCCGATAAAAATGGCCCCTGCATGCTTGAGCTTTTCAGTAGCCGCAGCATCGTAAGGCGAAACAAAATTTTCGAGCATATGCGAGCCGCAGGTTGTGGTAGAGCCCAGTATACAGATCACATCCTTCATGGCGATAGGCACACCCGCCAGGGGCGATGCCGAATAATCCTTCGCCCTGGAGTCGAAAAGCTTTGCCTCATCGAGCGCTTGCTCTGCCATTGTGCCCAGGTAAGCCTGTACCCTCGGATCGATCTCGCCAATGCGTTCGAGAAACGCGGATAATGTTTCGACCGCCCCGATTTGTCCGCTTTTCAGAAGATCATGTATCTCATGGATTGAAAGAGCATGGATTTGCATCTGTACCGGCCTTTTCTGCTAGATTACCTTGGGCACAACAAAATTTACGCCGTCCGTTCCGGGAGCGTTTGCAAGCGAGTCTTTGCGGTCAAGTGAATCGCGGACCAAATCCGGGCGGAAGACGTTCTGCAATTGGATGGCGTGTGTAGTCGGCAGGACGTCTTTTGTGTCCAGTTCGTTTAGCTTGTCCATGTATTCGAGAATACCGTTCATCTGGCCGGTCATTCGTTCTTCTTCAGACTCGCTGAGTTCGAGCCTTGCGAGCTTCGCCACGTGTTGAACCTCTTGCCTGGTTATTTTCGAACTCATTAGGTTTCCTTTTGTAGTTTCAAAATTCAATTGGCCATGAATTTTTCCATTGTCCGGCAGTCTCTGAAGGCGGCCAGGACTTCGGACAATCCATGTATTCGCGCTTTTCGCAGCAAATCGTATGTAATTGCGTGCACCCGCTTTTCTTCGGCGTCCTGTTCAACAGCGGTTGAATCGAACCGGTGGAGGAACTTGGCAAACCTCACGACATGAATCAGTTCGTGAATCATTATATAAGCCGTAAGTGGAAAAAGTCCGATATGGCTGTCACGCTCGACAGCCTTGCGGATCATGTGGTCCTGGATGCAGATCTTAAAGAAGTCGCCCGGTTCGCTTCCGCGCGTCTTATCGCCGGGGCGTCTGAGATAACGGCGTATTTGGGCAAAAGCGATATCCGTTACTTCTTCTTCGGAAAGATCGCTAAGACTCTGAATATCGTACCGGTACCTTTTCCACTCGGAAGTGGAAATCTTGTAGGAATCGCTTATAAGCTCTTCCGAAATCTCGATGGCTTGCGCCAGGATACCGATTTCTTCCGCCTCGAAGGGGATGCGTCTCATCTCCGTGGCTCCGGTCACGTTTTTACTCCACAGCCGGAAAATCCGGCGCTCACTCCTATGTACAAGACTTCCTTCCTCAGTTCAACTGGTTCTCTGTATTTTCGATTCCCTGCGTGCTCGATCGGCGAAGCCTTCAAAAAGTGGAGGGCCGGCATCAAGCCCGCCCTCTAACACGGTAAGCGCCATTTTGACAACAGGCAACTCATCGACTTAACTAAAATTTTGTTCGCCGGGCGGTCCTGGCCTGGCTTATAATTCTTCCCCATTTTTCGGATTTGTGCTAACTCTAAAGACGAGTTGTCTCCCTGCGGGCTCCGTTGCGAGCGGCCCTCCGGTTTCCCTGCGCGCAGGGTGGGTGAGCCTTTCAAGTTCAAAAACGGGCCGTTGTTTTTACGCTCTTAGGAGGTAAAAGAATGGAAAAAAAAATTCTTTCCGAATCAGCGCTCGAGAGAATGGAAAAAGAATATACCGAGTGGTTTGAGGAATACCAGAAAGCTCTGAAGAAGATGCCTGAGCGGCTCACCCGGTTCTCTACGGTTTCCGACCTGGAGGTTAAGCCTCTTTACACTCCGATGGATCGCGCAGACAAGGACTTTTTCCAGGAGATCGGTTTTCCCGGCCGATATCCTTTCACGAGGGGAGTCCAAAGCACCATGTACCGGGCTCGCCTCTGGACTATGCGCATGTTCGCCGGGCTGGGTACGGCCGAGGACACGAACAAGCGGTTCCATTACCTGATCGATCACGGTGAAACCGGGCTCAGCACTGCTTTCGACTTTCCAACGCTCATGGGATACGATACGGACTCTCCTCTTGCGCGGGGTGAATGCGGCAAGTGCGGGGTTGCAATCGACACACTCGACGATGTCCAGCGGTTGTTTGCCGATATAAACCTTGAAGAAGTCACCGCCTCGATGACTATCAATCCGCCGGCTTCGATAATCTGGGCCATGTATATCGCCAATGGCGAAAACGAGGGCTACTCGCGCAAGAAGCTGGGCGGCACAATTCAAAACGACTGTCTGAAGGAGTTTATCGCCCAGAAAACACTGATGCTTCCGCCCGAGCCCAGCCTGAGACTGGTGACCGACACCGTTGAGTTTGGCGCAAGAGAAGTGCCTCGCTGGAACACCATCAGCATAAGCGGTTATCATATCAGGGAAGCCGGATCGACAGCCGTGCAGGAACTTGCCTTCACGATCTATGACGGCATCACCTATGTCGAGGAGGCAATCAAGAGGGGACTGAAAGTTGACGAGTTCGCGGGAAGGCTATCCTTCTTCTGGAACTCCCATATCGATTTTTTCGAAGAAATAGCCAAGATGCGCGCCGGCAGGCGCATGTGGGCGCGGATCATGAAAGAGCGCTTCGGGGCACAGGACCCCAGGTCCATGCTGATGCGCTTTCACACCCAGACTGCCGGATGCTCGCTTACCGCGCAGGAACCTTACAACAACGTCGTTCGTACTACCACCGAAGCCCTTGCCGCGGTCCTGGGCGGCACGCAGTCCCTGCACACCAATTCGCTCGATGAGGTCTACATGATCCCAAGCGAGGAGGCCGTGCTGATCGCGCTGCGCACGCAGCAGATACTGGCCGACGAATGCGGCGTTACAAACGTGATCGATCCCCTGGCCGGCTCCTATTTCGTCGAAGCCCTTACCGACAAGATGGAGGAAGAGGCCTGCGTCTATATCCGCAAGCTTGATGAACTGGGCGGAATGGTTGCGGCAATAGAGCGCGACTATCCACAGATGGAAATCGCCGATGCGGCTTTTCGGTTTCAGCAGCAGGTCGACTCCGGAGAGAAAACGATAATCGGGGTAAACAAGTATACCTGCGACCGGCCGGAACTGGAATTCCTCCTCAAGATAGACGACACAATCGAACGCATGCAGGTAGAACGCACCGTAAAGTTCAAGGAAAGCCGGGACAAGGCAAGGCTTCGCAAAGCGATGGATGAGCTTAGGCGCAGATGCGAGGGGCCGCCCTGCTGGGAAAATAATGTTATGCCCGCTCTCATAGAGGCTGTGCGGGCCGGGGCGACCGAGCAGGAATGCTGCGATCTCTACAGGGAGTGTTTCGGGACCTACACCGATCCGGGGTCCTTCTAGCCGGCATTCGCCAGGAAAGGGTCCTTCTCCGCCCCACCGTTGCTGTTGAGCTCAAGGGCCTTGTGGGGACCCCGTTTTCAGCCGCCGCTGGCGGCCGGTCCGTAGCGTAAGCACCGGCTAAGTGCAATTTGAGACTTTTCCACTTTCATAAAGGAGGGTGGTTTCCCATGGAAAAAAGCAGGACGCTTCGTATATTGGTTGCCAAACCGGGTCTTGACGGGCATGACCGCGGTGCTCGAGTGATAGCCCGTGCATTCCGTGACGCGGGTTTCGAAGTTATCTATACTGGATGCCATCAGACGCCGGAGCAGATCGTGAGCGTCGCCATCCAGGAAGATGTGGACCTGATCGGGCTAAGCATCCTGTCGGGTGCGCACACATATTCTTTTCCACGGGTCATGGAGCTTTTACGGGAGAACCATGCAGAAGATATCTCGGTGATAGGCGGAGGCATATTCCCCCTGGAGGACATCCCCAAACTCAAACAAATCGGTATAAAGGAAATATTCGAACCCGGCGCAAAGCTTAAAGACATCACGGACTGGGTCAGCACCAACATCACTCCGCGCTCGGGGGTGGTTCTAAAAAGGTAGCTATTTTTGAGCTGCAGATTGCGCCCCCTCATCGAATCATTGCGGTCTCCCTTTGAGTTGCAGACGGCGCCCTTTATCGGAATCGTTACGGTCGCCCGGGACTTTTCTGCCGCTGGCTACAGGACTTGCGCATGGACATCATCGAACAGATCGTCTCGGGTGAAGTGAGAGCCATAGCGCGTCTTCTTCGCGATATCGACGATGAGATTCCCTCGGCAAGGGACATCCTCAAAGAACTCTATCCACATACTGGTAAAGCTTTCGTTATCGGTTTCACCGGGTCTCCGGGAGTCGGCAAGAGCGCCCTGGTAGACCAGTTGGCTATCTGCTGCCGCAAGGCCGGGAAAACTGTCGGGATTTTGGCGATCGACCCGACCAGCCCATTTACGGGTGGGGCCATACTCGGCGACCGCATCCGCATGCAGCGGCATTTTATGGACCCGGGCGTTTTCATCCGCAGCCTCGCCACTCGCGGCCATTTCGGCGGACTAACGAGGTCCACGGCTGATATGGTAAACGTCCTGGACGCAGCGGGAAAGCAGGTAATCATCATCGAAACCGTGGGCGTGGGCCAGGACGAGGTGGAAATCGCAAACAGCGCCCACACGACCATACTGGTTACCGTTCCGGGAATGGGGGACGACATTCAGGCGATCAAGGCCGGCATCATGGAAATCGGCGATATCTTCGTTGTGAACAAAGCCGACCGCGCAGGTTCGCGCGAGACGGTTCGGGAACTGCTGAACGTCGTCGAGCTTGGCGCCAGGAAGCGCAACGGAGACGACTGGGAGCCGCTGATCGTGGAAACCGAAGCTACTAAGGCCAAAGGAATCGAGGAACTCTATCAGGCAATCGAGAAACACAGGGCCTACCTTCTCACCTCGCATACCGAAAAATGGCGGCAAGTTTTGGAAAAGCGCGTCAAAATCCAGCTCGTGGGCGCTCTAAGGGACCAGGCGCTCAGGACTATCCTCGAACGGATAGAAGCGCACGGGGATTCTCTTGATGAAATGGTCCAAAAGATCGTCGACAAAGAGTCGGACCCCTACACCATAGTGCAGCAGATTATCGGGAGGGAACTGCGGTAGAATCGCTGCGTAGGATGGGTGGAGCGGGAGCGCAACCCATCGCTTTCCCATACGGTTGAGCAGACATGGGACGGGTACAGCGGAGCGCAACCCATCGCTTTCCGTATCGTCCTCCGTCACATCCGGACGAACACAAAGGCCAATTATCGTCGCAACCGCCTTGCGGGTGGTACATATTTTTTCTCCGTGACAATTGCCGGAAGGCATCTCGATGTGCTGGTTGAACACGTTGAACATTTGAAGGCCGCACTCCGGAGTGAGCATCAACCGCTCCATGCATGAATCTCGCCTTTGTAGCGCTTCCGGATCATCTGCACACAATATGGCGATTGCCACAGGGGGACTCAGACTATTCAAATCGCTGGTGGCGTATCAAAGCCAGGTTTTCGCGAGAGCTTTCTTTGGATGAACGTGTACCAACAAGTCGGGAAACGAAGGGCGAACGTGGGAGCTGGCAGCACAGGTTTTGGGAGCACACCGTGCGGGATGAAGACGTTTTACAGCGTCACCTCGACTATGTCCATTTCAACCCGGTAAAACATGACTTGGCGCCGCGAGTGTCCGATTGGCCGCGCTCCACATTCCATGAATATGTGCGGCGCGGAGTCTACCCATCGGATGGGGGCGGCTGCGACGGCCTTTTGGAAAAGGACTTTGGGGAATGATCTGCGGATAACGGAAGTGATGGGTTGCGCTCCGCTCCACCCATCCTACATTTGTGGATTATTGCGGTTCGAGTGATGGGTTGCGCTTCGCTCCACACATGCCGCCAACTGTGTCACTGCGAATTATTGCAGTTTTTTTTTATCCGTGAAATCCGTGGTTTCCTTTGTCTTTTAAAAAAACCGGCGACCTGTTAAGGCCGCCGGTTTCGTTTTACTAGAGATCTAAAGAGCTGTTCGTTCTTACTTCAAAAGGGGCACGATCAGCAACGCCACGATGTTAATGACCTTGATCATCGGGTTGATTGCCGGGCCTGCCGTATCCTTGTAGGGGTCGCCTACGGTATCGCCGGTAACCGCTGCCTTGTGAGCGTCCGAACCCTTGCCGCCGAACATGCCGTCTTCGATGTACTTCTTTGCGTTGTCCCATGCGCCGCCGCCGCTTGTCATTGCGATGGCCTGGAACAAACCGGTGACGATCGAGCCGATGAGCATGCCGCCGAGGGCTTCTTTACCCACCAGGAAACCAACCAGTACCGGTGCGATCACCGGCATCAGCGCCGGTAACATCATCTGCTTGATCGCGCTCTTGGTAACGATGTCAACGCACTTGCCGTATTCGGGCTTCGTGGTTCCTTCCATAATGCCCGGAAGCTCACGGAACTGACGGCGAACTTCCTCGACTACGCCGCCCGCGGCCTTGCCAACGGCTTCCATGAGGAGCGACCCGAACAGGAAGGGCAGCATACCTCCGATGAAAAGGCCCACGATGACTTTGGGATTAGAGAGGTCGAACGTGACCGTGCCCGGGAAGGAGCGCGAGTATTCGGCGAAAAGAACCAGGGCGGCAAGAGCTGCCGACCCGATCGCATAACCTTTTGTAACGGCCTTTGTGGTGTTGCCGACCGCATCCAGGGGATCGGTGATTGCACGAACGCTTTCGGGAAGTTCGGCCATCTCGGCAATACCACCCGCGTTGTCCGTGATCGGGCCGTAGGAATCGATAGCCACGACGATACCGGTCATTGAAAGCATGGCAACGGCGGAAAGGGCGATTGCGAAAAGACCTCCACCAGTATTGCCCGCGAAGCCGCCGCCAAGCTGATAGGCCCAGAGGATTGCACCGCAGATGACCAGGGCGGGGGCGGCCGTCGATTTCATGCTGACAGACAGACCGGCGATTACATTAGTACCGTGGCCGGTCACGCTGGCCGCGGCAATATGCTTGACCGGGTTGAAGCTCTTGGAAGTGAAGTATTCGGTGATAATGACGATGAGGCCGGTCAGGATGAGACCAATAAGTGCGGTGGTGAAAACGCTTGTCGCCGTGAAGCCGCCCGCCTTAACGCTGGCTTGCGAGAGAAACCACTGGGAGGCGAAAAAAAAGGCCACCGCCGCCAGAATGCCTGCGACGCCGAGGCCTTTGTAGAGCGCACCCATGATGTATTCGCTCTTGCCGAGGCGTACGAAGAAGCAACCGATGATCGAAGCAATGATCGAGATGCCTCCTATCAGAAGGGGGAATTCCACCCAGGGACTGTCCGCGCCGAAAACCGTTTTTGCCAGGAGCATTGCCGCGACCAGTGTGACGGTGTAGGTCTCGTAGAGGTCTGCCGCCATGCCCGCGCAGTCGCCGACGTTGTCGCCGACGTTGTCGGCAATAACCGCGGCGTTTCTCGGATCGTCCTCGGGGATTCCGGCTTCCACTTTCCCCACCAGGTCGGCGCCGACATCAGCAGCCTTGGTGTATATGCCACCCGCGATACGAGCAAAAACACTCATGAGCGAACAGCCGAAGCCAAGTCCTACAAGGGCGTGGAAGACGTCTTCGATGGGGGCAAAGTTTTTGGCTACAACGTAGTAGCCGGTAAGGCCGATCAGTCCGAGCCCCACGACCATGATCCCCGTAACGGACCCGCCTTTGAAAGCTACCGAAAGCGCAGGCTGCAAGCCCTGTTTCGCGGCTTCCGTCGTGCGCACGTTGGCTTTGACGGCTACCATCATGCCGATGTAACCCGCAAGGGCGGAACCGCACGTACCTATGATGAACCCGATTGAGGTCCATTTCCCAAGGTATAACAACAATGCGGCCATGACCACCGCTACAATGGCGACAGTCTTGTATTCTCTGTTCAAAAATGCCGTGGCGCCTTCGCGTACCGCCTCCGAGATCGACTGCATCTTTTCGGAACCGGCGCTCTGCTTGATAACCCACGCCGCGGTCGCCAGCGCATAGATGACGCCGATACCACCACATAGCAGTGCAAAATAGGGAATCATACTTACGTTCATTAAATCCTCCTTGTAAATTGTTTGGGTTTAGTTAATCGCATTGGTGAGCAGGGGGCGCCCATCGATCTTTGGCCTGATTCGCTCGAAGTACTCTATGCAGCAAAGCAATAACATAAGACAGCCTGCGCCGGCCTGCACGGGCCTGCGGGCAAAGAGAACTCGGGCTTGCGAAAAGGCTCTTTTTTTTGCGTGGGTAGCTCCGTCTCGTCTCAGCGGTAAATAGTAGAGGATCCGAATCTAGTCTGATGAACCAGGGAGGAACTGAAAAAGACCGTAGTACATAGCCTTCCCACGCGCGCGTCAAACCTAATTGAAGCCCGCCTGCTTGTCAAGATAAAGTGACATCTTCGGACGGAACTGCCATAATCCAGAGATGGGCGCAGATGTTTCAAAAAGAGAATAGGCAAGGGAAACCACGGATTGCACGGATAGAACCAAAAATCCACAGATGGCGCAGATAAGCCCGGTAAATGTTTTGCCTTGTCCCTGGTCGTGAATCTTTTCATCTGCGATAAATGCTTCGCCCTTATCCCTGGCTTTGAATCCTTTTATCCGTGTCATCCGTGATATCCGAGCGATCCGTGGTTAGGGGTTGTTTTGAATCTTTTTATCTAAAGATCGACTGTAGCCCCTTGGAACAGGTCACAGGATTTTTCGAATTGCCGAACGCCATCCGCGGTAAATGTTTTGCCTTATCCTTGGTTGTGAATCTTTTATCAGTGGTTAGAATCCTGCGCACATCCGTGACTTCTGCGGATAAAGATTTTTGTGCTATATTATTCTTATCTGTTCCTATTTTCTGTTGATTCTGGAGAAAGCTCATGGCTGCAAAAGACAAATTCGAATTGATTTTTGAAAAGGAAATTCCCGAACTGAAGGGCCTGGCCCGGTTTTACAGGCATGCTCGAACCGGCGCCGAGGTACTATCCATAATAAACGAAGACGATAACAAAGTGTTCGGCGTCTGTTTTCGAACACCGCCGGCGGATTCGAGCGGCGTGGCGCATATCCTGGAGCACTCGGTCCTTTGCGGTTCCAGGAAATACCCGGTGAAGGAACCTTTCGTGGAGCTTGTAAAAGGTTCCCTGAAGACTTTTCTCAACGCCTTCACTTACCCCGACAAGACCTGCTATCCGGTCGCCAGCCAGAACGTCCAGGATTTCTACAACCTGGTCGACGTTTACCTGGATGCGGTTTTCTATCCGCGGCTCACCCCTTTCGTACTCCAGCAGGAAGGATGGCATTACGAACTTGACGATCCCGATGGCCCGCTTACGATCAAAGGGGTTGTCTATAACGAGATGAAGGGAGTCTATTCGTCGCCTGACAGCATGCTCTCGGAGCTTTCCCAGCAGTCGCTTTTCCCGGATACGACCTACGGACTGGATTCGGGTGGCGACCCGAAAATAATCCCGAGCCTGACTTTCGAACAGTTCAAGTCCTTCCACGACAGGTTCTACCATCCTTCGAACGCCATGATATATTTTTTCGGCAATGACGATCCGGATCGAAGGCTGGAAATTATCGACGAATACCTCAAGGATTTCAGCCGGATCGATCCCGAATCCGGCGTTCCCCTCCAGGTACCCGGGACCGCGCCCAGCCGAATAGTTCGCCCGTTCGCCGCGGGCATCAACGAGGCTGGCCAGGGCGGGACTGAAAAGTATGGTCACGATAAACTGGCTCCTGCCGGAAACAACGGATGCCGTCCTGAACCTTGCTCTTCAAATCCTGGAATACGTTCTCCTGGGCATGCCGGGGTCCCCATTGAAGAAGGCCCTGATAGAATCCGGGCTGGGCGAAGATATTGCCGGGAGTGGTCTCGAAACGGAGTTGCGCCAACTCTTCTTCTCGACCGGTCTCAAAGGAATCCGCGCCGAGGATGCCACCCAGGTTGAAAACCTCATCTTCGAGACCCTCGCGTCTCTTGTCCGGGACGGCATTGACCCCGATACGATAGAGGCGGGATTGAACACAATCGAATTTCAACTCCGCGAGAGTAACTACGGCAGTTTTCCACAAGGTTTGGCCATAATGCTGCGCGCACTTTCCACCTGGCTCTATGAAGCCGACCCGACCTCATTGCTGGCATTCGAAGCGCCTCTTGACCAGGTAAAGGAAAACTTGAAATCCGGGGGGTTCCTGGAGGATCTCATAAACCGCTGTTTCCTTGAAAACCCGCACAGGACAGTCGTTTTGCTCCAGGCCGACCCTGGGTTCGCGGAAAGGCAGGCGGAGGAGGAAGCCGCAAAGTTCGAGGATATCAAACATTCGCTGTCGGCCGAGGAAATCCGCCGTGTAATCGAAGACGCCAAAACTTTGCAAAGGATGCAATCGAGTCAGGATTCCCCGGAAGCGCTGGCCAGTATCCCGGTCCTGAAGGTTTCGGACCTGGACAGGCGCAACAAGGTAATTCCTCTTGAACAAATGCCTGTCGAAGGGGTGCCCGGGTTTTATCATGATATTTTCACCAGCGGTGTTACCTACTTTGACGTCGGGTTCAATCTTCAGACGCTCCCCGCGAAGTATTTGTCCTATGCGCCTCTTTTCGGCCGGGCACTTTTCGAGATGGGTACCGACTTCCAGGATTTCGTTTCTCTATCGCAAAAGATCAGCCGGAAGACCGGAGGCATCCACCCCGACGTGTTCTCCTCCGCCGTGGTTGGAGACGGCAACCCAGCCGCATGGCTCTTCCTTCGAGGCAAGAGCATGACCGCACAGGTCAGGGACCTCACGGATATCCTCGCCGAAACGTTCGGCGCCGTGAAACTCGATGACAAAGAGCGGTTCCGTCAAATCGTGCTCGAAGAAAAGGCCGGCCAGGAGCGCAAAATTGTCCCCAGCGGCCACCAGGTCGTCAATCAGCGTATCCGTGCTCACTTCAACCTGGCCGATTGGGTCAGGGAGTTGACCGACGGGGTAAGTTATTTTCTCTTCCTGGGAACACTCGCAAAGGAGATTGACGAAAACTGGGACAAGGTGCTCTCCGAACTCGAAGATGTCCGCAGGTTGCTTATCAATCGTTCGGCGATGGTTTTCAATTTGACCGCCGACAGCAGAGAGCTTCACTCTATCGAGCCCCACGTACAGGGTTTTCTGCGTGCTCTTCCTGAGCGGCCGGCCGTCATGGAACGGTGGCAGCCGAGTCTTTTTCCGGAATTCGAAGGAATAATGGTCCCTTCGCAGGTAAACTATGTCGGGAAGGGCGCGGACCTCTACCGGGAGGGCTACGAACTGCACGGGTCGAGCAAGGTCATTACGGGGTATCTTCGCGCCTCCTGGCTTTGGGAAAAGGTGCGGGTGCAGGGCGGCGCCTACGGCGGCTTCTGCCTTTTCGACCGTATATCGGGCGTTTTTACCTTCATCTCCTACCGCGACCCGAACCTGCTGAAAACCATTGACAATTTCGACGGTACGGCGCAATTCCTGCGCACTGCCCTCCTTCCCGACGATGAGATCAGAAAGGCGATAATCGGGGCTATTGGAGACCTCGACTCCTACATGCTGCCGGATATGAAAGGATACGCCTCGATGCTTCGCCAACTCACGGGCGACTCCGAAGAAGAGCGCCAGAAGATGCGAGACCAGATCCTCGGGACTACCGTCAATGATTTCAGGGCATTTGGTGAGATACTGGAAAATGTGAACAGGGATGGGATCGTCAAAGTCCTGGGCTCTCAGGCCGCCATCGACTCGGCCCTCGCGGAACGCCCCATGGCTATGAAGACATTCAGGCTGCTCTAGGAAAGGCATTCACCGCAGAGACGCAAAGACAAGGAATCACCGCAGAGACGCAGAGGACACAGAGAAAAGCAAAGGACAAGGCAAGGGCAAAACATTTACCACGGATTGCACGGATATCACAGATTGCACGGATAAAAGAAAAGACAAACATCAGGATGGGTGGGGAGGGAACGAAATCCATCGATTCCCATACGGCATGATCGCTGATAAAAGATTACAAACGATCTATCACGCACAAATATCTGCGCTCATCTGTTCTCATCGGTGAATTGTTGTAGTTCTATCCGAGCAATCCTTGGTTTCCCTTGTCTTTCTTTTTGTCTGCGCTTATCTGAGTCATCTGCGGATTATTGCAGTCGGGGCGATGGGTTGCGCTCCACTCCGCCCATCCTACGAACTCTGCGTCTCTGCGGTGAATATTGGTTTTCCGCTTATAATTTTTCGGGCTTGCAAAGGTTCTTCTCATCGGCGGCGGCACGGCCGCAATTGCCGCAAACGTATTTCGGGTTCCGTACCAGTTCTTTGTATTCGTCCAAGTCCGATTCGACAAATCCGATGTTATGAAGATAACATAGATGTTCTTCGTGATGGGCATGTGGCATTTTTCTTTCAGCCATTTCATTTTTCCTCGTAATTGGAATTTTTACCGCAGCACCTTTTGGAACCGGTAGCAAAAATCTAAACATCTTGTTCCCGGCAGGCAATGGTCTTCGGCAAGCGCATGATTATAGTAAGAATATACGAATATAGGGTATCGGAAAGGAGAAGTCGGATGAAGTCGAACAGGGCAGTCTTTTCCTTGATATTTCTGCTCACGCTGCTTGCGAGCGGCTTTTCACATACGACCGGCGCCACTCCTCAAAACGGGTGCCTCATGATCCCGGAGATTTTGAACGGGCAGAGTGCCGCAAATGAATATAACCCGGACTCCTGCATTGCCTCGGCAAATAAGGAGGGATCGGAGTTCCTGGCTATAAACGCCTGGTCCCTTGAGCACTGACAGCCATGAAGGGTTTCGTGTGGATAATTACTCAGAGGTTTCCTTTGTGGTCGCCTCCTCCTATGAGGAGGTTTAGCTCTTTTATCAGGCTTTCCTGGTCCTTCGAGCATTTCTCGCACGAACTCAGATGGTCCAGAAATGCCGTAATGTTCCATCCTTCGTAGGTTCTTATTCCTATTTCGGCGGGGTCCTTCCCGCAAAGGAGATTCAACATAGCCGCCTCCTGGTTCGAAGAGTTCCTATGGTCTATACAGCAAATATACCGGATGCGGAATCAAAAAGCGATTCATCCTCAGATGACGTTCGACAATTCAAAAATGCTGTAATCTGTTCCAAGAGGCTACAGTCGATCTTTACATGTTTCAAAAAGAAAGGCCAAGGGACACCACGGATTGCACGGATAGAACTGCAATAATGAGTCTTTTCCTCTGTGTCTCTGTGGTGAATGCTTTTGCCCCTGTATTATCCAGTTTGTTCAATTTCTTTCCTCTGTGTTCTCAAAAGATTGGCTGTAGTCTTACAAAACCCATCCAATTACCTTGCCCGTACAGGCTGAATCATAACCCGGAAGCGATGATATCTCCTCCCTCAGCGACCCTGTCTGAAGAACATCGAGCAACACCTTTACAGCGGGAAGATCCATGAATTCGCAGGGAATGACCAGGTCGCAACGCATTGCCCCCATGGGGATAAAGTCCAGCCCATAGGCGGAAGCAACGGCGTGAAACCCTAAGGCAGCGTCGGCCACATTGAGAGCCACCATCTGGGCGCATTGATGGCCGCTTGCAGCCAGGTTGTCGTATCCCCTGATAGATCGACGCGTGACCCCGGCCCGGGCCAGGCGTTCATCGAGCAGGATGCGGACGGCGGCGCCGGGTTCACAGTTTACAAATCGGACCCCTTCTTTGGCCAGATCGGCGACCGAACGGATTTGATGAGGATTTTCCCGTTCAACCACAAGGCCCTCCTCAACGAACGCAAAAGCGACGATCATGGCCTTCGAGCCGGATAGGGCAGTCTTTGCAAACTCTACGTCGGATTGACCCGATGAGGTGTCGTGGAAATGGGTCCCGGCAATATGCGCATAGCCTGTCGCAAGTCTTTCCAACGCAAGATGACTCGATGCATATCGCCAGTAAACACCTGCCTCAGGCGCGCAACGGGATACGTGAGCGCCCAGGATGGAAAAGGCCGGATCACAGCCGAGCAGCAAGAGTTTATTCTCCATGTGCATATCTTGCCGGATTAGCTGCACACTGCTGGAATCGGACGCCAGCAGGCCGTCGGCAGGCTGAAACCAATCGCTCAACAACCATTTGCCGTCCAGGGGATAGGCAATGAGGCGCTTGCGCACCCTGGTCACCGAGACCCTGGTGTGCGCGGCGGCGGCCTTTTCGACGAGTGTCACGGGCTGTGCATCTTGAGATTTATCCAGAATGAAGAGGTCTTCGACACTGCATCCCAACTGTTTCGCCATTCGAAGCGCCAGGACGGTATTGGGCACGTAACGCCCGGTCTCCGTTTCACAGATGGCCTGCCGTTTTACACCAACCCGCTCCGCCAGTTCGCTCTGAGACAGCCCTTTGGCCCTACGGGCCGATCTAAGGTCGCATATCACCCGTTCTTTGATCGGTCCCACGGCGTTTCCTCCTAAGACATGAATAAAATTTAGGAATTCGGAAATTCAGGAATTCAATTCCTTAATCCCTCAACCTGTATTTTCTAGTGACATATATAGACTATATATGTAATTTTTATACTACGATATGTGACGTGTATGACATAATTGCTCTATTTGGTTCCAAAATCAAGCTGGAAAGCACTCAGGTAATCGACAAAGTGGCGCAAGCTGTGTTCGATGGAGAATTTTGGCAGGTTTTGTGGAAAGTACGCATGATTGTCCCGAATTATCTGCGTATATCTGTGGATTATTTCGGCCCTTATCCGTGCAACCCGTGGTTTCCTGGACATGGGAGCATACACTGCGATAAAATGGTGAGCTTGTCAAAGACCATGCTGACCAACTTCATCGACTCAGTCCCTCCCGTTAAGTAGCAAGAGTTGAATCAAGCTTTGCGGATTGCGCTGGATATCCAGGATTAGCTTGGCGCACTGTCTACCGCTTTATGCCGTTCGTTGACTCGTTCTCTGTTTTTTCCTCTGCGTTTCCCGTCTCCGCGTGAAAAGCATTCTCATATCGCTTCGACCACGAAGCACTTCAAATACCTTGTCTCGGGCATGGCTAAAAGGGCAGGGTGGTCGAGCGCCTGGCCGCGGACCTGGATCAGACGGAGTTTCCGGCCGCTCGCCTGCCCGGCGGAGATAAGTACCTCCCGGAAAAGCTCTTCGCTCATGTGATAGGAGCAGGAGCAGGTAATGAGTATCCCGCCTGGCTTGAGCGCAAGAAGCGCGCGGCGGTTTATATCGGTGTAGCCTTTCCTGGCATCCGGGAGGGCTGACCTGGTCTTGGCGAAGGCGGGCGGATCCAGAATGACCGTGTCGAAAGAGCCACGTGGAACCCGTTTGAGATAATCGAAAACATCCGAGGCAACAAAGGTGGCCCTGTCGGCCAGGCCGTTCAACTCGGCGTTTCGACGCGCCTGGTCGATGGCGTCCGAAGACTGGTCGACGCCTGTTACATGCGCGGCCCCTCCCGTCGATCGCGCAAAGGCCCCAAGCCCCATTGTAACAGAAAAGATCGAGGACCCTTTTCCCTTTGGCCCATTGCCGTGCGGCGTTTCTGTTGTCTCGCTGGTCAAGATACATGCCGGTCTTCTGTCCACCCAGCACGTCGACCATGTAACGGATTCCATTAATTACGACGGGGACTTCGCCTGGTATGCTTCCGTAGGCCACTCCTTTTTCAGGAGCGAGGCCTTCGATGGCGCGTGAGGGTGAGTCGTTCCTGAATACCAGAGCTGCGGGCCGAAAAAGATCGATCAGTAGCTGCCTCATCGACTCTTCCATTTTCGCCATTCCAAGTGTCCCGGCCTGGTAAACGAGAATGTCTCCGTACCGGTCGACCACAAGACCGGGGAGGCTGTCCGATTCACCAAAGACCAGCCGGCAAGTCTCAGAGTCCGGATAAAGAGACCGGCGAAAAGTTGCCGCATCGAGCAGCCTCTGTCGAAAAAATTCTTCATCGGGTTTTTTGCCGGGAGGACAGGCGAGGCGCACAGCTATAAGCGATGCCGGATTGATATAACCGGCGCCAAGCGAGCGGCCCTTTGCGGTTAATACCTCGACCCAACTGCCCGGCTCGAAATCATGAATCGGATGAGCTATCTCGTTGCTGAAAACCCATCGATGTCCTTGAAGAATGCGCCGCTCGCGCCCTGAATGCAGTGTCACGGTTTTCATGTCTGAATTTTTCACAATCTCTCACCTGGGGGCTTTTTGGCGAATTCCCTTGAGGGGCGCCGCTCCAGCGCGAAGGCAATAAAAAAGCGCTCCGCTAAGAGCGCCTGGTCTTAGAGTATGTCCCTTTTCAGCGTTCCAATCCGGCTTTTATGGATTCCAGCAGTATGTGGTAATCCTCATGGGTATCAGCCGAACTCTCAATCAATTCATAGAGGTCGTCCAAATCCATGTTTACGACCGCGTCTTTATCCGGGGACTCCTCCTTCAGTTCGATCCAGATCCAGTCAAGAAGCATTTCCTCGGCGTCCCCGTAGCCTTCTTCATGTATATCGAGGGCGCCATCGCGAATTTTCTGCCCAACTTTACTAAGGGCGGCCTTGACGAACTCTCGCATCTCCATTCAATGTACTCCTTTATGCAAACGGCTCGTTGCCATCAGGAAACCAAACGGTTGAAAACCTTTGAAAAAGAAATTTAAACTGGGGCAAAATAGCTTATTCGGGCCGAGCGTTCAACCCCATTTATAGCTGGAAGGAATTTGGAAATTCAGGAATTGGGGAATTAATCCCTCAGTCCCTCAATTTCTTTATTTCCTCAATTCCCTTTGAGTATTTATGACGCCCTAATATAATTACAGCCTTGTGCCTGGAACAGGTAGCTTGAGCAAAAAACATCATTCTACGCCTCGTAAGGCGCTCCATTTTATCGGGGGGGGGGACGAATTTTATGACCGAGAAGCAGTACCTGATCGATGCAATGACAATGCAAGACTCCTGGCGCCTCTTCAAAATTTTGGCAGAGTTCGTCGATGGGTTCGAAACCCTTGGCGATCTCTACCCGGCGGTATCTATTTTTGGGTCGGCTCGCGTAAACCCTGGCGACGAGACTTATGAAAAAACATACGAGATCGCCAAAAAACTGGGCCTGAACGGATATCACGTTATCACCGGCGGGGGGCCGGGGGTAATGGAGGCCGGGAACAAGGGCGCAAAGGAAGGGGGCGCCAAATCGGTCGGGTTAAACATCAGACTTCCGCTCGAACAGCGTCCGAATCCTTACTCTACGCTGAATATCGATTTTCAGTATTTTTTCGTCCGCAAGGTGATGTTTGTCAAGTATGCCCAGGCCTATATCGGTATGTCCGGCGGGTTCGGAACGATGGATGAAATATTTGAGGCGCTGACCCTCATCCAGACCAAGCGCATAAAGCCCTTTCCGGTAATCCTCGTCGGAACTCAGTACTGGACTGGCTTGCTCGACTGGGTTCGAAGTGTTCTCGTGCCCGGAAAATACATCTCGCCGGAGGATCTCGATTATCTTACGCTCCTGGATGATCCGGACGAAGTGGTCCACACGATCAAAAAATATGTAATAATCTAATTCAAGGGAGGCTTTTCTATGCCGATTTATGAGTACCGGTGCCGGGATTGCAAGCGAAAATCCGAAATTATAACCTTTCGGGTCTCAGAGGACGTTTCCGTGCAGTGCACACACTGCGGCAGCTTAGAGGTCGAACGGATTCCATCCCGGGTCAGGGTACGCATGTCCGAAGAGACTCGAATGGAGCGGTTCGCCGATCCTTCCCGCCTTTCCGGTCTCGACGAAAACGATCCGAAAAGCATGGCGAAATGGATGAAGTCCATGACTCGGGAGATGGGAGACGATTTAGGTGAAGACCTCGATGTTGATGCCATGATGGATGAGGCCATGGACGAAAAGGAAGGTGCGGGGGGAGGGACCGGCGATTTGCCCGTCGTCGGCGGTGATGCCTGAAGATAATCGAGGCGGCGGGTTTCCTCACGGGCCGATTTCGTCTTTCAGGTGGCGCGCCGGCGCGCGGGACATGGGACGTAGTCTCTGCGAGGCTGTTTCCGGTTACCTGAGCCTCCCAAAGGGGAGGCGGCGGACTTGATCGAATTTGGATCGGTTTATGCCGGGGGCCGCAGGGAATGCAATCCTTCAAAAATATTATGCGGGGGGGAGGAGATTTCTGTTTCCTTTCCTTCTCACGGAATCAGAAGGGTCTTTGAGATCGATCCGCTCCGCGTTGTTTACCGGGACCGTTTTCTTTTAATATACGACAAAGAAGCCGGCATCCCGAGCCAGCAGACGCCCTACGACGGCTACAACAATGTTTTCGCGGCCATGGTGCGCCATCTCCAGAAAGGGGAGTCAAGCCGCTACGTAGCCATCCACAATAGGCTCGACAGGGAAACGAGCGGCCTTATCGTCTTCTCGCTCCAGAAAAGTGCGAACGATCCACTGGGAAGGGCTTTCCAGCAGAGGCGCGTAAAAAAGGAATATCTCGCCTGGGTGGAGGGTGTTCCGGAAAAGGATTCGTGGACCTGTGATTCGGAGATTCGCAAAACCGGGGGCAAGTACACGGAGGCGGAAAAAGGCGGGGGCAAGAAAGCCGAAACGCTTTTCCGCGTATTGCGCCGTGAAGAAGGCCGCACGCTTATACTTGCCAGTCCCCTGACGGGCAGGACGCATCAAATAAGAATCCACCTGGCCCTGGCAGGCCACCCGGTAGTGGGCGACCGGGCCTACGGCGCAAAACCGGACAGGCTCTTGTACCTTCACGCCTGGCGGCTCACATTGGAGCATCCTGTCTCCGGAAAGCTCCTTACCTTTGAAGCTCCTGTACCTCCCGAGTGGCCGGTTGCACCCGGTCTCACAAATCAGGATGGGTGAAGCGAAAGCACAATTCATCGCACTCACCATAGTCCAGTCCCTTGCGGGCGCGCTTTTCGAATCAGACTTATCTTTCAAGGTGGGTTAATCTGAATTGCTACCTACTTGAGAAGGAAAATATCATGTATATCGCCCTGATAGCAGGAGGGGTGGCGTTGCTTTGTTGGGCCGCCGGCGTGGTGCAGTGGCTTGAAGAAGTTGGCGCTCCAGGAGAAGGCCGCTTCGAAAAGGCCGTTTTTGCCGGCGGGTGTTTCTGGTGCATGCAGCCGGCTTTCGACAGGCTGGAGGGAGTGATATCGACAGCAGTGGGATATACGGGAGGCACCGTGGAAAATCCCACTTACGAGCAGGTCTGTGCCGGCGGGACCGGGCACGTCGAAGCTATCGAAATTGTCTTTGATCCGGCCCGAATAAGCTTACGCGAACTGCTGGAGACATTCTGGAAAAACATCGACCCCACTCAGTCAAACGGACAGTTTGCAGACACGGGGCCCCAGTACCGGACGGTTATTTTTTATCAAAATGAAGAGCAAAGACTTCAAGCGGAGGCTTCGAAGCGGGAACTCGAACAGTCCGGAAGATTCGGGGGAAGGATCGCAACGGAAATCGAACCTGCCGGGAATTTTTACAGGGCAGAGGCACATCACCAGGAATACTATCTCAAAGACCCGGCACGCTACACTTTTTACAAGTTCGGGTCCGGTAGAGCTTCTTTTCTCGATAAAATATGGGGGAAAAAAGATTGAGACAAGACCTTTGAGTTTTTTGAAATATCGGCGTTATCCGAGTTCCGCCCTCAAGTTCTCCTCCTCTCCTTCCAGAAGCGGGTAGCGGCACAATTGGCCAAGGTAGTTTTGGACAATCATCCCGTCGGCCCTAATTTCCCGGATCATATTCGGCAGGAGCGGTATTTTCCCTCGTCCGCCCGGCAGATCGATGACGAAGTGGGGCATCGCGGGTCCTGAAATCCGGTTCCGGAGATTGCGAAGGATTCGAAGGCCGGTGCTGATCGGGGTCCTGAAATGAGCCGTGCTCCTGGTGATATCCATCTGCATCAGGTAGTAAGGGCGGACCCGGATTGAGAGCAACCCGTGAAACAGGTCGGAGAGGACGGTTTCGGAGTCGTTTACGCCGTGCAGAAGGACAGTCTGGCTGCCAAGGGGAATGCCGGCGTCGGCCAGGATGGCGCAGGCGCGTTGGGATTCGGCCGTGAGTTCGACTGGGTGGTTGAAATGAATATTTACGAACAGCGGGTGAAACTTCGAAAGCATACGCGCAAGTTCGGGAGTGATCGCGAGGGGAAGGGCACAGGGGACCCTGCTGCCGATCCTGATTATCCGGACGTGCTTTATCTCGCGGAGCTTGCCTAGAATCTCACTGAGACGTTCCAGGGGAAGCAGAAGAGGATCGCCGCCCGAGAGGAGCACGTCCCGGATTTGTTCATGCTTGGAGATGTAGTCCAGGGCGGGCGAAAGATCGGCGCCTGCCATGTCTTCGAACACTCCGGAATGAGCCCTGCGCCATTTTCTCTTGCGGGTGCAAAATCGGCAGTGAATGGCGCACTCGCTGCTCACCAGCCAGAGGACACGGTTCGGATATCTGTGGACCAGGTTTGGAACAGGCGCCAGGGCCTCTTCTGACAGGGGGTCTTCGAGCCCGGACGTATCGGAGATCTCTCTTGTATCCGGGACCACCTGTTGCCAGGCAGCGTCCCCGGCGTTTCGGATAAGTCCCTCAAAATAGGGATTCAACCTGAATGGATACTCATGGGCGACAGGTTCCAGGGGCGCTGAGTCTATTTTCCATTTCTTGGCAAAGCCGTCGAGCGAAAGCATGAAGTCTCCGAAAAAGGAATACGGAAAACGCTAAATTAAACACGTGCGCGGCCGGGAAGCAAGAAGCAAGAAGCGGGAAGATCGATAGGATGGGTAGAGCGGAGCCCAACCCATCAATTCCGAACTGAAAACTCAAAACCGGCCGGCGCGCCTCGCCTGAACCGGCTCGATTTCGATTGTCCATGCCCGGCATATCAGCTACATTGCCAAAGCTTCACTTCTGCGAAGCATAACCCAAACAGGTCTTTAGAATGAGCAACTGGCTCAAAATTTATGGCAACAGGCGAGTCTTAAGCCTGATCGGGCTGGGTTTTTCTTCGGGACTACCCCTGGGACTCACGGCTTCGACTCTTCAGGCCTGGCTCATGACCGAGAAGGTCGACCTCAGCATTGTAGGCGCTTTTTCTCTGGTAGGGCTCCCGTACGCCCTGAAAGTCTTCTGGGCGCCGCTAATGGACCGGTTCAGCCCGCCGTGGCTGGGAAGAAGGCGCGGATGGATCGTCTCGATTCAGGTCCTGTTAGCCTTCTCAATCTTTTTCCTCGGCTCATCTTCGCCCGCTTCTTTCCCAGCCTTCATGGCCTTCGCGGCCCTGGCTACAGCTTTTTTGAGCGCCAGCCAGGATATTGCTATCGACGCCTACCGGGCCGACGTTCTGCGTGAGAAAGAACTCGGCCCCGGCGCAGCGACGGCCGTAGTCGGCTACAGGTCCGCTATCCTCGTATCCGGGGCGCTCGCATTGATCCTGTCGGACCACATTTCCTGGCATTCCGTCTATACGCTCATGGCGGCTATAATGCTTCTGAACGCGCTGTTTACGCTCGTTGCCCCCGAGCCAGAAAAGAGGGTCATCCCCCCCGAGAGCCTGAAAGAAGCTGTCTGGGGCCCCCTGGCCAGCTACTTCAAACGCTCGGGAGCAGTGGAAATGCTGCTTTTCATAATGCTCTACAAACTCGGCAATGTCATAGCCGGTGCGATGACCACCCCGTTTCTTCTCGATATCGGCTTCAGCCGGTCGGATGTGGGGATGGTGAACAAGGTCTTCGGACTGATCAGCACTATTCTGGGCACCCTTGTGGGCGGGAGCATCGTGTCCAGGATCGGCATCAACCGCTCGCTCTGGGTCTTTGGTTTTTTTCAGGCCTTGTCTAACTTCTCGTTTACAGGGGTCGCCCTGATCGGAAAAAGTTACCCTGCGATGATTGCTGCGATCGGGACGGAGAATATATGTGTAGGCATGGGCGACGCAGCTTTTGTCGCATTCATGATGAGCCTTTGCGACAAGCGTTTCACGGCTACCCAGTATGCGCTTCTTACCAGTTTCATGGCGGTGAGCAGGATCGTTTTGGGGGCGCCTACAGGCTTTATCGCCCAAGCTGTCGGATGGCCCGGTTTTTTCACCTTGAGCATCCTGGGATCAATTCCCGGCATAGCGCTTCTCAGCCGTTTTGCGCCCTGGAACGGAAGAGGGAGAGCGGCGGTGCCAGATGCCGGATAAAAGAATTGGTCCGCTCCAGGACGGAATCCGGCATCGATTTACTTGAAAAAAGTTTGGTTTTTGGCGACTTTTTTTGTTATTCTCGTTGGTTGGCGAATTGCCGTTTGGGAGGAAGACTAAAAGGCCGTGATTGATTGGCTGAGACGCATAGGTGCAAAAATCTCGGAGATGGTCTGCAAAGACCCTTATGGCTATTCGATCGATACAAAACCACGATTTCCTCTACAGAATTGGTTTGATCGCACCGTACGCCACGTAACAGTTCCCGAAGACCAGCAGAAATGCATCGAGGAGCTGTCCGGCAAAGGCGCCATAGTCTATGCCATGAAAGAGGCATCGCAGATAGACTTTGCCTATGTGAGCCTGCGGTTGCATCAACTGGGTCTGCCATCGCCGGTATTTCTATTCGACCAGCACCCCTATCTTTGGCAGCCGCGATTCTACGCGTTGAAGAACCTGCTCTACCACTGCGCCCATCTGTTGCGTCATGGTTGTTTTCCTGATGCCTACGCCGGAGGATACTACGGCGAAAAGATCAAGGGAGGCGAGGCCGGGGCGTTCTCTCTGGTGGGCAAAAGGGGCTATTACCGCAGTACGGTTCTTGTCGGCAACGATCCGCTGGAGCACCTGATAGAAATCCAGAAGACAAGCGAACGGCCGATTTTTATCGTTCCGATCGTTCTTTTATACAGCAGGCGCCAGGAGGGAGGACATCGGTGGGGTCCCCTCGAGCTTTTCCTGGGCCAGAAAAGACATTTGGGCTTTTTGCGCAAGATCATCGCGTTCATCAGTGGGAACCCCTATGCGTTGATGGAGACAGGGGAACCGCTGAACGTTATGGAAATTTTGCCCGAACTGTCGAAAGACCTCTGGCAGAAACGCAAACAAATTTTCGAACTGCGCCGTACCCTGATCGATTCGGTCGACGAAATCAAGAGGGCGGTTGTAGGCCCGATCATCAAAAGCAAGCTGGAGATGAAAGAGATTATCCTCCATCATCCGAGGCTGGAGTCCCTGATGCAGCGGCGCGCCCGCTCTCAATCGCAGGAAATCTGGCGTGTGCGAATGGAGGCCGACGGATACCTCGAGGAGATCGCGGCAAACTACAACGTCACCTTTATTCAGTTCGCCGCGAGGATTTTCACCTGGGTCTGGAACAACCTGTTCGACGGCATCGAACTTGATTCCGAAAGTCTGCAAAAAGTCAAACGTGCGGCTCGCCACCACACGCTCGTGTACGTTCCCTGCCACAAAAGCCATATGGACTACCTGCTGCTCTCGCAGATTCTATATTCGAACAATCTCTACGCACCCTTTATAGCCGCCGGGAAAAACCTTGCCTTCTGGCCCCTGGGGGCCATTTTTCGAATGGGCGGGGCATTTTTTATTCGCCGTACTTTCAAGGGGCTGAAGTTCTATGCCGAGACTTTCGCGCTCTATGTAAAGTCAATGGTCCAACTGGGCTACAATATAGAGTTTTTCATCGAAGGGGGCCGGAGCCGCACCGGGAAGCTTGTTCTGCCTAAGCTCGGGCTCCTGGCCATCCTGATTCAGGCAGTCGAAGAAGGGTTCTGCGACGATCTGGTTTTCGTACCCACCTCTATATGCTACGACCGTATTCCCGAAGAGGAATCATATCTGAAGGAGATTACAGGGGACGCGAAGGAAGAGGAAAACCTGGGTCAGCTCGTGCGCGTTCGGCGTGTGCTGCGGAAGCGCTACGGACGAGTCTATATCAAATTTGCCGAGCCTCTTTCACTCAGGAGCTATCTCGAGCGGCACAATCACGACCTGAACAGGATGGTTCCCAAGGAGCGGCATGCGATGTACCGCGATTTCGCATACCGCATTATAAACTGCATAAACCAGGAATCGATGGTGACACCCTACGCTCTGGCAGCCTCGGCCCTTATGGCGCTGCCCCGCCACGGGGTTTCCAAGGCCGATTTTCTGGAAATATCGGCGACGTTCCACGACTTTATCGCGGCCCGTGGAGTCGGGTTTTCGAAGTCAATGAAAAATATCGATTTTATCCTGCAGGATGCATTGCGCAGTATGGAGCGAGCCAAAATCATCGGGAAGCTCAAGGACGATGATGACGACCTGGAAGAAGAGGTCTTCACCCTTGAGGACAGCAAACGGCTTGCCCTCGAATACTACAAAAACAACATTATCCACTTCTTGCTTCCAGCAGCTTTTGTCTCAACATCGATCCTCGCCCAGGAGACTTTCCGGTTCAGTGTGAGTCAAGTGCTCGAAGATGTTGCTTTCATGAAAAGCTTCTTTAAATTCGAATTCGTTTACGATAACGAACTCAACAACGAAAAGCTTGTGGGCGATGTGCTTGGTATCTTTGAAGATCTTGGCTTTCTTCACCGGGTAGGGGAGGGCGACCAGCCGTTCATTTTAGCTCACAAGGGGCTTCGTGCCTCACAGGCATATCATGGTCTTCTCAGGAACTATTTCGAGGGCTACTGGCTGGTCTTGAGGGGCTTGCGCTATCTTCAAAAGAATGACTTTTCGGAAAAGGAATTCATCAAAAAGATCCTCGACCTGGGCCAGAGAGCGTTGAAGTTGCAGTTGGTCGAGAGACCCGAGTGCATTTCGAAGATAATTTTCGACAATGCTCTGAAACTATGTATTGAAAAAGGCATAATCGTCAAGAACGTTAGCGGAGAGAAGGACAACGAGGAGCATTTGCACCCCGGAACGGAGAGCCGTGCCCCTATCCAGTTCTACAGCAAGCAAATAAGTCGTTTTTTGCGTTCGCCCCATTTTGCGTTGCAATAAGGTTTAAGGCGAACTGACCCACATCCCTGTAACAACACTTTGGCATCTGTGGAATTAGGAGGTAGTCAGATGGAAATCGCCATCCACTCATTGGAGCCGGGCAAAAGGCACGCCAAGCCCCAAGATGAAAGAAATCTGGTTTTTGGCCGAGTTTTCAGTGACCACATGTTCATGCTGGACTATACGAAGGGGGACGGCTGGCAAAATGCCAGGATAGTGCCTTATGGTCTTCTGCAGATGGACCCCGCCGCAATGGTGCTCCACTACGGACAGGGAATATTCGAGGGCCTCAAAGCGTATAGGTGGCCAAACGGCAAGATATGCCTCTTCAGGTCCGACCAGAACTGGGAGCGCTTGAACCGTTCGGCGCACAGGATGTGCATGCCCGAAATCGATACCGCCTTCCAGGCACGGGCGGTAGAAGAGCTTTTGAGGG
>CAWGZP010000005.1:0-4073 GCA_963826655.1 uncultured delta proteobacterium
GATGACCAAACGCTCTGCATATATTCGTTCAGTCGGCCGTTTCCTTCCCGAACGCAGGCTCACCAACGAGGATTTCGAAAAAATGGTGGACACCACCGACGAGTGGATTGTCTCCCGCACCGGGATCCGGGAGCGCCGAATCCTGGAGCCGGGACTCGGCAGTTCATCCATGGCGGTGCAGGCTGCCAGGGAGTGCCTGGATCGGGCCGGCGCCGATCCGGCCGAAATAGACGTTATCGTTTTGAGCACAGTGACCCCGGATATGCTTTTTCCGGCCACCGCGTGCATGGTGGCACGTGATATCGGGGCGAAAAACGCCTGGGCCTTCGACCTCAATGCCGGGTGCAGCGGGTTCCTCTACTCCCTCTCGGTCGCGGTTCAGATGGTTGAATCGGGAAGGGTCAACAAGGCGCTGGTCATCGGAAGCGAAGTGATGAGCACAATCGCCGATTACTCCGATAGAAACACATGTATTCTTTTCGGAGACGGCGCAGGGGCAGTGCTCGTCGAACCGTGCACCGAACCCGGATACGGGATCCTCGATTTCATCCTGCACACGGACGGTTCCGGGGAGCCCCACCTGCACATGAAAGCCGGTGGAAGCCGTAAACCGTCGAGCCATGAAACGGTGGATAGGAAAGAGCACTTCATTTATCAGGACGGCCAAAACGTCTTCAGGACCGCCATTACGGAAATGGCCAACGTATCGGCCGAAATTCTAACCAAAAACGGCCTCACGGGGAGCGATGTATCCCTTTTCGTTCCACATCAGGCAAACCTTCGAATCATATACGCCGCCGCAAAACGGATGGGTATCGACAACGAAAAGATCGTAATAAATATCGATAAATACGGGAACACCACCTCCGCTACCATCCCGCTCGCCCTCTACGAGGCGGCGGTGGAAAAAAAATACGACCTGAAGAAGGGCGACTACGTAGTCATGGCCGCCTTCGGTGCGGGCTACACCTGGGGCAGCGTGCTGCTCAGGTGGCTGGAGTAGCACTTAGGGCCTACACGGAACGAGGGATATTGGCACGCAGAGGCGCATAGAACAACAGCCGAGAAACCAAAGAGCGAAAATTATCTCACGCAGAGGCGCGGAGGCGCAGGGAGGGTTTTGTTCCTTCATCTCCCTCCCTCCGCGCCTCTGCGTGACAATTGTTTTTCTCTCTTACCGTCCCCCCCTCCGCGTCATAAAAATCAGCCCCCACCTATGGTACAGCAGCCCCCCGCTTCTTATATTTACCAGTTAGTGTCCATCAAACGACGGTTTGCGACGGATAATCGAGATCACTACACAACGAGGTCCAAAGAGGGGAAAAATGCCTGAAAACAAACCAGAGAGTCAGCCAGGTTCCTTATTCGGAAGCGAAGTCGAGACTAATCTCAAGGCCGCTTTCAATCAACTCCTAAACAAGGTCCATATATTGCTCTTTACCGAACAGGGCCAGAACGACGTGCTCAATCAGGCGGTACTGGGTCTGCTCAGGGCTTTCGACAAGCTTTCGAACAAAATAGAGTTGAGCGAATTCAATTTGAACGGGCCGGAAGCCAAGAAGTATAATGTGACAAGCTCGCCGACGCTGATTTTCGAGCCGGACCGGTACTCGATTCGATACCTCGGGGTCCCGTTCGGGGAAGAGGGCAGGACCCTGGTGGGGATGATCCTGCTGCTTGGCTTCGGTGAGGGCAATCTGGGCGAACAATCCAGGAAGATCTTGAGCAAGATCGATTCAAAAAGAGAGATCAAGGTCTTTGTTAGCCCCACCTGCCCCTATTGCCCGGACCAGGCGATCAATACGGTAAAGGCTGCCATAGAACGGCCCGATCTTGTTTCGCTTGAGATAATCGATATTCAGTCCAATCAGGAAATCGCGAATCGCTACTCCGCGTTCAGCGTCCCGCAGACTTTTGCAAACGATATCCTGATCGCCCACGGAGCGCAGTCCGAGGAACTGTTCATGGTGTCGCTGCAAAAGCTTGAGCAGCAAACGGTTTTCATTCCCGAAATGGAGGAAGACCTGATTGAAACGGACGTGGTCATAGTGGGCGGAGGACCGGCCGGGCTCACGGCAGGCATCTACACGGTCCGCAGCGGACTGAGGACATCTGTGATCGAACGCGGACCCCTGGGGGGGCAGGTCGCGGCCACACCGATCGTCGAGAACTACCCGGGTTTCACCCGCGTGCCCGGAAAAACGCTGGTCGATATCCTGGTCAGCCACGCCCTGGAGTATGTGCAGATATTCCAGGGTGAGGAAGTCCTCAGCATCAAACCGGGACCGATGGCCGAGGTCCAGACCAACAGGCGAAAGTTTCTGGCGAAAGCGGTCATACTTGCCACGGGGGCCAATTACAAAAAGCTCGACGTCCCCGGCGAGATGCTCTTCATGGGCCGGGGCGTGAGCTACTGCGCAACCTGCGACGGACCGCTTTTCAAGGGCAAAAGGGTGATCGTGGTCGGAGGCGGCAACAGCGCCGTGACCGAGGCCCTCTATCTCCACAATATAGATGTGTCGACAACGCTGGTGCATAGACGAAACACCCTGAGGGCACAGGAGCACCTTGCCAAAAATATCTTCTCCAACAACATGGAAGTGCTGTGGGATACGGAAGTCGTGGAGATAAAGGGCAAGGAAAAGGTAAACGAGGTCATTTTACGAAACAAGAGAACGGGACAGGTCTACCCGCTCCCGGTGGACGGAGTTTTCGTTGCGATCGGGTATGAGCCTTCCGTCGGTCTGGCAAAGGCTCTGGGAATTGAGCTGACCGAGGATGGTTTCATTAAACATGACGAAAAGCACCGCACCAATGTACCGGGAATATATGCGGCAGGAGACGTCGAAGGGGGGTTCAAACAGATCGTAACCGCAATGGGACAAGGGACCGAGGCTGCCATCTCGGTGTTCGAAGACCTTGCACATCCGTACTGGGCGATCGAGACGGAGAAGCCGGCAGAAAAAGCCGCAAAGACGTGATCGAGGATGAACCGGGGGAGCACGAAGCAGGAACTCTCGCTCCCCTTTTTTTACTACCGCCAAGCCGGCAAAACCGTTGATCCGTAAGGTGGGCTAAGCGGAAGGGACTGTGTCGCAAACTCAATATTTTTCGTGTTCTCTCCCTTTTCTAAAGGGAGGCGGGGGACCGTGACTCTCCGATCTCAATCTAATGCTTTGAAATCCCCCTCGATCCTCCTCGATCCCCCTTTACAAAGGGGGAAGTAGAAATTGGCCTCATCGGATTTTGTCAATAAATTTCTGAATTGCGACACGGTCTCGGGAGCGCAGCCAACGTCCCCTCTTCAAAACGTCCGGGGGCCATGTCTCCTCAGCCTTTGATTTTCTTTACAATTTTAGGGATAAAGAATGAAAATACAAAGAGGCACACGGAGAAGACCACTTTCAATGACAATAATCGAGCCCAGTCACCCGCGGACCAAATCTCCCTGATGGTTCCTATGAAGAATGTGAAGACAAAAGTCCCGACAAGGATACCGATGGCAGTGCCAAAAAAGTAGTCCCAAAAGCGGACCTTTGTGAGTCCCATGCCGAAGTTCATGGGCGTAAACGGAAAATAGACGAGCCGCAGGTAGAGCACAGTCGCAAAGCCGTTGCTCTCGATTGCATCGTCATATTTTTTCAGTCGATCGCCGATAACGGATGCGGCAAACTCTCTTCCCAGGGTTCGCCCGATGAAAAAGGCCGCACTGGCGCCCCCCATGGCCCCAATCCACACATACACAAATCCCCGGTAGGGTCCGAAAATGGCAGCTCCGAGACCGGTCAGCAGAGTGCCGGGAACAAAAAAACAGACTCCTGCAGTGTAGACCAGTATGAAAAGTACGGGGGCCCAGAAACCGGCCTCATCCAGCAAACGACCCAGCGCCTTGGGACTGAGATATGTCCCGGCCGGGGTAAAACGGACAAGCACTATGGCGGCGATGATAAAGACGGCCAGCAGGATCGCCTTGAGCAAAGCCCTGCCACGATTCTTTCCGTCCCTCGGCAGAGTCTTTTCCATTCTCGTATACCTCGTCGGCTTTGAATCACCTCAGGAAGTACACCAAGCTA
>CAWGZP010000006.1:0-6576 GCA_963826655.1 uncultured delta proteobacterium
CTAGTGCGGCGCTACGGTTTCACAATTCAGAAGGGTCGCTCTGCGCAAGCGGATTGCCTCGTAGTAGTCAGAGAGTGCCTCATGGCTGAGTTGGAAGCCCCTCTTGGCGATAAGTTGCTGCGCCTGGCGCAAGGTCAGAGTGTTTTTATCCATGCCGTCTCATGATTTTCTACTGTAAGTCATGCGGCAGTCCGCAGGAAATGAAACCTCGATTTTCGGGGCGAGCCTAGGATAAGTTCCCGATGGTTCCTATCTAAAATATTTCCCTTCGACATTGGCCATTTTGCCGGTGATGTTCAATAATCGCAATGTCCTTTTCAAGGCGTAGATCCATTCCTAACGAGAAAGCATCTATCCAACGTCGAACTGTTTTAATATGGATATTCGATCTAGTTGCGATCTCTTTAAGGCTGATCCTGTCCTCCGCTCGAGGATCCTCAGCAAGGTCGCATTGTTCAATCATCCTTCCCTTCATGTCACCATCGCTCATCTCTGACACTGCCTAACCCCCAATTCGAAAAGGCCGGTAAAAAGCGAAAACCGAAAATAACTGCAATCAGATATGCACAGCCTTCCAACTCATTAAACCATTCAATATCGGAACATGTATACGCGCAGAAACAATTACAGTGGGAGCAAGAGAAATTCTCCCATCCTTTTTGAATGGCTTCATCGAGACATGCATCATAATGACCACAAAACACATTACGCCTAAGTTGCCGTACCTCTTCCACGGGAAGCGCCGCAACAGGGTTCATTATAGGCATTGACACGAGCCCTTCTAAGTAATTAGAGTTCACTTGGCCGTGCGCCGTCTGGGCCGTACCCCAATAGCCGGTTGCTGGCGCCACGCCTCGTACGGGGGACGTAGGCTCATCCTCTGCCATTAATTCTCAAGGAAAATCCAAGAATGGCGCCGTCTCTTTCCCGGAAGCTTTTCTTCCACCCCCGCGTTCAGTAAAATTCGAAGACGAAGTGTGCGGCGCTTTAGGTGCAGTTGCACCTTTCGACATATCTCATTTGGTCCACCTGCCTACGCCCGTGCCATAAGTTTCGTTTATGTAGGCGTCGTCAGGCTCATAGCCCAGGCCGTAAATATTTACATCCCGATCTGACCGCATCTTCAAATCTTCCGGATCTTCGCAGTCACGCCAGACAGTTGGAGGATTTGCTCCTGGAAGATTGAACTCCGTGATCCAGCGCAGAAGGGTATCGTTGAGTGTTCCGGAGAGAAAAGCCTTTGAGAATGGCGTCAAGAAGGTGCAAGCAGACCCTGTCAAACTCCATATCCGAGAGCTGCGCTTTGACTAGGTCGGCTGCTTTTTGGTCGAGGCGGGAACTTGACGCCGCCAAAACATACCACTCTCTTGCTGTCACTGCCGTTTTCCGCTTCCCGACAACGGCATAAGCATGACAGTCGCGCTCTATCTGATCGTAGATCGAAAGACCATATGGCGAATTGCCCCCCCTGGTGATGAGTGAAAAACCAAGGGGTCAGCCCTTGAAAAAGGAAAATTCTGATTTAGACTCTCCATACACCTTTCTTGGAGAGAGAAAAATGGCGCGACCGCTGCGGATAGAATATGAAGGAGCTGTTTATCATGTTACTGGGAGAGGCAATGAACGCGCAAAGGTCTTTTTTTCGAAAAAGGATTACGAGAAATTCAAGGAGTACATTGCCGCAGCGAGACTTAAATTCGGCTTAATTCTGCACGCATATGTACTGATGACGAATCACTATCATTTGATCATCGAAACGCCGGAAAAGAATCTCGGCAAGATTATGCATTTTGTCAACGGTTCCTACACTACATATTTGAATATCAAAAGAAAGCGGACAGGACATCTGTTCCAGGGGCGGTACAAGGCCATTCTGGTTGATAAGGATAGCTACCTGCTCGAGTTGAGCCGTTACGTCCACCTTAATCCAGTTCGGGCGAACATGAGCCGGAAACCGGAAGAGTATCTCCATAGCAGTTATCGATCTTATGTATCGGGGTCGCCGGAAAGCATTGTCAGCCCGGATACTATCCTCGGGATGTCGTCAGCCAAAGGGATTGAAGCCGCAAAACGCTACCGGAATTTTGTTGAAAGCGCGATGGGGGAAGAATTGGTAAACCCACTGCATAAAGTCTACGGTGGGGTGATACTTGGAAGCAAGCAGTTTATCCGGGACACTCTGGAAAGAGTAAGATTTGACCGTGTTAAAAGTTCGGAAGTCTCCCATGGAAAAGCCATGCGATCCGCGCTCGGGGCAGAAGAAATTATCTCGGCCTGCTGTGAGCACTTCGGTGTCACACGGGAAGAGATAGCTCAAAACCGGCGCAGTGAATCGAGAAAGGCGTGCGTTTACCTGATCAAGAGGTACACGTGCGCATCAAACAAGGAAATAGGGCAGTTGTTTGGAAGCTTGACCTATTCGGCGGTAGCCAAAATAGCCGCGACCGTATCGAAACGATTGGAATCGGACAAATATTTACGAGAGCAGATAAAAGGGCTGGAGGCGGAATATTCCTTTTTCAAGGGCTGACCCCTTGTTTCAAGGGCTGACCCCTTGTTTCACTTGTTTCACAGTGGGAACTGGAAGATCGCCCTCCACTTCAGGATGTCATTGGACCACGCCAGTTTGCGGTATTGATGATCTCTATCGGATTGTTCTCACTCATGTTAGCGACAATCGAGTATCGGGTGTACAGAAACGGTCTACGAACACTGTATCCGGGGACACCCCCCTTATCGATGGCGGGAGTGGTCGCTGCGTTGGTATCATTGCTCGGGCTTCTGGCTCTCGTTGCGGCTCTGTTCAGGATGTAGCCATTGGTAAGTGCCAAGTCGTCTCGACGGTGGAGAGATCCGAAAAGAACTTGATAGTTCAGACATAAATGGGATCTCCATCATCTATCCCACTGAAGAACGGAGTGAATGAACGCAAGCCGATTGGTTCAAGTTAGCTTCATTTTTCTGATGTTCTAAGACCGAAAAATCGACACGAGGAGGTTTCTAATGGATTGGACTGCAGATCAGGCAACGTCTGTGAGTTTTCCTCTTTTGGGTTCGAGTTCGGTTCCTGCCCTGGATCTGGGCAATTGTCTTCCTGATTTGTTATGTCTGGCTGCAGACGCTCCAGCAACCCCACCACGGCAGCAACTGACACCGCGCTTGATGAGAAGCTGAACAGCACTGGGGTCGCGCCCGCCGAGTAGTGGTTCAGGGCCGGCGGGTTCAGCAACCAATCAAAAACAAGGAGGCCTCATCGATGAAAACCAGAGATAGGAAACAGGTCGCAGCAGTGGACGGGAAGCACACCTTCACCCCTACATCATGCGATACGATCTCCCGGCGTGAGTTCCTGGCAGTCTCGGCTGCTGTCGGCGCGACCATCCTCCAACCTGGAAGCATATCCGCGGCTGTGGACGGGAAGAAGACCTTTACCATCCTGCACACCAACGACATGCACTCGAGCTTCATCGGCATGGGGCCGTCCTCGGACTACACCCCATTCGGCCTCAAAGACGACGCGACCAGAGGCGGGTACGCGCGTCTGGCCACCTTGATTGCCGAGCGAACCAAAGCGGACAAGGATCAAGGGTCTGTCCTGGTGCTTGACGCGGGGGACTACAGCATGGGGACCGCGTTCGCGGCCGCAGCGCGCGAAACCGGAGGAGAACTGGAACTCATGTCCCACATGGGCTACGACGCGACCACCTTTGGCAACCATGAGTTCGACCTCGGGCCTGATGGCTTGGGCAAGGCCATTGGCGTGGCGGTCAAGGCGGGCAAAATTCCGGCCGTGGTCGCCTCAAACACAAATTTCATGAAGAACGATGCCACGCTGGCCGATCTCCAGCGTCTGGCTAAAGATGGAGCGATCCGCCGTTACGTCGTGATCGAGCGCGGCGGAATGCGCTTCGGCATTTTCGGAGTGCTCGGCAAAGAGGCCCAGATTTACACCAGTGGCGCAGCGGCTTCGTTCTCCGACGCCATCGAGAGCGCCAAGGAGATGGTGAAGGTTCTCCGCGAGACGGAAAAGGTGGATGTGGTTATTGCTCTCAGCCACGGCGGCGTGGAGAAAGGCGAGGACGGGCGCTACAGCGAGGGCGATGATGTGCGTGTGGCCAACGTGCCGGGCGTCGACATCGTCATCGGCGGTCACAGCCACACCGAGCTGCAGGAAGCGATCATGGTCAACGGCCGTACGCCCGTGGTGCAGACTGGGCTGCAAAGCAGAAACCTTGGCGAACTGGTGATCACCTTGGATGACGGCAAGATTGCGATCCAATCCTACCGGCTCTACCCGATCAACGACAGCATTGCCGGCGACCGGTCCATCGCGGACGAAATCGACAAACTCAAGAAAATGGTTACCACGGTGGTGTTCGCCTCGCGTGGTTACAGCATCGATCAGCCATTGGCCATCGCGCCTCAGGATCTGCCCAACACCTTCACCGACATCGCCGCCGGCACACCCCTCGCCAACCTCTGCACAGACGCCTTCCGCAAAGCCACGAAAGCGGACATTGGCTTCACCGCCAACGGAATGATGCGTGCCGGCTTGACTCGGGGCAAGTCCGGTGTGCAAACCGTATATGATGTGTTTGCCGTGGCGCCGCTCGGCGCCGGCGTCGCGGATACCACGGCCGGCAGCGCACTGGTGACCGGCTACTTCACGGGCCAGGATCTGAAGCATTTGCTAGAGTTCTTCCTCATCGATAACCCCGCCCATCCCGGCGAGTATTTCCCCCGCGCGTCCGGCATGAGATACCACTACGACCTGTCGCGTCCCGAATTTAACGTCGTAACGGCCATCGAATTGGGGGACCTGGATCGGGGCTATACCGCGATCGACATCACCGGGAAGGACGAGAAGTTGTACAGCCTCACCTGCCCACTGATGCTCGGCCCGATCATCGTAGCCATCCCGAAGTACACCAAAGGGAAGCTCCCGCTGGTTCCCAAAAACAAGGCTGGTCAGCCCCTCAAATCGAAGGTCGAGGCGCTCGACGATCCTCGCCACAACTCGGGTTACCTGCTGCCGCCGCAGGGCACGGTGGATCAAGGCAGCGTTGACACTGTAGTGGAGAAAGGCGCGGTCCGCGAGATCAAAGAATGGCAGGCGATCATGGATCATCTCCGCAGCCTGCCGGTGAAGAGCAAGGGCGAACTACCCACGATTTCGGTCGATAAACGCGCCGCAGAGGTCCGGGCGATCAAAGAGGGTTGATCCGGTTTGGACGGAATACAAGCAATCCAGTTGCCAATCAAACAGTCAGGTACCCCCAGCAAAGCAGGGGGAGTAGATTGAGACACCACAGCCAGCTAACCCATAAGGATTGAAACGCGCACGGAGAAGTCGATGAACCGCATCCATAATTCGAAAGAACCTCCCGATTTCTCGCTCGTTCTGGGGGGGCCGCTGTTCCAACTCCTGGTGCGTCTGCATCTTGCCACCCCAACTCTCGACCTCGCGAAGCGGAGGATCGTCTTCATCAGCATGTTCGCCTGGCTGCCGCTCTTGTTCCTCTCCTTGGTCTATGGCAAAGCTTGGGGGAATGCCGGATTTCCATTCCTGTATGACATCGAAATGCAGGTTCGTTTTCTGGTGGCGCTGCCGCTGCTCATTGCCGCCGAACTTCATGTGCATCAGAGGCTGCGCCCGATAGTGGGACAGTTCATCGGTCGGGACATCATCACAGAAGAGCAGCTCCCACAATTCAAAGGGGTCATCGACTCGGCGATGAAGCTTCGGAATTCGGTGGTCATGGAATTGATTCTGGTTATCACAGTCTTCGTTTTGGGGAACTACCTCTGGAGTACGTTTAGCGGCATGGGAAAGATCGCGTCCGGTGCGGGGACCTGGTATGCCTCGGCTGACCGTGCCGGCACACATCTCTCTCCGGCTGCCTACTGGTACTCGTTCGTGAGCAGACCGCTATTTCAGTTTATCCTTTTGCGCTGGTATTTCCGGCTGTTCATCTGGGCACGTTTTCTCTGGCAAAGTTCGCGACTCGAACTCAATCTCGTCCCGACCCATCCCGACCGTGCCGCCGGCCTCGGATTCCTTGCCGGGAGCAGTTTCGCCTTTGTACCGTTGCTCCTGGCGCACGGCGCGCTGTTCACGGGACTAATGGCAAACCGGATTTTTTTTGCGGGTGCGAAACTGACCGATTTCAAGCTGGAGATTATCGGCGGCGTGGTATTTGTACTGCTGTTGGTTCTGGGGCCTCTTTTGGCATTTTCCCCCCGCATCATGAGCGCCAAAAGAAATGGTCTGCGTGAGTACGGCGTTCTTGCCAGCAGGTATGTCAGTGAATTCGACCTCAAATGGGTGCGCGGCGGCGCAACCGATGATGAACCGCTCGTCGGCAGCAGCGACATCCAGTCGCTTGCCGACTTGGGGAACAGCTTCCAGGTGATCCGTGACATCCATCCTTTCCCATTCGGCAGAGGCACTGCCATACAGATTGTCGTCATTGCCCTGTTACCGGGACTGCCACTTGTATTAACCATGATTCCGCTGGAAGAGTTGATCACGAAACTCCTTGGAGTCCTCTTTTGACGAAGGTGAAGCAATACATG
>CAWGZP010000007.1:0-4682 GCA_963826655.1 uncultured delta proteobacterium
AGAGGATCTTCGGCTCGGCCAGCGTGAAGGCAGGAGCCCTCGTCCAGGAATACTACAAGTCGACCGGAGGCAAAGAGGAGTCGGTCGCGTTACACAGGGAGCTTTTCGAGCTGTGCCTTGGCGTGTTGCAAGGGGATAGCCGGGCAAAAACCATAGTGGATTATTGCGCCTGGCTGAAAAAAAAGACCGAGGTTGATTAGCCTTTTGACGGTCACCCTGCTTTTGTTAACGGGCGGAGTGGGGATTCGGACGTCGCACGCGAGTTTTCGAACCAGTTGTTCATGTCCCATCGGTAAACGCGAACCACGAAGAGAGCCCCAGGGTGGCAAGGCGGCAGAGACTGTGCTGCAAACGCAACTTTTTCCGTTTTTTCTCCGTTTTCGAGACAGCTCTTCACGTCCCTTCGGGACACCCTAAAACCATGAAAAGCTCCATAGACCCGTAGGATGGGCGAGCGGAGCGCAACCCATCAAATCTTTTCGTAACAGTATCTCACGTCCCCTTCGGGACACCCTGAAACCATGAAAAGACGTAACAATCACCCCCCTTTTGTAAAGGGGGGCAGGGGGGATTGCGCACTTCGCGAGGAACTTTTCGTAACAGTAGTTTCGTTCCGACTCCTCGTATCTTCGGTTCCGCTCTTCCTCCCTTCTCGCAGGGCGTAAAATCCGACCCGTGGCAATTCCTCTATTGGACAAGCTTACCCAAGGCAGGGATAAGCATTTTCGCTTCCGGACTGCCCAGGCCTGTAATAAGGTCATAACCTGCAATCGCCTCGTAGTCTCCATTATATCCATTCGTGATATCGCGATAATATTTTTTGTATTTGGCCGCGGTGGAAGCCAGGCTGTAGAGGGCATTGTGGCCGTCGGTTAGAGGTGTCAGCCTGGGCCTGGGTACCGTGCGGGCCTGATCGGCAAGGGCTATGATCGCCGCCCAGCAGGGGGCTGCTAAACTGGTGCCCCCTACAATGTACCAGTTATCGCCCGAACCGGGATCATAATTGCTGTCGTAAACCAAGACGCCGGTGTCGGGGTCGGCTGCTAAAGCCACGTCCGGAACGCAACGGTTGACAGCGCCGGGAGCAAACGGGACCTGGTAATCGGGCAGGGCCTCATATTGGCTGACGCCGCCTCCGGACCCTTCCCATGCCACTTCGGGGAATTTGAGTGTACCGGTGTTCGGTTTAAGGTAAAGAGACGTGCCGCCCGCCGCCACTACATTCGGGGAGGCTGCCGGGTATTGGGCGCCGGACCCGGAGTCCCCGCTCGAAGCGACAAATACTGTTCCCGTCTTCTGGAACACGCTGTCGGAGCCGGCTTCATCTGAAAATTCATCGCCGCCCCAGCTCATGCTCACGACCTGGGGTTGCGGCGTTAGCGCCGCCGCATACTGAACAGCGGCGAAGAGGTCCAAAAAGTATTCTGTTGGCGCGACCACCAGATCGATTGTCGCGCGGGGGGCCAGCGCATGCACCCACTCGACATCCAGGCTGGTTTCCATGGCCCAATCGGTTCCGTCGTCGGGACAGGTAGCCGGCTGGCCACTTGATGGTAATGTGTAAATATTCAAAGTTGCCGATGGCAAACCATATTGTGCACTGAACGCCGCCAGGTCACCTTGGGTACCCTTGATAGGGTTACCCTGGATAGTCGGACTCCCGCACGCCTCGACGATGGCTATCGTCTGTCCGGCGCCATTGCCGCTGATCCCGTA
Source organism: uncultured delta proteobacterium (assembly GCA_963826655.1). Lineage (GTDB taxonomy): Bacteria > Desulfobacterota > Syntrophobacteria > Syntrophobacterales > Syntrophobacteraceae > SbD1. The sequence continues at coordinate 1,717 of CAWGZP010000007.1, forward strand.
AGCACCTTTTACCTGGAGAGGGCTGTAGCCGGAACCGGTTATGTAATTGGGCCTGATGTTCTTAACAGGCCCCTGGCCTTTAAGATGGAACTTCGGGGTTGCCACCCTACCATCGAGCGCGCCGCCGGGCAGATCGCCCGCCCACGAGCCAGCCGTGCCCACCAGGAAAAGACCGGTGAAAACAGCAATAAAAACTGCCATCCTCATTATTTTGCTCCTTCATTGCAATGCATGGAACCCCGTTCTTGACGCTCCGGCGGAAGACCCGTTTAATTTGCTCACTTTTTGCTCAGGCCCTGGAGAAGAGTACCGACAACCGGCGAGCCAAGGCCGGTAATGAAGTCGTAGCCTGTCCTCGCGGCGAAATTCCCATTGTATCCCCAGGTAATGTCATTATAACAGCTACTGTAACTGGCTCTGGTGCCGGCCAGGGTATAGATGGCGGAATGGCCGTCGCTCAGAGGTGCAAGCCTGGCATTTGCGCGGAGTTGATCGGCAAGCGCTATGACCGCCGCCCAGCATTGAGCCGAGAGGCTGGTGCCGCCGGCCACCCACGAGGTAGTAGGGGGATCGTAACTGCTGTCATACACCATGACGCCTGTAAATGGATCGCCGTCAAAAGCCACATCCGGGATAAAGCGCCTGGTGGCGCCGGAGATAGCAAAGGCGGCCTGGTAGCCGGGCATGGCTTCATATTGGCTGACGCCGCCCCCGGATCCCCCCAGGCGACTTCGGGCCATTTGAGCGTTCCGGCGCCTGGTTTAAGGTAAAGGGACGTGCCGCCCACGGCGACTACGTTACGGGAGGAGGCAGGGTATGTGGCCCCGGATCCCGAGTCCCCGCTCGCCGCAATGAATACCGTTCCGGTGTTTTTGAATACCTTGTCAAACTGGGATTGAGAAGCAAACTCATCGGCGCCCCAGCTCATACTGACGATATGGGGCTGCGACGGCAGCGCCGCGGCGTACTGGACGGCAGTGAACAAATCCGAAAGGTATTCGGTTGGCGCGACCACAAGTTCGATTTTTGCGCCGGGCGCCAGCGCATGCACCCACTCGACGTCCAGGCTCGTTTCGAAGCCCCAGTCGAGACCGTCACCGTCAGGGGGGAACAGGTATCGGGCTGGCCGCTTGAGTCTAGATATGTAGATGTTCAAAGTTGCGGACGGTAAACCGTACAGTGAATTGAACGCCGCAAGGTCAGCTTTGATAGTCGAACTCCCGCACGCGACTACGATGGCGACCGTCTGTCCCGTTCCATCGGCTTGAAGACCGTTGAACCCATAGGCTTCGCTGATCTGCGAAGGTGCGTAACCATAGCCGGTAATGTATTCGGGTCTGGCTTCCCCAAGAGCGGCCCCGCGCTTGAGGACGCGATGCGGAGGCGCCCCCCCTTTCAACCCTTCCGGCACGCCGGTCACCCGCTGTTCGTCCGGGAGCGACACCCGTTCTTCGGAAACGATTACATCCGCCCATGCGCCGGAAGTGCCCATTAAGAGCAAACCGCAGGCAATGGCAATCAGAACTCTTTTTTTCATGCTGTTTATCCTCGACGTAATAGAGCTACAGGACCGCTGTTCGATGATCAAAATCGCCGTGAGCCGGCAGGCGCCGCAGGTTGCAACATAAGATTGAACAATCTCTTTTGCAGAATAAAAACGTCGGAGCATCGTATATCAAATGACACAAAGGGCAAGTAAAGAATTGTGAACGGTCCTCCGGAGAGTTAGGGATGCTTAATTCCTATCCGGCTTCTTGAAATTGCGGCAGGCAACAGGCGGCCGGGCTGTTACCTGCCTCCTCGCCTCTGCTTGCGATGATTTTCGCCTGCGGCGGGCTTTTCACGGCTTCTGCCCGTGTTCGCAGGGTCTCAAAAATTCCAGTTCCTCTTCCATCGCCGGTCTCACCAGCGTAACTTTTACACGGTAATGGAGGTCTTTTCCCGCCAGGGGATGATTGTGGTCGACCGTAATGGTCGAATCCGTTTTTTCCACGACGAGGTAGCTGTACTGTGCCCCGGTGGCTTCGTTTTTGGCAAGCGCCCACTTGCCTGCCGAGAGGTCTCGGCCTGCCGGAAACGAGCAAAGGTCCAAGGTTTGGACGAGACTCTCGTCGCGTTCTCCAAAGGCCTCCGCGGCAGGGATTTCCAGCTCTGTCCGCGCCCCCTGGTCGAGGCCGGTCAGCCCCTTTTCCAGGGCTGGGAGCACCTGGCCGTACCCCGCAATGAAATTCATCGACGCAGGGGTCTTTTCGCCCTTTACGAACGAACCGTCATCCAGGCACAAACTGTATTCTATTACGACGAAGCGGTCTTTGGCTATTTGCATCGTTTCCCCTTGCTGTTCTCACAGTTCACTCTTCACTGCTCACTGATTCCGGATAACCCAATTCCTCGGCCCTCCGGGCGTGTTCTTCGGCCTCCCGGTCTTTCCCCAGTGCGCGAAGGGCCGCCGCCAGGTGGAAGTGTGCGGGCGCAAACGAAGCATCCGTCTCGATCATTTTCATTGAAAGTTCCGCCGCGGATTGGGCCTGGCCGGCCTCGATATAGGCAGTCGCAAGCAGTTGGTAGACTTGTGGGGAGCCGGGCATGAGTTCGAGCGCTTTTTGGCCGTGGGCGATGGCCATCTCCGGTTGTCCGCCTCGAAGGTAGCCATAGGCGAGGTTGCTGTGGGCCGGCCCCAGGGTGGGGTCTATTTCAATGGCTTTGAGGTTTGCCTCTATGCTTTTTGCCGGATCGGTCTCGGCTGTCATGTACAAACCGCCCAGGTTCACATAGGCCTGCGCCAGGTTCGGGTTGCACTCGATGGCCTGCTTGAACTCCGAGATGGCTTCCTCTATGAGGCCCTTGTGAGTGTAAGCCAGCCCGAGGTTGTAGTGAAGGGTTTCGGAGCCGGGATCAAAGAAAAGCCTCTCTTTTAAAAACTTGATGTAGAGATTCAGTTTAGCCGCTGCTTCTTTGCCGGTATT
>CAWGZP010000008.1:0-8690 GCA_963826655.1 uncultured delta proteobacterium
ATCAATTCGGCCTGCCCGGGCGCCGAAGTCAAAGACCGTATAATTGAGGTCCAATACAGCCTGGTATGTTTGGATGTTCTGAATGAAAGAACTGGTTTCCGAAAGAACATCCTGACGATCGACCTGGGACTGCGCCACAGCAATCAGCGTCGGGAACAGTTCGCTCCGGGCAACGCCCAGGGCCGCGGCTTGGGCTCGAGCGCGTTCCCAGTCCAGGCTGGTCTGAGGGTTGTGTGCTTCCGCTAAATCGATGAGTTCCGGCAGGGAGTAGCTCTTATCCGAGCTGATGCTAAACGGGAAGCCGCGAAAATGGTCCGCGTCCTCTTCAATAGCTTGTTCCCGGGGGGGTTGCCATGGCCGATCCGCCCTGACCGGCGCGCCCTGGTCCAAAAGACAGCCCGCACAGGACAGAAGGGCGAAGACAAGTAGTGCGCGGGCGAAAATGCTCACTACACAATGTAGAGCGACTGTTGGGCTCATGGTTACCGATTGTTTTGCGTGCCTGGTGCCGGTCCGGTTCTCGTAGAGAGTCATTCCGCACAGTCTCCTCCGCTAGAGCGGACCGCACTGGCGCCAGCCTGCGCAATTATCGAGCATCGCTTCGAGCCGCCTCAGAGGTAACAGGCGCCCGCGGTGTGACCATGCCTTGGAGGCGAGATGGGAGAAGCGGCAAAGTACACCGGACAGAGACCGAGAACATTCTGATAATTTGAATTAACGCAGAATCTAATCACCGGGCCGCGCATTTCAAGGTCTGGACTCAGTATCGGATCAGGGGTCAAAGGTGAGAACGATCTTTCCTTTCGCCGTACCGTCCGCCACCTGCCGGTAGGCTCGTTCAGCGGGAAGGCACGGGAAATCGCGGGAGGAGCCAGTCGCCCGTCCTCGACACCGGGTCGAAGACTTTCCGGATCGCAGGCAACTATATCCAGTTTCGACGTATCGACCCCGAACAGGGTGATCTACCATGATAAAAGTCGAGGAGATCGAAAGAGAATAAACAAATAGCTCCAGAACGCGACCTCCCTTTATAGGCATATCCGAATGCCGCTGAAATCGGGGTGAAAATACCTCGTCCAGGTCAGAAGTTAGGAAACACGCCAGATTCCGGGTATCTGTCTGCCACAATCGGCGCATTTGCCATCCTTTAGAGAAATGGAGGTTACGCTAAATCCCGAACGCGTGATCACCGGCTTTTTGCACCCCGGACATAGGGTATTCTCTGCCGGGTGGCCGGGAAGGTTGCCGATGTACACAAAGTTCAGGCCCTCGTCTTTGGCCTTCTTCCAGGCCGCCTCCAGGGTGGAGACCGGAGTGGGCTCGAGGCCCTTCAATTTATAGAGCGGGTAGAACCTGGAAAAGTGCAGCGGCACATCGGGTCCCAATTCATCCCTGATCCACCTGCTCATCGCCCCGATTTGGTCCATATCGTCATTTTTCCCGGGAACCAGCAGAGTAACTATTTCGGTATGGATCGCCCTGCTTTTGAGATGTTTGAGCGTTTCCAGAACGGGTCCCAGCGACCCACCGGTAATTTCGCTGTAGTATCCTTCCGTAAAACCCTTCAGATCGATACATGCCGCATCCAGGCAGCCGCAGAGGTCATCGAGGGGCTTGGAGTTCACATAGCCGTTCGAGTGCATCAGGTTCAGGATTTTTTTCCCCCTGGCCAGCTTTCCGATCTCGATCATATATTCCATGAAAATGGTGGGTTCGACGTAGGTGGAAGCTATCGAAGCGCATTCAAAACGGGAAGCGCTGCCTACCACCTGTTCGGGCGGCAATTCGTAATTCATGGTGTCATCCGGACGGGCCTGCGAAATTTCCCAGTTCTGGCAGAATTTGCAGTCGAAATTGCAGCCGGCGGTGGCGATGGAAAACGACAGGGTGGACGGCAGCACGTGAAAAAAGGGCTTCTTTTCCACCGGGTCGACATGAACCGCGGATGGGTTTCCAAAAACAAGGGAATAATACTGTCCCCCCCTGTTTTCCCTCACTCTGCAATAGCCGCGTTCTCCATCCGCTGTTTCGCAATGCCGGGGACAAAGCTCGCAGCGTACACTTTTACCCGCGAGCGCCGTAAAGTAAGGTGAAAGCTTTGGCCCGAGCAGGCCTTTTTTTATGTCCTGGGCGTACGATCGGGAGGCAAGAAGGCTAAAGGGAATAATCTGAGACCCTGCGCACAGCAGTGCGCAACGGCAACACCCGTTCAGAAAGCTCCGCCTGTCCGGATTGTGTGAAACGTTATTCATTTTGTCCGCATCCTTTTTTCATCCGGCCGGTATCTCATCGCGCGATTTCGGCGGTCCCACCGCCTCTAAAAAACATCCGCCGAGAAAATATGGATCTCCGTTTCCTTGTCCTTCCAGGCGTCCCTGGGCAGGCCGGCTTTAAGACAGCAGTTTTCCAGGAACTCGGTTCTGTCCCAGCCGTATTCTGTTGCAACCTGGGGCAACAGGAGGCCCACAGATCGGCCCCTGGCTACCACCACTCCGTGTTTGCCGACTTCGATCTCATCGGTGGAAGCGATCTTATGCAGGGGGGTAAGTACCGAGATCTCGATCCTCAGATCTCCCAATTCATCCGAACGCAAAGGCGGAAACCGCGGGTCTCTGAAAGCGGCCTCTTCAGCCATTGCCGCGACGGCCTCGGCCAGCGGCATCCTGGCGACGATCTGCCCTATACAGCCGCGCAGCTCCGATTTCTTGTAGAGAGTAACAAACGCCCCCCGGGGTTCCCTAAGCTTCTGCGAGGCGGACTCTACGTGCTGCGGGGCGTGTGTGCCCGAGGTGAGACCGGTTTCTATCGCTTTTCGGGCGATTGCGTGCAGCGCCGCACGTTCCTCCCTGCTTAGGCCCAGGTCGATGCCGGCCTTCTTCTCCGGCTCGATCCCGTCCCTGTCTCTACCGGTGCGAGGCTTGGAAAAACAGGCGGCGCCATAGCCGACCACGCCCCTGGGAGACGTTTTCTCTCCCGTAACGTCCCCCGAGTTTGCATACTGCAAGATATCGCACCTTTCGCCGCCGAGCTTTTCCGCGACAAGCATGGCCGTTATTATCGGCCCCCGCCCGCAGGCTTCACACTTCCCGTCCTGCAGGCACCGCCCAGCGCCTTCGGTGTCCATGGCCCCGATTTTTTGCAGCAGCAACCGGTCCATCTCGACCGCCACGTCGTAAGAGTGAAAATGGGAGAGATCGGAACTTGCCACTATCAGGACCGATTTGCCTTTTGTGCAGGCGATTATCGCTTCCGCCAGCCGGCGGCACGCTGCGGGATCGGATTCCCCCATAACCAGCGGAACGAGCTTGAAGTCGGGCAAAGCTACCTGGAGGAAAGGCAGCTCTGCCTCCACGGAATGTTCCTGCCCGAAAGCATCCGGCAGGTCCTTTATGCTGGGTTCGCGTTCCATGAGAGCCGCTATCAGTCCGCTGTCGAGCGCAATGACCCCGAGTGGAGTGCGAAACCCCGAGCAGTTATAAGTGGCCACCCCGCTGAACTCCATGTAGTGGCTGGGGCCGATTACTATGATCGAATCGAATTTTTGTCCCTGGATGGCTTTGAAGCCATGAGCGGCGACCCGGCCGGAGTAAACCAGCCCGGCATGAGGCGATATGATGGCTGTTATGGGGCCCTTCGCATCGAAAGAAGGCGCCTGGGCAAGATCATCTTCGACCAGTTTTCTCAATTCCGAAGCGGTTGCAGGATACCACGTCCCGGCAACCGCAGGGTCCTTGATCAGGGCTGACGGACCTTGCCCTGCCCTCGCGGCGCAGGGGCATAGAAGGGATGTCAGAAAAAAAACGGCCAAAAACGGAAAAAACCGGCGAAAACTGGCAAATCTTCCAGACATGGTTCTTCTCCTCCAGACGGCCAAGCACCCGTTGGCCCAACGCGGGGGTGGATTTTTGAGGTGGATTATAGAAAATCACGCATGAATGCGTCAATTAGTAATCGATTGGATGGCTGAAGTGGGTAAATTCGTCACCGGGATTTAGTCTGGGGAGTGGCCAGGCAATATGCATCGGCATTATGATACGTGCACATTAACGAATTTCTACGAAAAAGAGAGAAAAATGGAGATTCCAAAAAGATCTGCTTTTGCGAATACCGAACGGGATTGACGGATGCCTTTGATTTTACAGGAGAAAAGATTTCCAGGAAAACTTCCTGTAATGTAAGTGACTTAGATGTTCATGCATCCTAACATCCATTCATCCTGATGTATTTTTTCCCTTTTACGGCTTTCCCGTTTCTCGCTCAAAACTCGGAAGACCAGCTTTGACGAATTTGCGAAGATTAGCTACAACTGCAAGCACAACTTGAGGACACAGTAAGATTCTTTCCGGGGCGTTAATCTTTTAATTCCATTTCGTTTCAGCACTGGGTTTTTCAAAAATGGGGCGTATGCGCTTGGGGGTGCATTCGCCCTCCAACAGGGTATTCTTGTCTTTTCGGGGGAACGAGCGAAAACTTATGGAGCAAAGCTGGCAGGGAGTCAAGAGGAAGCTTCAGTCGAGCCTGTCAAAGGGGCAGTACGATCTTTGGGTTTCACCAATCGAATTCCTTTGGTTTGAGAATGAAACGATAGCGTTGGGGTGCAAAAACCGATTTCACATTGAGTGGATAAGGGAGAAGTTGGAGCTAAAGCTGCTGGGGGCCGTACAGGAGTTCTGTCCTCTGGTGCGGCGCCTCGAGTACGAGATCGTCAAGGACAAGGCCGAGCCCGAGAAACCTGAAGTATCGCCCCAGGTTGAAGCTCCACGGCAAATTGCCATGAGTGACCTTATCAAGCGAGTGGGGCCGGTCTTCAATCCCCGATTCACTTTCGAGCAGTTTGTGGTGGGATCCTCAAATCAACTGGCGTTCGCCACAGCCAGTGGACTGGCGAGCGGCGAGCAGCTTTACAACAATTCGGCCTACATTCTTTCCGAAACGGGGTTGGGCAAAAGCCACCTCTCGCACGCGGTCGGCAGTTACATCTGCCGTCAAGCGCCCGATTTGAGGGTCCGCTACGTAACTGCGGAACAATTCGCGAACGAAATGATCTATTCGCTGAAGAATGGAAACATCGAAAACTTTAAAACAAAGTTCCGCAACGAATGCGACGTGCTTTTGCTCGAAAAAGTGGAGTTTCTGAGCGGGAAGGAAAAAGTCCAGAACGAGTTGGTTTACACCCTGGATGAGTTGATGGACCGGGGAAAAAGAATCCTGTACACGGGCAATACCTTCCCGAAGGACATCCCGAAACTTACCAACGAATTGCAGTCGAGACTGAACGGCATTCTCGTTGCGCCCATCGGACCTCCCGATTTCAAGACCAGGATTGAGATCCTGAGGAAAAAGGCCCAGGGAGAAAACGCGCATCTGCCCATCGAAGTGATCCATTTCATGGCAGAAAGGGTGACGGGGGACATTCGGCAGCTCGAAAGCTGCCTCGTAGGCATAATAGCCAAGTCAAATATCCAGGGCGTGCCGGTAACGCTTGACATGGCCCGGGAGCTTACCGAAACGATGCTCGACCGGTTGCCCAAACTGACCATCGATCATATTCAGCAGATAGTGTGCTGCAATTTTCAGATCTCGGTGGAAGACCTCAGGTCTTCAAAAAGGCGAAAAGAGCTGACAGCGGCCCGCAAGATCGCAATGTATCTGTGCCGGCGCTACACGACCGAGTCGCTGGCATGCATAGGAAAGTCGTTCAGTCGAAGTCACAGCTCCGTACTGTACGCGATAAACGACCTCACCAAGGCGATGCTCAAGGATAATAAAACAAAGGGCCAGGTCGAGCATATCAGCCGTCGGCTCGATGCGAGCTGTCTTGCCTGATTGCCTGCAGGTCGCTTCTCAGTCACACCTCGAGCTGGGAGGCAAGATCCTTGAGCTATGAAACAAAACCGGCCATCGCCGCAAAGGGTTCCTTGGGACCGTTTTAAAAAAGGAAGGTTCTGATATGGAGATGTTTTTGAAAAAGAATGGTGCGTGCAGATATTTCCTGCCAAAGGCCGATTTCCAGGTCCAGCATGGCGTGAGGCGAGGTCCCGTTTTCCTGGAGAGCGAACCGGTAGACTTGTCCGCCTACCTTGTATGCCGCAGGCATGGGGTTTCCCGCAACGATAGTGTTCTCGAATATGGCTCCGGACGGGATATCGCGCATCGGATCGTCTGCGATCATGTCTCCGGCAGGATTGACCCATTTGGAATGTGACGAAGAGCGGACCCCAAAAAGCCGGTTCCTCATTGTCCGAAAACTGTTCGGTACAGCTCGCAGGCCTGCAATGGCAGTCAGCCGGAATAATCCGGGCGCGAAGGGCGACTCAGGGTTTGCCGGATTTCAGAAGATTTGCATGACTTAGGGACGCGTTCAAGGTGACCACCAACCGGCCCTCGACAGGTTTCCCCGTTTCAAAAAGGGATTCCCCGCCTGCCTTCGGTTATGCGCCGACGCCCTCGTTTATCCGCTCCCTGAGAACACCCGAGCACTTGAAGGTAACTACTTTCCGGGGTGAGAGAATTATGGGGTCGCCAGTCTGGGGATTCCGGCCGCGGCGCTGGTTTTTATCTTTAACGCTGAATTTGCCGAACCCGCTTATCAGAACATCTTCGCCCTTTTCGAGGGTGTTTTTTACGATCTCAAAAAGCGTCTCAATAATCTGGGCTGATTCGGTCTTGGTAAAGATGTTTTTAGCAAACAGATTCTCGACAATGTGAGCCTTCGTCAATGTCATAAAACTTCCTTTCCTCGCGGACCAATGGGCTTATTGGACTGTACAGCCTCGGATTTTTTAGTCTTATTGAATTCTCGTAGATAATTAAAGGATTGTCATTCGGTTTTCAAGGGAAAAAGGCGTCCCCAGGATGGAACCCCCCATTTTTAAAGAGAAAACCGCTCTTATCAAAGCGGGTGGCAGATAAACTGGAATTCAACCGGCAAGTGCCGGCTTTGCTCGAAACTGTGATTATACCGGGCAGGGATTCTTTAAAGGCTCAAAGTCTTTTTGAGAATCGTCAGCCCCGGTGTTTTTTATAATGAAAAAATGAAGCTGACGACGTAACTTGGCAAACCTTACTGCTTTTAATCGCATATTGGCGGTGCAGGGTGTCGAACCACCGAACCCCCTCGCGCTGTAAGGCTTCTATTTCATTATGATCGTATCAGCCCCAACAGCGATGTGTATACCCAAAGTGTGACAGTCTTTCAATCAGGAATCGGTACTGGAACGTACCCCGGTTCGAAGGATTTTATAAGCGCGCGTGATGGTATTGTGCCAAAATTGGTCAATGTTTTTCTTTTACTCTTATTCGAGAAACAACTTCATCGAGCGTAAGAGATCCCAGCCATGCGTCGCGCTCTTTTGTGTAGTCGCCCTGTCCTGTCGAGAATTGATTGAGAAACCGAAGTGTGTCGATGACTCCCATTCTTTGAAACAGGATTTCTGTAGCCCGGCGGGTGATTTCAGATACGGGTTTTGCTTCTATGTTCATCTGTCCAGCTCCATAACAAGTTCTACGGGGGAAACCACCTTGGTGTCGAGGCCGGTCAGGCCCTTGCCTTTTCTCGATAGCCTGTCATCACAGGTACAAAAGTAATCGGCTCTTACAGCGGACGCAGATGCCAAGTGCAGGGAATCCAATGGCTTGAGTCCTTCTGCGCCAAGCTTGCGAGCAAGTGTTTCTATTTCCATTGTGACCTCAATGAACTCACTCGCCAATCTAAGGATTGCCAGCGCACTCTGCTTACGCGCTTCGTCTGGAATGAGTTCTATCTCGAACTGCAAAGCGTCCGAGGAGAGAAGTTTCACGCTACCGGATTCACACATTGCCAGTACAACGAGCATCGCTTCCGCTTCAACCGCTATCCTCGGCTGTGATCTATCGTCAAGCGGACGCTGAAGACTGCAACAATCAAGGATAGACTCTCATTAAAGCTTTGCCATATTCAAAGTCGCCGATTTCACCAAAAGGGTTTCCAGCGTGGTCGAATTCTGAGTCTCATCTTACAATAAGTCCAATTTTTATCATAGCGTGACCACGAGCGGTTGTCTACCCTCGGAAATCCTTTTTGTCGCGGTCCCTCCAAACGGCGGCTTGTGTGACAGCGTCAAGCTGGAATAGGCTTTGAATATGGTTTGCCGGGGTTGCATAATGAACGCCGAAAAACCTCTTCCCACGGTTGGCTCTATTCAAAGATTTGCTCATGTCGGGGCTTACTTATCAATAATGGCTGTGGTATTTTTGTCTCGGTTATACCCTTTCCATTTTAGGATTTAACAAGGATCGACCATGAAACTCAAAGTCATCGTCCATGAAGCAGAGGAAGGAGGGTTTTGGGCTGAAGTGCCTTCCATTCCCGCTTGCGCCACCCAAGGTGAAACATTCGAGGAACTCCTGAAGAATATCTACGAAGCAGTAGAAGGTTGCCTGTCTGTTGATATAAAGCCGTCTGATCCCATGGATAGCAAAACGCGGGTCTTAGAAATTGCGGTATGAAGAATCTTTCGGGAAAAGAACTGGCAAGAGTGCTTGAACGGCACGGCTGGCGGCTGCTACGGGCCCAGGGAAGTCATTACATCTACGGAAAGGAAGGAAGCATCGTCCGCCTGCCGGTGCCAAATCGGCGGGGAGTCGCCATGCGCTGACCCCACGGTGTTACCTAAAAGTGTTACTGCGAGGTCAACGCAAAGGCTAAAATT
>CAWGZP010000009.1:0-6139 GCA_963826655.1 uncultured delta proteobacterium
GACGAAGGGTGCGACATCGGTAAGCTGGCTACCGATATGGCAATCGAGCCCCAGGATTTCGATATTTTTGAGGCTTTTTGCCTTCTCGTAAGCCCCTGGAGCGTCGCCGATCGATATCCCGAATTTATTTTCTTTCATGCCGGTCGAAATGTAGGGGTGCGTCTTCGGGTCTATATCCGGGTTTACCCGCAGGGAAATCGGGGCCACGACGTTCATTTTTTCGGCCCGCAGGTTGATCTGTTCGAGTTCCTGGGTAGATTCGATATTGAACATGAGGATTTTTTCGCGAAGCGCGAAATCGATTTCTTCGACGGTTTTACCTACCCCCGAATAGACGATCCGCTCCGGTGCGATTCCGGCTTTGAGCGCGCGATAGAGTTCGCCGCCCGACACGATGTCGACTCCACCGCCCATCGAAGCGAAAAGCCGCAAAATCGCAATGTTGGAATTCGCTTTTACGGAATAACAGACAAGATGCGCTACGTCGGCGAAAGCGGAATCAAAAGTCGTGAAATGGTGGCTCAACGTGGCCTGACTGTAAATATAGCAAGGAGTCCCAACCTTCTCAGCGATAAACCTGACCGGGACCTCCTCGCAATAGAGTTCCTCTCCTTTATACTGAAAATGATGCATTGAAATTCCTCATCATATTAATACAGCAGTCATATGGTCAGCATTCCCCACGGGATACCCTGAGCCATGAAAAGCCCACCACACAGCTCCTGCGGTGGACGCATGCGATCCATTGATTCCGGCTATTCCGGAAAGAGGTTTCTCACCTCGATCCACTTGGAGAGCAGACCCTCTTTATGGTCCGTCTGCGAGCTTACTGCCGACACGGCGTAGGAGTAGGTTAAACCCTTCTTTGCGCCATGGTCCACAAAAGGCGGGTGCTTAACCGGGGTTGCGGTCAGGCGGATTATTTCTTTTCCCTCCCGCCGGTAGACGTGATAGCCGCTGTTTTTCCCTTCACTCTCAGTCCAGTGTACCTCAATCGTCCCATGCGCAGGGACCACCCAGACTTTAGCGGGGGGGACGGGCGGGACCGATTCGGGCCCTTTGACAAGGACCGTGGCGGATGGTTCTCCAAAAACAGCTTCCCCCTCTACATAGAGGACAGGAACGACCCGATAGCTGTAACTCTGCTCGGGGGAAATCGCCTGGTCGTAATAGGAATTACCCTTTACTGGAGATGGGGAAGCTTTTTCCCAGCCCTTTTCTCCAGACATTCTCTCGACTCGAAAAGAGACATTCGAATCCTGGAGATCTTTGCCTTCGAGGTCCTTCAGGACAGGTTTCCATTGAACGAGAATCCCCTGCGGCTGGGTGGCCGCCATAACGTTTACAGGGGCCGCCGGTCCAGGGTAAACCACGGCTGTCGCGGGGTTGGAAAGGCTAATGCCGGTGCCTCTGGCATCGATGACGGATACCTGGTAGCGGAACGCACGGCGATAGGAGACATCGGGGTCAGACCACCGAAGCTTACCGTCCGAACCAGGTTTGACAGCGGCGGCATCTATTTTCTGGACCTGCCGCATATCCGGGGAGGGGCATTCGACACAATTGCGGTTTTCCCACCGCACCTCGCCCCTCAGTATCGAATAGCCATACCCCGCGGTCCCTTCGGCTGCCGGTACAGGGCTCCACGAAAGCTCGACCGACCTGGGCATAACTTGCGCGCCCAGATCCTTTACCTGGGGCGCGGGCGCCGTCCCCTGGAGCTTGGGGAAGAGTTTCTTTCCACAACCTGAAATCAGAACGGTCAAGATGCAAAGAGAAATGATTCCCAGTCCCTTATATTTCAGCAAATCAGCCAGATTACGCATAAGTTACCCGTTTTTTTGAGCTATTTTCGGTTTTGCCCAGAATCGCCTTTGCAGGCTTCAAGGTCCTTGCGCGCCTTGGCAATGGCCTCTTTGACCCGTGAGCTGGCAGTGCCTCCAATTGATCTTCTCCGGTCGATTACGTTCGAAATATCAAGGTAGGAGAAAACATCCTCGTCGAAAGCCTTATGAAAAGCTTTGAACTCGTCAAGCGAGCAGCCGGTCAATTCCTTGCCGTTCCGGATGCAGTATTGAACGACCTGGCCGACCACATGGTGCGCTTTACGGAAAGGAACGCCATGCCTGACCAGATAATCGGCCAGGTCGGTAGCCAGCGTGAAGTTATGCCCGGCCATCCCGGCCATTCTTTCCCGGTTGACCTTAATTTCGGGAAGCATTTTGCCAAGCAGGCGCAGGGTGGAAAGCACCGTATCGACTGTGTCGAAGACCGGCTCCTTGTCTTCCTGCAGGTCACGGTTATAGGCCAGGGGCAATCCTTTGGTCAAAGTAAGAAGTGCGACGAGATTTCCATAAACCCGACCGGTTTTCGAGCGCATAAGCTCCGGGACGTCCGGATTTTTCTTCTGGGGCATAATGCTGGACCCAGTGCAAAATGCATCACTTATCTCGATGAAGGCGAATTCGGGACTTGACCAGAGGATAAGCTCCTCGGACATGCGACTCACGTGCATTATCAGGATAGCCGAAGCCGAGCAGAATTCTATCAGGTAATCGCGGTCGCTGACCGCATCCATGGAGTTTGCCACGACCCGTGAAAAGCCAAGCTCGCGGGCCGTCCACTCCATATCGGTTGGAAAGGTTGTACCGGCAAGGGCCGCGCTACCCAGCGGCATCACGTCCGTGCGGGTAAGGCAGTCGGCAAACCTTGCGCAATCGCGGCCGAACATCTCGTAGTAGGCCATCAGATGATGAGCAAACAGAATGGGCTGTGCGTGCTGGAGGTGAGTAAATCCCGGCATGATTACGTCGATGTGCTTTTCGGCCATTTCGACCAGGGTGGATTGAACTTCGCGCACGAGGTCCAAAGTCCTGGCGAGCACATCGCGCATATAGAGCCGCATATCGAGGGCAATCTGGTCGTTTCGGCTCCTGGCCGTATGGAGCTTGCCGCCGATCTCCCCTATCCGCGTCATGAGTTCATTTTCGATTGCCATATGGATATCCTCCTGGGAGGAATCCAGGGCGATCCCGCCCCGCTCCATATCGCGAAGTATTTCGCCAAGCGTCTCCACTATACGGGAAGCGTCCTCGTGCGAAATTATGCCGCATTCGGCCAGCATACGGCAATGCGCGATGCTCCCGTGGATATCATACCTGTAGAGCCGGGAGTCAAAATGGATAGAGGCGGTGTATTCTTCCACCAGCTTGTTTGTGCGCTGCTCAAAGCGTCCCTGCCAGAGCTTTTCGGCCATGTGGAGCAAATCTCCTGACTACAGTTTTGAGTTTTAGTTTCCAGTTTCCAGTGGTGCGTCCCAAAAGTTCCGATGCAAAACAATTTGATGGGTTGCGCTCCGAGACTGTATCGCAAACGCAATGTTTTTCGTCTTCGCTCCCTTTCTTAAAGGGAGGCAGGGGAACTGTGATTCTCCGATCTCAATCCAATGCTTTGAAATCCCCCTCGATCCCCTTTACAAAAGGGGGAAGTAGAAATTGGCCCCATCGGATTTTGTCGAAGAATTTCTGAATTGCGGCACAGTCTCTCCGCTTCCCGCATCCTACGGGGTCTGTCTCGCACTTCTCGCTTCTATCCCCTGGTCGGCCGCTGTCGAAGACTTTGCTCCACCAGAGCCTCTATTCTCAGTCTGAGCCCGGACAGCCGGATGAAACCGCCAGCCTCATCCTGCCGATAGACATCGTCTTCTTCAAAGGTTGCAAAGCTGGGCTGGTAAAGAGAGCGCTCCGACTTGCGCCCGATCACCTGGCAGTTTCCCTTGTAGAGCTTTAGACGCGCTGTTCCCGAGACTCTGTCCTGCGCAAGGTCCATAATATTCTGGAGGTATTTCATCTCCGGAGAATACCAGAACCCGTTATAGATCATGCGCGAGTATTCAGGGACAAGGCTGTCGCGCAGGCGCATGACCTCCCGGTCCAAAGTAATGGATTCAACGGCGCAGTGGCCGGCTCGCATTATGGTGCCGCCCGGCGTTTCGTAAACCCCGCGAGATTTCATCCCCACGAACCGGTTTTCCACGATGTCCACGCGGCCGATTCCGTGCTTTCCCGCGATTACGTTGAGTGTTTGGAGGAGCCTGGCCGGGCTCATAGGTTCGCCGTCAACCGCTACCGGGTCTCCCTTTTCATAGTCGATTTCAATAATTTGCGGCTCGTCCGGGGCATTTTCCGGGCTTGTGGTCATAACGAACATTTTGGGGTCGGGCTCCGCCCACGGATCCTCGAGAATGCCCCCTTCGTAGCTTACATGCAACATGTTGCGATCACAGCTATAGGGCTTGGCCTTCGTAACGGGGACAGGAATCCCATGTCTTTCCGCAAAAGCGATCAGGTCGCTTCGCGACTTCAAGTCCCACTCGCGCCATGGCGCAATCACCTTTATGTCCGGCCTGAGAGCCGTGTAAGCCAGCTCGAACCGGACCTGGTCGTTTCCCTTGCCGGTAGCTCCATGGCTTACCGCGTCGGCCCCTTCTTCCTCGGCTATCTTTATCTGCTGCCTTGCGATCAGCGGGCGCGCTATCGAGGTGCCGAGCAGGTACTGACCCTCATAGATGGCGTTGGCGCGAAATGCCGGGAAAACGAATTCGCTTGCGAACTCCTCCCTGAGATCTTCAATACGCGCTTTTATCGCACCGGTCGCGAGAGCCTTTTTCTCGATCCCGTCCAGTTCCTCATCCTGGCCCAGGTCTGCCGAATAGGCCACGACTTCGCACTTGTAGGTCTCGATCAGCCATTTCAGAATAACCGATGTATCAAGCCCTCCCGAATAAGCCAGAACAACCTTCTTGACACCCATTACTTTGACACTCCTCCAAATCGTACAGGTCCTCTCGGACCTCTTGTCCTCAGAGCGGCCCGGATCAGAGATCCCCGCTCCCGATTATCCAGTCAAGCAGGGCCATTTGCAAATGAAGCCTGTTTTCGGCTTGATCGAAAACCGGCGCTCTCGGCCCTTCGAGCACTTCCTCGGAGATCTCTTCTCCGCGATGAGCGGGCAGGCAGTGGAGCACTATGGCATGCGGAGGCGCGGCTTCGAGGAGCCGCGAATCTATCGTGTAATCCTCAAACGCTTTCTTGCGAATCTGCGCTTCACTTTCCTGGCCCATACTGGCCCAGACATCCGTATAGAGCACGTCGGCGTCCGACACCGCCCGTATCACGTCAGGAATAAGCTCGACCTTCCCTTTTCCTTCATGCGCAGCCCAGTCGAGCACCTCTTTTTCCGGTTCATATCCGCGCGGGCAGGCGAGATTCAGCGAAAAGCCGAGCCGCACGGCCGCGCTTATCCACGAATTTGCCACGTTATTCCCGTCCCCGACCCAGGTGACAGTGAGATTTTCGAGCGAGCCGCGTTTTTCCCGTATGGTCAAAAGATCGGCCAATACCTGGCAGGGATGCGAGTAATCCGTCAAGGCGTTTACCACAGGAATTGAGGCAAACTGAGCCAGTTCCTCAGTGTCCCGATGAGCAAAAGTCCTTATGACAATAGCGTCGATATAGCGATCGAGAACGCGCGCCATATCCGCAATAGGTTCCTGCCTGGAAATCTGCGTTTCCGCGGCGGTCATGGATATCGCCTGGCCTCCCAGCCTGTAGACGGCCGACTGGAAAGAAACCCTGGTCCTGGTGGAGGGTTTCAGAAAAATGAGGCCGACGATTTTATCGTCAAGCGATTTCGGAAGGGTCCTCGCCCCAAGTTCCGCCTTCATCCTTTCGGCTTTGGCGATCAGGCCGAGTATCTCTTCCGGCGAAAGGTCCCGGATCGTAAGGATGTCACGCTTCATCAGGCTTCCCCTTTAAAGACGCTGTCGAGAATGCCGATCATCTCGTCGACTTCCGAGACCCCGGCGATAAGAGGAGGAACGAACCTTAATACGACATCGTGAGTGCAATTTATGATGGCGCCCCTCTGCATGCACTTTTCAACAACCCCGGCGCCGGGAAAAGCCAATTCCAAGCCCACCATGAGACCTCGTCCGCGAACGCCTTTGATGAACGGATAGCGATCCTTGAGCCTATTGAGCTTCGAAATGAAATAGGCGCCGGTCTCGACCACCCTGGCCAGGAAAGCCGGTTCGGAGATAATCCCGAGAACTACAAAGCAGCCAAGAGAGCAATACATT
>CAWGZP010000010.1:0-51862 GCA_963826655.1 uncultured delta proteobacterium
ATTCGGCGAGATCGCGCTCCAGCGGCACGGCAGTTTCGACGCTGTGTTGCCACCGATCAGCCCATGGCGGCGATTGAAAACGACTACATTTAAGCTTGGGCATGATCTAGACAGGCATGGAAGATTTGGAATTACAACCCCAAGGCACTCCCGAATCGGAGCCGGCGCCGGAGCAGGAGCGGAGCGTTGCTGGACTCGGGGACTCCGTCCCCGAACCCCTGGGATTTACCGCTTTCGCGCCGCCCCCAAAACTCAACCCTAAGACCCCGCCGGACATTAGCTTATTGCGGGCAAAAAATGGTCTTGACAATGGGGTCCACCATATCCCGTGGCATTCTGGGGCGAAACAGTTGCTGTGAACAACGGCCCGGGCGTCGGGTTGGTGACCGAAGACGGGTTTTGACAATACGTAACGAAACGAGTAGGTTAACATAAACACCACCACGTATTGCTGTTCCCTGTTCCTCACCTTTTGTGGTGAAGAATGGGTCGAAGATCGTTTTGGACATTGCATCGGGTATCCCGGACCCACTGTCTTTCACCTTGACGTTTACACAGCCGTTTGAGGGGACCGATCAACGCGAATGAACCCGCTTTGGTCAGGCATTGCGTCGATGGCATTTGTGAAAAGGTTGATGAATATCTGAGAAATCTTGCGCCGGTTGCATTGGATTCGGAGGTCGGGAGGAATGGATATGTCTATTGACACCCCATGCTTGCATTTTGGCTGGAGCAATTGAACCGCATCGTTTACCGGAGCTACCAGGAGACATGGCTGCATACCCTCTTCATCTTTTCGTGCGTAGGTCCTGAGAGTGCGCACGTACTAGCGATACGTTCCGTCTCCTCAAGAATTGCTTCAATGTAGCTACTAATTTTTGGAATGCCCTTTTCCAACTTACCGGTTCGATCTGCGTTCACATACTGTTGCAGAAATGGTTCCGCCTCGTTCCAGAATAGCTTCAACAATTCGGCGCTTCCACCGATGTAATGAAGTGGACCATTAACTTCATGTGCAATTGCGGCCGCAAAAGTGCCCAGTGTAGCCAGGCGGTCTGCATGTATCAGTTGCCGAGTTCTTTCTTCGACCATGAGTTGGAGTTGCCGGGCGTATCGGCTGAGTTCCTCTTCCTGCCGATGGAGAGTCAGATGCGTCTTGACTCTGGCAAGCAACTCGGGACCGTCATAGGGTTTGCTGATATAGTCAACCCCACCGGCAGCCAGACCATGGACTTTACTTTTGGCATCCTTCATAGCAGACAGGTATATGACCGGTATATCGCGAGTGGCCTCACTTTCCTTCAAACGGCGGCAGACTTCGAACCCGTCCATATTCGGCATCATGACATCGAGCAGGATTAGATCCGGTTTTTCTCTTGCCATCTCAAGAGCTTCGCTCCCGCTATCAGCCTCGCGAACGGTGTAGCCCATGACAGAGAGTTGTGCTCTGAGTAATTTTCTGTTCGGTTGCTCGTCATCGACAACAAGAATAGTTTGTTGTTCTTCCGGCATATCAATTTAACCTCAAAATATTAGCTGCGTTTCCGTCACCACTCTCCCGGGCGGAAAACATCAAAAGCATGTCGAACAATTCCAAGCCTTCGGCATTTGTATTTTTCTGCATCCGGCGACAGTGGTTGCCGCGTCATTCCTAACCGCTCATCCCGGAAATGAAGATGTCCAATACGATGATCTCGGGCTGCCATGTAGTATGAATTTCCAAGGAAACGCTTCTCAAAAACACGGTTACTCAGCCCTGCGTCATATATAACCAGTATAACCAGGATGGGCTTACTATCCCCGACAATCAGCGTCTTTAGCTTCCCTGCCATTCGTTCTTCTCCGCATTCATTTTGGGTGGCATAGTCGGCATAATAAAACAAAACCTGGCGCCTTTCCCCTCTCCCTCACTTTCAGCCCAGATTTTTCCTCCATGAAGCTCCACCATGCTCTTGGTAAGCGAAAGCCCCAGCCCGACGCCTTGGAATCGCCGGCTGAGTGAGCTGTCTGCTTGTTCGAAAGGGTGGAAGATACGTTGAAGTTGATACGTCGAGGACAAAAATGGCGTCATTGACCGAGTCGAAAATCGCCCGGAAACGCTCTTCACTTATTCGCAGATCGGCAGTACGTTCCAACACTGTGCGTTCGAGCTGCACTCGCTGTCCAAGGACTGCGCGGATGTAGAAACATAAGACGAGAGTCAGCGAAAAACCGGTGGGCAGAATGAGCCAGCAGGCAAAGGGGTAGTGACGCTCCATATAAGCCGGGCTAGCTGTGACCTCCACTCCCCATTGGCGACCTGCAAAAGCAAACTTATTCGAATATCGCGGCGGAACAGGGAAAAAAGGTGACCTCCACGAGCCTTTCATGTCGAGTCGAGCCGGCCAGTGATGAATGAGTTGCAGTTCTGCCGGCGCTGAAAGGTCGAGAAGGTCAAACGGGAGCCCAAGTGGTTCGGTAATGTCCAAAACGGCGCTTATAACGTTGCCTGCACGGAAGACCCCAAGGGCAAACCCTTCGAGAGCTGTCCTTCGCTGCTCGACAGTCTCGGTAGACATGCCCATTCGATAAACGGGGAGGAAAATGAGAAAACCGTACTGTTCTCCCGATTCCTGCACGAGTCTGATACGCTCGGTAACTGTTGGCGCTCCCGTGTCGGCGGCCTGCTCCAGCGCAGCCCTGCGTATTGGGTCAGACCCCAGGTCATAGCCCACAGCCTTTTCGTTTCCTTTAAGTGGTTCGACATAGAAGACAGGATAATGAGTTTCTCGCACACCGGCAGGGATAGTGTCTCCCAAAGGGCCGCGTTCAGTTATCTGGAAGGTTCCCATCCACTGTTGCTGCCCCATCTCTTCATAGCGGCCACGTTCAGCAAACGGTACACGGGGGATCCATTCGAGCGCTTGTATCTCCTTTTCCTCTGCCAAAAAGGGGATCGTGAAAGTCGCGAATTTCTTTTTATCCACAAGCTCCGATACATCAAATAACCGTTGCAGGGCCTCAATGACGAGGAGACACTCATCCATTTGTTGAGCAATGATGTTACACCGTATTGCCGAATCTCTCTCAAACTGCAATCGAAAGTTGCTCAACTCCGACTGCCGTGCCATCCCGAACAGGACCGTCGTCAGGAGGGACCCCACTACTACAACCAGGAAAGGAGTAAGCAGGGTTTGCAAAGAAGGCTTGCGCGGGTAATTTCGATCTCTAATCAACTCATATTCTCCCGTCGGGTAAAGCAACCAGCATCATCTAGCCCACAACTAAAATTCTTTCATCCTTGTGTTCGTCGGGATTAGCTCAAGTTATTCAACTCGTCGTATCTAAACTCTCAGCCCGGATCCACTTATGAATCACTTCAAGAACATTTTCGCGCCGGATTGGCTTTGCTATGTAATCGTTCATCCCGGCATTAAGGCAATTTTCGAGATCGCCTTTCATGGCGTTCGCCGTCATGGCGATTATGGGGACACTGTCAAACCCTTTTTCTCTAATGGCTTTTGTCGCCCTCAAGCCATTCATTTCCGGCATCTGGACATCCATAAGGATCAAATCGAAAACCTCGGGGGCGCTGGTATACTTCTCCACCGCTTCGTGGCCGTTCCTGGCGACATCCACTCTAAATCCTGCTCTAGTGAGCACGAAGGTTGCGAGTTTGATGTTGGCGGGGTTGTCTTCTGCCAGGAGGATTCGTAATCCGTTATTGTTGCCTGCGCCAGGAGCAGGTTGGGGACTGGGGGTGGCCGGCCGGCTCGCTGCCCGTTGCTCACCGTTAGCTCCTATCAGTTGCCCAACCATTTCGATGAGTTTTTTCCGAGATGCGGGCTTTACGAGAAATCTATTGAACCCGGCCTCGATGCTTTTACTGGATCCATGTTCCACGGATGAGGAATAGGCCAATAATGGTATCTCGGCTATCCTGGAATTCTGTCTCCTAATTTGCACGGCCACTTCATGGCCGCTCATATGAGGCATACAGACGTCAATTATGGCAAGACTGTAAGGCACCTCCAAAGCGTATGCATCAAGCAAAACCGGCACGACATCTTTGGATTGAGCGACCGCGGTTACCCGCATTCCAGCCTGTCCCAGAATATGTGTTAGTATTCTCCTACAGGCTCTTAGTATTGAATTTCGCAGGAAGACGCTATATAGTTTTCCCAGAAGCCCACTCTTTGAATTAGTATTAGCTACACCTTTCATTCTTCGAATTTTACAGGTTCGACTGAAATGATTTGCTGTGATAGTAACAGGAAAGTGAACCGCAGCGGTATCGAATCATGGCTGGCTTTTATCCTTGCCGTCTTTTGCATCAAATTCCTGCTCTATATGCTGGACCCCGTACCGGGTTTCTTTTTTGGTGACTCGGGTAGCTATATCTTGACGGCCCTCACCGGTTGGACGCCCCAGGACCGCTCTTTCACCTATGGCTACCTTGTTCACCTGACCGCTGTCCGGGCAAACTCGTTTAGCTCGTTGATCACCGCTCAGATCTTTGCCAGCGTGGGTTCCACCATCCTCCTCACTTACACTCTGGAGAGATTCTTCAGGGTCAGACGGAATGTTGCTTTCGCTTTGGGTATTCTTTTCGCCATCGAGCCCATTCAGCTAGTATACGAACGGTTTGTCATGACCGAGTGTTTTTCGCTCTTCATTTTTGCTTGCTATGCCCTGCTCGCTCTTCAATACATCCAGACTCACTCATGGAAGCCCCTGGTCCTCCTGCCGCCTCTGGGAATCGCCCTGGTCAGCCTGCGGGTGAGTTTCCTTCCGATCGTGCAGGTCTACACTATTACGCTGCCTTTTCTGGCTGCCCTTGCCGCCTGCGCGGAGAACAGTCCCCCCTCACTCTGGTTGCCGTTCAATCTTGAACGTGGCCTTCCTGCCGGTCGAATGCGACTGTTGTGTGTCGTTGGGTTGCATGTGTTCATTTCGTTCTGCCTCACCCTTGTCATACACACTGGATACAGACATCTCTTCGGTAGACTCTCCGGTGGGGAGCCGGGATACAACCTGAGAAATGGCTTATTTCTACTTGCCGCCTGGGCTCCTGTCGTAGAACCGGAGGACTTCCCTTACCCCGAACTCCGGGGCACCGTTTTCGGAAATCTTGTCTGTGACTACAAGGATCGCGCCGCCCGTCCTTGTCAGCGTTTTCGTGAGGGGGGGCTCTGTTCGAACATTTCCCGGGTGCTGGGTATGCCCGATGGGAACCGGGCCGCGCAGGAAACGGCGATGAATGCTCTGAAACGTGATCCTCTGGGCGTGCTGAAGCTTTCCATTCATACCTATCTGGATTACTTCGATCTCCAAATCATTCGGAAGCAGATCCCGGGCGATCTCTACACGAAAGGCGAGCAAAATTTCTCCAATCCGTTCTGGGCAGAGAAGTTTTTCCTCTCCATGAAGGGCCTGTGCTCCCTGCCCACGCTCACGAAAGTGTACTATCAGCACGCGCTTCTCTGGTACTGGTTCTTGCTTATTTCCCCCTTGGTGGGTCTCATCGCGTTGTGCGTCGTGGAAGATTCAAAGAGGGCGCTTATCGCCCCAATTTTCGTCGGAGCCGCGCTTTCGGTTGTTGTCCTGTCATCATTGTGTACGGAATCCCTAGTCCGATACCTTCATCCCCTTTCATGGATGAGCATTCTGTTGCTCGGGGTCCTCTGGGAAAAGCTGTTGATCTACTGCTTCCCACTTCGGCAGAAAAATTGTGCCGAAAAATAGATACTCCCAGCGGCCTGCCAATAAGGCGCGGAACATGTGGGTCACAGATGTCCCCTCAGCCCATGGGCCGGTCATAATTCGCATGCGCGCGCTGTCGCTGGAGGATAGTAACATTTCAGCCACAGGCGCGGGCTGCGCATTCTGCACTCAGTATCCAGAAGTCTTCGAATACCAATCCCTATGGGATATCAATATCAAAGAACGGAGTATCGATTGATAAGCCGGATCCGCGATAGTAATCTCGCTGCGATGCGTAATGGCGCCGATAATGTTCGTGACTATGCTTTTTACCCTTGGCATACGTCTTATGGCGCAATTCCTGAATGGAGGCCAACACCTCCTTCTGCCGGGCCAAAAACGCCTCGCCCAATTTGGTCGTCCAATCCAAATGTTCGTCCATCATGGCGAGAACCTGCGGATAAGCTACCAGCGCCTTCACACTCAGGTCCCAATCCTTTTTGTCTATTGCCGCGTTCAATCGATCTTTGCTCAGGCCCTTGTTTTCCTTCACCCACCGGTCGGCTTCCACAACTTGAGACGGATATGTGGCCGCTAAGAGGATTTGGACAAGCAGTGGATCAGGATATAGGGCGATTGGCGTTAGCATCTGGTCCAGCTGCGCCTGGCTGAACGTTTGTTCCGATTCATTGCTTTGAGTAGTCTGCTTGTTTTGGCCGGTCTGCGCGAACACCCCGATCGGAGCCGCCAAAACAACCACGAGGACCCCAATGATAGTACGCGTCAAAATATTGTTTCGGATCATCGTCGATCCTCCTTCCGTCCTCAAAGTACCTAAGTAATTGATATACCTACATAAAGTAAGGCTCAATTTGTCAATAAACAAGCCCTGGGGTAAGTCACAGACAATGGGTCCATGCCGGAGGTATATCATGACCCTTTTTTACTAAAGCCAATTCGAGAACCCCCCAATTTTCAGGCGGCTGCCCGCAACTTTATCCCGGGTTGTCAAAGATCGCCATTTTGAAGGTCCTGCCTTGCTTTTTTCGATTACCTCAAGAAGAATGTATCTCGTTTAGAACCATCAGAATCATTGAAAGGCGCGGGAAGATCCGCCTTCTCCGCAGGATTTTGAGACATTAAGATAATTTGGACAAACCATTTGACTCCATGGTTACACAACGGTTATACAAAGCGCTGGAAGGAGATGCTTTTATGCCGGGTATGGACAAAACACAAGAGATCAGAAGACTGCATCAAACGATGTATGAGCAAAGCCTTTTATTTCTTTCCCTGAAGGGGTCCCCGGACTGCGATACAAGTCTGATGGTTGAGACCCGAGCGTTGATAATGCATATATACGGCAGGATTCAAGAACTGGTTTAAGTGTCTGAGCCGCTCAGGCCTGGACTCCCCGCCATTTTACCGCATTTAAAACCTTTTGCGTTATAGTACGCCGCCGGCTGGATTTGTTGTTTGAGCACCAGCAAATTGCCCCGGAAGGCCTTTTATGGCGGCCATTGGCCGATTCGCTGATAAGGCTTTAGGATCAGGTCAATCGATGGGTGACAAAACGATGGAAGTCATGCGTGTTACCCTCAATCTTTGATCAGGACGTCAGGCACTACATCCGGGTTGCCTGGATCATGCACTTCAGTGTTGAAGCAGATCAGAAGATTCGATCGTTCACCAATGTTTTTGAAGGCGTGTGACACTCCTGTTGGGATGGTGAAGCGGACCACGCATCCTTCTGCCAGTACTCGCTCCTCGATCTCTTCTCCATCTCGGAGGCGAACCAAGGCAGAGCCATATACGGTCATTATTTCCGTTCCAATCCGGTGATAGTGATTGCCACGAATCCCGCCCGGCTCAGTCAGTACCACATGCACGTTATGCTGCGCCGCGAGGGCGTCAGAGCTTAGAGGCTCGAATACTACGCCACGCCGGTCCTGGTGGATTGAAATTTCTTCGATAATAACTCTCATGGGGCTAAATATGTCCACTGTCTCATAAGGTGTCAACCAGAGGTCCTCATTACAAGCGAGTCTATGATGAGTTCCATCGACTCCTCCCGTAACCTCACAATCCAATCACAAGCGCCCTTTCAATCACAGCAGTTCACCACGGCGCCTTCGCTCGCGCCTGCTCGTCTGAAATCCAGTTCCAGTGATGGACTAGCTAAAATTGAGAGAACCGAGGAGGGAGGCGCAGAAATTGGCCCTTTTCACGGCTCGCAAAGCAAGGAAGCATGAGACTGAGTAATATTGTCGGAGAGAAAACAGAAAGTCTGACGTAAAATTAGCGACAGCGCCCGGGAATCCATTTGCCATAGCTGTTGTAATGACCATGAACCCAGTGCCCATACTTCCAGTGAGGCTTAATCCATTGCCCATATTTGCTGTAGTGGCCTTCGACCCAGACTTTCTTACAAGGAGGGTGGGCGCTTACATTAACGGCTGTGAAGGCGGACAAAAGGGCCAAACAGACAGCAAGAACCAGCAGTTTAGTTTTCAACGCCTCATTCCTTTCTGATGGGATGCGGTTCGGGTAACTTATTTGATTGTGCCTTATGGCGTTGAATGGAAGAAGGGAAACGCTGGCTGGCTGGAAGGAAAAAGGAAGCTCTAAAGAAAGTTGAACCCCAAGTGACCATTTCGGTGCCGGTCTTCACCATGTTTGATTCATCCCAGCCTGTTTTCTCAACTTCCCATTGAAGATTTTACTCTTCCTCTTTCCGTCGAGCGTTTGGTCCGGGAATTTTAACCGGGCCTCCTGTTTCGACCTCTTGGGGTCCTTCAAGGAAAATATGGACGGAAAAAGGGACTGTCAACGTCAGAGGAACTTCTTGACGGATAATCAGAAGAGATGAAAAATGCTTTCCATCAACTCTTCTCGTGTCCGCACTATCCGATCACACGCCCGCTCGATCATCGGATTCACCACTGCGCCTTCACTCTCACCTGCTAGCCGGAAATCAGTCCGGATGCCGATGATTTTTTGTTCGGGCGATTTCCTGGCGAAGAAATAGCCGATCTCCCGGACTGTCCCATCATCCACTTGGGTACCATCCAAAAGGGCTATCGGCATGTCGGCATCGTCGAGATGAGATTTGCAGCGGGAGAAGATTTCGAACTTGGCTTTTTCGGCAAGCCGGTCGATCTTGTACTGCGTGATGAGATCCTAAGGGAAAATGATCCCGACCTTCACTTCCCGATTTGCCGCCAGGGTTTCTATCTGTATGATGGTAGACCGCATAGAATACCGTTCAGTTTCGGAAAATAGAGGACCTGCGAAATAGATTTTCATTACTCGCAATTCACAATACCTCGCGTGATCCACTGAACGGGCGAATCCTTGTCACCCAATGACAAATTCTGTAATGTGCTTCGCCCGAAGTCGTAAAATGCGCTAAAATCCAACAGAAGGTAACAATCCGTTCTGAGTCCATGGGGGTAGAATGATGCCGCGCCAAGTGATTTCACTGATTTTCCTTGTGGTCCTCTTTTTCATTCCTACCATATCGTGGGGGTGGCAGGGACAAGTAGTTGATATTTCGAATGGGGACGCAATAACTTTTCTGCACGACGGGAGAGAGGAGAAGGTCTTTCTCTATGGGATCAAATGCCCCAGGCAGCAGCAAATTTTCGGCCCGGAGAGCAAGAATTTTACGTCACAAATGGTTACTGGGAGAATCGTCGAAGTGAGGCCAATGCTTGTTGACAGCAGTGGCCGGACTATCGTAATCGTCAGCGTCGATGGGAAGTCCCTCAATGAAGAATTAGTAAAAGCCGGATTGGCCTGGGTGCTGGTTCCGTATTGCAGGGACACATCCTGTCCCATGTGGATCAGAAATCAAGAAGAAGCCCAAATCAAGAAGATCGGACTGTGGTCAACTGAAAATCCCACCCCACCATCGGAATTTAGACGAGAGAACAAGCCTTTGGAAAACACACCGCCAAATTCCTCTAGTCCGAAGCAGACATCGGAAGAGGTCCATGGGGATATTGTCACTCACGTTTTCCATTCATCTGGCTGTAGAAATTACGATTGTCCAAAATGCATAGCCCATTTCAAAAATAGAAATGAGGCGCTCAGAGCTGGGTACAAGCCCAGTGAGGAATGTAATCCTTAGAGGATTTGGAAAGGTTACTCCATCCACTCGTGATATGTGTTCATTTTATAGAGTTTTTCCTGATAGACGACAAGTTTGATATCTCAGAATAGCATCAAGTGCCACTGAGTGATAATTCGGGGGCATGGGTAAGGATGAGGCAAACAGCCGGTTCTATGTTCCTGCCGCCGAGGACTTTTGTGCTTTTCCATCTATGGCCATCAGTGGCTTTCTCCAGGGTGTTCTTTTAACCACCTGATCTGTACTTTCGGCATCTGAACTCAATGTGGAGAATAGAATCCATAGAATCCAACACTACGAACAGGGAAGACATGAACGTTCCAGTTCACCCTTGTTCACCAAAATGGTTTTAACCATCAGCGCGGAGACATCGAAATAATGCGCGGCATCTTCTATGTCTTCATCACTGGGTTCCGCTGAATTTAAATACCCAACCAGATCTGAAGACGGGCACAGAAACTCCTGCGCGAATGCTCTCTGGAATTTTTGACGTTGAGTCTTGGCGTATCTAGCAGCCGGAAGCAATTTGTCATCTCGCGGAGCTGTCAGGTGGTCTCCAACAAGCCGTAGTAATGCGAAGCGACGGCTAGCCGGGATGGTACCCCTCAAGAAAACGCTGAAGCTATTTGGGTCGCCATTGCGAAAACCGGCATTCATCGGCCCTTGGATATCAATTGTGTTTTCCAGGGAGTCCTGTTTGAACGAAAGGACTTCTGCGAGAGTGGAAGTTGGAACGGGACCAGGTCGCAAGGACCAGCCTCTACGGACTATCCGTGCAACCTCCGTAGCTCTTTCCCAAGGTAAGAGTGACGATCTTATCCTACTGATTTGCTTTTTCAGATGATCGAAACCAGGAACATCGATTGGGAAAGCTCCCTTTCGCGATTCGCCCCAAAGGGTCTCAATGTCGGCGACGGCGTTCTCCATGGACTCCGCAGCCATCTCCTCAACGGCACTCGATCCGTATTCAGATGCTGCGCTTTGAAGGGCTTCGATAATTTGGTCTGGCGCCTCATCGGGATCGTATCCCATTATTGCTTCAAGCTTGCGCCAAGATGCCAACTTGGGATCGTAACGCTCAATGAGAACTTCCTTCCAGAGAGTTTCAAGTTCGACTGCTTGAGTCTTTGTATCCGAGAGTCTTCTGGTAACCGCCTCGATAAATGAATGCATGCCATTTTCAAATTCGTTAGCAGGAATGCTGACATCAAAGCTATTCAAATAGCGGATGGGTTGTTTCGATAAAGGGTGTGTGGGAATGGAGCAAATCTGAACTGCTTCGCCATCGCTGATGAAGGTAAGGTCTGGCCAGAGGTAACCCTCTCCTGCGGCCCCGACTTTGTGACTCATGTTCCAAGACATCATATTTTTTCTTTCCGGCTCCCACAGCAGTCTCCACCAGTTGGATGCGAACCATTGCGCCAGAGCAAAAGCAGAAACGCGAACGGCCGGACGGACAGTCTTGGCAAGAAAGTCTTCTATCTCAGTAGCTTTCCACCCATTGGCGGTGATCGTGATTTCAGCTAAGGTAGAGCGGGCGACAGCGTCCCCGTATTCTCGCGCCAGCCATTGGAAATCGATAGAAAAACGACTCATATTTTCTTCCATGCCAGAACTTCTTTTCGGAATGGGCCGGTTTCCGGCATAGGATATCCATGATAAGTTCCTCTTTGGGGGTTTTCGAGCTGCGCTTCCATGGGCCACCCATCTTCTGTCACAGACCAGATATTTTGAGGATATCCGTTTCGCTCCTGCTCACTGACCAATCCTTTGCGGATCCCCATCCTTGAGCAGTCTTGTCGCTTCCGTTCTGGAGAAGACTCCAACTGTATCGCACAACGTCTTATCGGCGCGTGGCTGCGAAAGCGGCATCAAACCGAAATCCCCCGGATTCCTCTTGTGTTCGGGGTTGCCGCCGTAGTTCACGGAACTGGCAAGCGATTTCAAATAATCGGGATCTAACTCCTGCCGTATCCGGCGTTTCGGATTGTGACGTGTCCGTCTCTGCATCAGACTCACCAATTGTTTTGTGGCCATCTCAGTGGAAAATGTAAGTCGTTTTGCCGACGATTTCTGGCTAAATCAAAAAATGCGCTCAAAGAACCAAAAGGAAAAACCCACTCCTCGCGGTAATTTGTCCACAGCATTCGTATTGCGTAGGGTCTACGGGCAGCCCATTCCTGTGCGAAGAATTGGGCGAACACGCTTGATAATACTACATCCCGCGGAGTTAACCCAATAAATCTCGCTTCTTTTCTCATGGTCCAGAGTAATAGGGAATCAAGCTCGGGGCATCAGGTTCGCCTGCCATTCGGCGCGCCATAAACCCTGTCAGCTCAGTTTTTGGCCCAACCAAATCCGAGTCAATCAGCAGGAATTGAAGCCTGCGACCATTTCGTCCTCTGGCCAAGCGATAGATCTCGGCATAGAGAGATCTCACCAATTCGGGGTTCTTGTCCTCGCTAATATATTTTGTCGGGCTATCGATAATCAATAGGTTGGGAACGGGCATTCTGCGTTCCAGTGCAACCGCGTGAATGGCTAGTGCATAACACACATTAAAAAGGGTCTTCTTGCCTCCGCTCCCGGTATCCCAGAATGTCCATTCCTGATCCCCGTGAGCTATCGCAGATTCCATGATTTATGCACTCTTTTGATCCGCTCTGTGTTTTAAATGCAAAATTCAGGATAAAAAAAGGCGAAAGTAGGTTTTGGGCAAACTCAAAATTGTTTCCCAGTATATTGAACCCGGAAGCAAGCTCAGGATTGTTCGGTTCTGATTCAGATATGGAGACAGGAGCTGAAGCGAGGAAACGGGCCGACGGACGCCGAAGCACCGCAACACCATAAGCTGTTGATTTAACTAACTTTTTTTATAATGCCGAAGGCCGGACTCGAACCGGCACGAGTTGCCCCACCACCCCCTCAAGATGGCGTGTCTACCAAGTTCCACCACTTCGGCAGTGAAAGCTATTATAGAGAAGGAGCATCGCTTTGGCAACCTCCTTGTTGGGATCTGCGCATTTTTTGCCGGACGGGCGCATAACCGGCCGCTGCCTCTCCCGCCCCCGTGTTTATCCGGCTCAGGGGAGTCCCTTCATAAGTGTTATTGCTATTCCATGATTTTGGACCTATATTTTCTCCTGTGCAATTCTTCTGTATAATTATGAAAAAATTCAGGAAAGAAACAGACCCCGATGCCGAATTTCGACTACTATGAAACATTGAGCGTCGCCCAGGACGCCCCAACCGAAGAGATCAAAAAGGCATACCGCAAGTTGGCCCTGGAGACTCACCCGGATAGAAATCCTGGAAATGCAAGGGCCGAAGAACGATTCAAGAAAATCAACGAGGCGTACGGCGTGCTCTCCGATTCCGGCAAGCGTGCTCAGTATGACCAGTACCGGCGGTTTGGAAATGGCGCCCCCGGAGGTGCTCGTGGAAGCGGCTTCAGATATTCGCAGGAAGAAATATTCAAGGATTTTTTCACGAGCGGCCATGGCCGAGACACTTTTCAGGAAATGGAAAAAGAGTTCGCACGCATGGGTATGAGGTTCGACCCGTCGTTCGTTAACAATCTCTTTTTCGGCGGCAGAAACATTTTTTTTCAGGGCTTCATTTTCGGCCCCGGCAGGATTCGGGTGGTCCGCTACGGCAGACCGTCCGGGCGACCCCAGCGCGTAGACCGCCGTGTTGAAAACCCGGCCATGGAGGCTTGGAAACCCGGGAATCTGCTTCAGTCGGGAGTTTCTTTGCTCGAAAAAGCGGGCAAAAAAGCCGGAGACTACCTGCTGAAAAAGGTTTTCGGCGCCGGGCCGCAAAACCAGGAGCCAAAGAAACTTGCAGGAGAACCTTTCGAGCCGGACCTTACATACAGTTTCACGATTACGAAAGTACAGGCGCGGTTTGGCGGTATCGTGCAAATCAATCTGCCCCACCTGGGAGACCGGAAGTCGGTTTCCGTGCGAATCCCCCCCGGGGTAAAAACCGGGAGCCGACTGAGGCTCAAAGACATGGGGAATCTTCTCCCCGGCCAACGCAGAGGAGACGTCTACATTCTTTTGCAAATCGCCTGATCCCATTGGTTCCTCCCGTCTTCTTCCGATTCGACGTTTCCTCGTTTTGAAGACGGGTTTTTTTGTGCTCTCTGGGGCGGGGAAAGGCGGGGGCCGGACGATCTGGCGTTGGCCTTTTGGGGCACTCTTTTTTTGAGGAGTAAGTTATGAAAACCGTAAGAATCAAGGGAATGTCGTGCGGGCATTGCGTGAAGGCGGTACAAAAAGCCCTGGAGGAAATCGAGGGAATCCACAACGTCACGGTCGACCTTTCGACCGGAGAGGCTGCCTTTGAAGAGACACGCCCGGTGGACGAAGAGCTGCTAAGGGAGAAGATCAGGAAAGCCGGTTATGAGCCCGGCTAAGCAAGGGAGAGTGAAAGAACCGGGCTACGGCGCCCAGGTAGTGTCCCCTGCCCCAATATCTTCTTCAGAAATATCCGCCGTCCCAAAAACCCCGAGGAAGACGACGATCCTGGTGGGGGAGATGAGCTGCGCAGCTTGTGTGCGCCGAGTGGAAAATGCCCTCAATGCCGTTCGGGGTGTCGAAAACGCGGCGGTAAATCTTGCGACATCCAGGGCCACGGTCGTCTATTCTCCCGCGTTGGCTGACTGGCAGGCGCTCAGGACCGCAATCGAGCAGGCCGGATACGTTTACCTCGGGGTCTACGATGAGGAAGCCGGAGACCTGGCTGAGACGGCACGGCGTGCGGAACTGGCCGATTTGAAACGCAAAGTGGCTGCGGGTGCGGTATTAAGCGTTTTGATAATGGCCGGGACCATGCAGCATCATCTTCCGATCCTGCACGCCGTCCCTTGGCGGGTAATGCTCTACATTCTTCTGATCCTTTCCACACCGGCCGTTTTCTGGGTGGGGAAACGCTTTCTAAAAGGCGCGGTCAAAGCCACTCTCCATAAGACGGCAGATATGAACACGCTGGTAGCCGTCGGCACCCTTTCCGCCTACACCTACTCCGCAGTGGCGACCGTCTTCCCTCAATTCTTTGCGCTCCAGGGGCGTGAACCACCCATCTATTTCGACGGGGCGGCGATGATCGTAACGCTTGTCCTGCTCGGCAGATTTCTCGAACTCAAGGCGAGGGGCAGGACTTCAGACTCTATAAAAAAGCTGATGAAGCTTTCGCCGAAAACGGCTCGGGTAATCCGGGCGGACGTGGAGATGGACATACCAGTCGACCTCGTCCTACCGGGAGATCTTATAGCCGTTCGGCCCGGGGGACGGATTCCGACTGACGGAGCCCTGGTATCGGGCGAATCCACCGTAGATGAATCCATGCTCACGGGCGAGAGCATGCCGGTTTCAAAGAAATCGGGCGATGAGGTGTACGCCGGGACAATCAACCAGAGCGGCAGTTTCATTTTCAAGGCTACCAGGGTTGGGGCTGAAACCGCTCTTGCCCAAATAATCCACCTCGTCGAGGAAGCTCAAGGGTCCAAAGCCCCCATACAGCATTTCGCCGACAAGGTGGCCTCCATTTTCGCGCCGGTGGTGATCGTATTGGCGATAATTACCTTCAGCATCTGGTACTTTGCCGTGCCCGGGCACGACCTCGGCCGCGCTATCCTGAATTTCGTATCCGTCCTGATTATCTCATGTCCGTGCGCAATGGGGCTTGCCACGCCCACGGCGGTGATGGTCGGCGCAGGTCTCGGGGCTGAAAACGGAATACTGATTAAGGGCGGCGAAAGCCTTGAACGCGCGTATCACCTGGACACGGTAATATTCGACAAGACCGGCACTATTACGAACGGGGAACCGGAGGTAACGGATATCGTCGTGGCGCAGGGGGTATCGGAGGCCGAACTCCTTGGCATTGCAGCGTCAGTAGCGAGCTTGTCCGAACATCCCCTGTCGAAGGCCATAGCTAAAATGGCGCTCGAAAGAAAAGCCGCGGGGGTAAGAATCGATACGGCCGTCGATTTTGAATCCCTTTCCGGGTTTGGCGCACGGGCAAATGTGGATGGGAACAGGGTCGTTATCGGCAGCCGGAAATTTATGGAATCCGAGGGAACAATCACGGACAGTCTGGACGAAAGCGCCGGTACCCTCGAAAACCTCGAAAAATCCGGCAAGACGTGCGTATTTATCGCAGTCCAGGGAAAACCTGCGGGATTCATCGCGCTTGCCGATACTATCAGGGCATCCGCACCCGAGGCCGTGTCGCTTCTCAAACAAATGGGCCTCGAAGTGGTCATGCTAACCGGCGACAGGCGGCAAACGGCGGAGACAATCGCCCGCCAGGCCGGAATCGAACGGGTCCTCTCCGAAGTGCTGCCCGGTGACAAGGCACGCGAAGTCAGGCGACTGCAGGCAGAAGGAAAGGTCACTGCCATGGTGGGAGACGGAATAAACGATGCCCCGGCCCTTGCCGCGGCAGACATAGGAATTGCAATCGGGGCAGGTGCGGACATCGCCATCGAGGCAAGCGATATAACTCTCGTACGGGACGATCTTCTCCTGGTTGTATCGGCTATAAGGCTTTCTTCGCTGACAATGCGGATCATCAAGCAGAATCTCTTCTGGGCTTTTTTCTACAATACGGTCGGCATTCCCATTGCGGCAGGGGCGCTCTACCCCTTCTTCGGCATCCTCCTCAATCCGATGTTTGCGGCCGCGGCAATGGCCCTGAGTTCCGTTTCCGTGGTGACGAACGCACTGCGCTTAAGGACAGTGTATAAGAGCAGTGAAGAGTGAAGAGATTACGGTCCTCGCGTATTTGCGATGATCCGATTAGACATTGGTTCCGGATTTTTCGATTGCGCGAAGGGGCCGGAACCTTTCTACGTCGATCTGGTACAGTTTTACGCCATTTCCACTGAAAATCTTTTCCTTAACACCAGATGTTGCCCCACCCAAGGGGGTATAACCGAATTTCTTCTGGAGATCCTCGGGAATTTCGATACGCCTCATAGCTTCGATTTGCCATTGAGGAGAACCCCACCAGACCGAATCGGTTCCCCAGAGCACACGATCATCTCCCATACCTTTGATAAGGGTACCTAAAATGCCTGCCGCAATACGCGGATTGCTGATGCAGGTGTTGGCAAAAATGCCTCCAATGTCTGCATAGATGTTTTTCAAGCCGTATTTTCCCGGCATCTCGGCAAGATCGCTTACCCAATCAATTCGACCGCTCTTTTCGAACTCGGAGACACACGATAGATCGACAGTTCCGCCAGGAGCAAAGGCGGCGTGATATATTATAAAATTCAACCCGGGCCAGTCTTTTGCGGCTTTAGGCAGATCGTCCACCATGCCATATTTCCAATTGGTATACGTTTCTCTGAAATTGTCCGGTAAAAGTCCTTTGTGGATACAGACATTTTTTATCCCGGATTTTACGAATTTTTCATAAGCCGGGTAGACCAGCTTTTCGTCATCGAGCCGATAAGGGTAACGGCTGTTCTCAAGAGGGTCTCCAACTGTATAACCCTTCCATGCGTCCGGCTTGTACTTATCGATGGCAATGTCGATCTGGTCGAGCCATGCTGTTTGGCCGGGCGCAAATACCGAGTGAACAAGAAGCCGTCCCGGCACCCCGAGCCATTGATCGACAAGATCGCGGGCGCCGGCGACCTGACTGTTAGTGAGGAACCAGTCTTCACGTTCATCGGCAGGGGCATTGGACAACATGGCTATCCTCGTGTCGCTCAGTTGATACAATTCCCTAAAAAAATTCGGAAAATGGAGTTTGTCGAGGCCGGTCTGCTCATTCGCCATCTCCGGATTCAAACCTTCAGCCTTTGCACGTTCCCGGATCTGCAGGACACCGGTTCGTTTATAGCGGTCGTGAACATAATGCACCTGGTCATCGAATATAAATTGGTTTGCGAATTCAGCGGCACGCTCATTGGCCGCCGAGAGGTCGGCGGCTTCTGTCTCGCTCACCTCGAAACAGCGTCCATAAACTCCGTTCAAAGCCAGAAATGCCGCCGCAATTCCGGAAGCTGTCTTGATGAATTGGCGGCGGCTTATTCCGTTCAGTTCGGAATACCGGCCGACCAGCTTATTCAAAACGGCATTCAGTTTCTGCTGCCCACCCGTTGGAGGAAGAAGGCCAAATTCGTCGCGGGAAGATACCTGCCCCGTTGAGCGATTGGTTGAATCCAACTGTTTCTCTCCTTGTTAAGGATCCGAGTATGATCGCGCAATGCAATTCCATGTTCGATGAAGTGGCGAAGACACACCGGGGTCCGTCCTGAAGCCATTCTCGGTTCGAGGGCGCTATTGTGTCAAAACTGCTTTTGAATTTAGGGACTGTGAATCAAAAGTTCAATAGATGCTCTTTCCGGCGTTTCCGGCGGGTCATGCTTGAGGTCGAAGTAAAAACAGTATAAGGCAGTCCGGTAGTTTTCTTTGTGAAACGGATGATTGAAAGCTCTATCATCCATCCTTTCTGTTGCATTCCTAAGCCATCATTTCTATATTATCGCTTGCTTATTTTCCCGAATGACAATAGACCCACACTTATGAGGAGGAGAGATGGATCGATACGTGTGCACAGTGTGTGGCTACATTTATGATCCGGCAACCGGCGACCCGGACAACGGAGTACCCGCAGGGACCTCATTCGAGGACCTGCCGGCCGACTGGGTTTGCCCGGTCTGCGGCGCGCCTAAGGAAGATTTTGAAAAGGAAAAATAATCGACTACTTTTGACACAGAGGAGAAAGGATCCCCGATGAGCTACAACTTCAATGCTGGAGAAGTTTTCAAAATGGCCGTTCGGATCGAGGAAAACGGTCAGAAGTTTTATGAAGAAAGCCAGAAGAACATCAAGAGCGCCGATGTCAAGGCACTCTTTGCCGACCTTGCGCTTCAGGAGACCGAGCATAAGAAGAAGTTTGAAGCTATTCAGGCTCAGTTTCCCACCGAATCGACATCTCCCACGGTCTGGGACCCTGAACACGAACTTGATCAATACATCAAGATGATGGCCGACGATCATGTTTTCATATCGGGTGACGATATCGACGACCAGATCAGCCGGATCCACAATGCTACGGACGCCCTCAAGCTGGCCATAGAATTTGAGAAGGACACCGTGCTTTTTTTCCTTAGCCTCGAAGAAGCCGTGGCCGGGAAAAAAGACTGGGAATTTATAAAAACTCTCGTTAAAGAAGAGCAGGAGCACGTGAGACGGCTTAAATTAGAATTGAGAAAAACGACAGCAAACAAGTGATTATTTAAGGACACAATCTGCGGCTCAGAGCCGAGCGGCCATGGCTATACTGTGTGACCGAAGGTGGAGTTGTTCGTATGGCTGTAAGGGCTAAAATATATTCGACTCCGGAATGTAATCTTTGCGATCAGGCAAAAAAGTACCTGTCCGAGAAGGGAGTCGATTTCGATCTGGTGGATATAACCAGTGACGTCGACGCATTTAACGAAATGAAAAAAGTCTCAGGGGGCGCACGAACCGCCCCTGTTATCTCCATAGGTGACAAAGTGCTTGTGGGATTCAAGAAGAAGGATATCGAGGAAGCCCTGGGGCTGTAGCCCAGGCAGAGTGAAAACCGATGGGGTGGACGCGGAGACGAGACCATCTCCCGTGTCACTCCATCGCTCTAAGGAGTTGACGGCTTCCAGCAATCAAAAACTTCACGCTTTTTGAAGCAATATTTGTTAATTTCCGGTTCTGATTAAGAATGAAAAACTCGAAGATTAGAACTCTTTGCAATTGACCCCCTTGCGGTTGTCTGTTAAATTCCCATTGCTGTGGAATAATTCATAGATGCATACTGTCACACTGCGGAGGCGGGGCCTATGTCAGGAGCCGGCGAATTCTTATGCGAAGGCCTTAAGAGAAGTGTAAGCAGCATGTTGCCGTGGGACATACCATGGTACGATCCGAGCCACGCCGTGTTTTTTGCCGCTCTTTACGGCGCACTGTCGGTGATCGGGATCGGCTTACTTTCAGCCCTGATTCTTACCATCAAGCGTCTCAAATCGAAGGAAGATACTTCGCATCATTGACAGGCGCAGATAAGTCCCATCCCTGATCTCTCAAGCGAGGGCTTTTTCGGATGAAATCCGGGGCCTTCGCTTTTCATTTTTTTCCCTGATCGACTCGCCGTCCCGGTTTATAAATCCAGATCATATTTTCGAGTGAGGACTCATGCTACAAAAGGTCTTTAGAGAATACGATATACGCGGGGTTGCGGGGACCGAAATTACCGAAGACGATGTATCGACGCTGGGCAGGGCGCTCGGAACATACATGGCTCGACAGGGCAAAAGTCGGATCGTGTTAGGAAGGGATTGCCGCCTTTCTTCGGACCGGTACCGCGACCTGCTCGTGGGCGGACTGCTCTACACGGGCATGGACGTGGTGGATATAGGAGTCTGCCCGACGCCTCTTCTCTACTTCGCTATCAGGCGCCTGGAGCGCGAAGGCGGGGTGATGATCACCGCCAGCCATAATCCTCCCGAGTATAACGGTTTCAAAGTCTGCAACGGATTTGACACGATCTTCGGCGACGAGATTCAAAAGCTGCGCCACATCGTGGAGTCCGGAGACTTTACCGCAGCACAAGGGCACATCGACCATTTCGACATCCTTCCGTCATACATCGATTTTGTTTCGGGAAATATCCGGCTCGAAAGGACGCTCAAGGTTGGTGTCGACGGCGGCAACGCAACCGGCGGTCCGGTCGCCACTGCCATTCTAAAAAGACTGGGCTGCGAAGTATACCCGCTCTACTGCGAAATGGACGGCACTTTTCCAAATCATCAGCCAGACCCCACAGTCATGGACAACCTGCTGGATCTTCGCAAGCTGGTCCTGCGGGAACATCTGGACGTCGGTGTCGCATACGATGGGGACTCAGACAGGCTCGGGGTTCTCGATAATCTCGGCCGAGTGGTCTTCGGCGACAAACTTATGATAATCTTCGCAAGGGAGATTTTATCCAGGCGTCCCAAGTCGGTTTTTATCTCCGAGGTCAAGTGCTCGAAGACTCTTTACGACGACATAGAGCGACTGGGAGGCACGGCCATCATGTGGAAAGCGGGCCATTCCCTCATGAAGGCTAAAATGAAAGAAGCCGGGGCTCAACTCGGGGGCGAGATGAGCGGCCACATTTTCTTCAAGGACCGGTATTTTGGGTTTGACGATGCCATATACGCATCATGCAGGCTGCTTGAGATACTCTCCAAGACGGGAAAAAGAATACCCGAACTGCTCGAGGGGGTCCCTGACACCTATGCGACGCCTGAAATACGGGTCGATTGTCCGGACGAAATCAAGTTCGAGGTCGTCGAGAGGGCGAAGCGAGAGTTCAAGCAAAAGGACCTGGAGACAATCGATGTCGACGGAGTGCGCATCGTTTTCCCATACGGCTGGGGGCTAGTGCGAGCTTCCAACACCCAACCCATGCTCGTCATGCGCTACGAAGCCGAAACCCAGGGCAGACTCGATGAGATCAGGGACCTGATCGAATCGGTAATCGAAAGGATTAAGGGAGATTATTCTTGAAAAGAAGTCTTGAAGGGTGTTTACGATTCTACCCGATGCTGTTTTAACGAAGGGCTATAAAGGTTGGCAAGATCTCCCGGGGACAGGTTGACATGAACGACGAGGATCGAAAAAGGATCGACGAGGAACTGCTCAACGCCAAAAAGCTCGAGGCCATAGGAGTTCTGGCGGGCGGGATAGCTCACGATTTCAACAACTTGCTCTTTATAATAATGGGCAATATCAATATGGCGCAGATCAACATCCAAGAGGGCCATCCGGCCCAGAAACATCTTACCGAGGCTGAAAGGGCCTGCCTGCGCGCCAAGGACCTGACCCAGAAATTCATTACATTTTCTTCGGGTGGCGGCGGTGGCGGTCCGGTCAAACGGCGGGTTTCGGTGCGCGAACTTATTACCAGTGTTTCCAGCCTGGTGTTGAGCGGCCCGATAACAAGCAGCGAGATTATTGCACCAAACGACCTGTGGGATGTGGAAGTAGATGAGAATCAGATGCGCCAGGTCCTCACCAGCCTGCTGGAAAACGCCAGGGAAGCCATGATACGAGGCGGCGTCATTTCGATCAGGGCCGAAAATATCGAGTTGACTGAAAACGGCACGGAAGGGATCGATCCGAAGAGTGGACGCTATGTAAGGGTCCTCATCTCCGACGCAGGGATCGGAATTTCCGAAGAAAACATGCCCAAGATTTTCGATCCCTACTTTTCAACCAAGTATCGCGGCAGTCAGAAAGGAATGGGGTTCGGACTGGCCATCGCGCGTTCGGTAATTAAGAAGCACAACGGCCACATCACGGTGGAATCCGTCCCGGGGCAGGGAACAAACGTCTGCCTTTTTATTCCTGCGTCTTCAGGAAAAGCCGGACTGCTACCGGCAACTCCGGGCTACGTTCATATCCCCAGGAAACGAATACTCGTCATGGAGGACGAAGAGATGCTGAGCGATCTGATTCAGACTATGCTTCAGCACCTCGGCTACGACGTGGACACCGCGTTCGATGGTGAAAGGGCCATCGAGCTTTACTCCGAGGCCCTCGAAGTCAACCGGGACTATGATGCGGTTATTCTCGACCTTACGGTAAAAGTGGGGATGGATGGAAGGGAGGCCATACGCAAGCTTCGCTACCTCAATCCAAAGATCAATGCGATCGTATCCAGCGCACACTCGAGCGACCCGATAATTGCTGATTGCGCCCGTTATGGTTTTTGTGATGTCTTGATAAAGCCTTATGACCTCGAAGATCTTCAGGCTGCGCTTGACAGGGTCTTGGGCTAGGGCCAGCCAGGTTTTATGGTATGGGCCGATCGATACACCGAGATCTGATGTTATCCCCCTCAGGCAAATGGTAATCTAGAGTCCCTGCAAATCGCTTAAAATAAGAAAGATTGCTACTCTTGAGAGTGTTGGGATCAAGTTCAGCCAAGACTTGAAAAGACCTTCTCCCTTTACGGCAACGGACATGCTGCTCCTTGCTGTCCCCGCCCCCTTCGACATAGATGCTCACCCTCACCATCGAGTCCCTCCCAACTCACCACGCGTCCAAAGTTCACCAAGACGATACTTTTCCAACCAGATGGAGAGATTCTGCTGATCCAGGGGGTGTCGCATCGTGGTTTGCCCGGAATGTTTTTCGCATACAATGATAGTTTCAGGCCGTTCGCTCATTGCGTCGACCAGGATGTCGGAGTGAGTCGTGACAATAAGTTGCATGCGGTCGGAAGCGCTAATTAGTTTGTCTGCGACCTTAGGCAGAATATCCGGATGGAGTCCCAGTTCCGGCTCTTCGATGCAAACAAGAGGAGGTGGTTCCGGATCGCAGAGAATAGCCAGAAGGCATAGGTAGCGCAGAGTCCCATCAGACAGCCTCGTGGCAGGAATTGTGAAGTCGCCCTCGGTAAAGAAGACCTGAACTGTTCCTCCTTCTATACTAACATCGAAATCGCAGAACTCTTCATACAAGTCACGCAGGCCTTCGAGAATCGCATTTTTGGCCTTGGGTTTCTTGCGAAGCCGGTTTAAAAAAAGACCCAAATTAGAGAAATTATCCTCAAGGCGGTCATTTCGCATGTCCGCCTTTTGGGGTTCGCGGAAGACCCCACTTCGCCCAAATGTCCATTCTCTGTAGATTCTGATTTTCTCATAGGTATCGCCAAGATATGAAAGCTCAGGGTATCCTTCAGGGTCACGCCGCTGCGCAATAATTGATTGATCCGATTCGACCGTCTCACGTCTCAGATGGCGTTGTTCACCAGCAGTATTGACGATTGGCCGCCCATGACAATACTGATAATAGAAATAAGGATCTTCCTCACCCGGATCGGGATGTTCGTTTTGGATTCGTTCATCGTCCAGGCGGAAACCTTGTTTTTCCGAGTGAAATGCCAGAACATGGCGCAGCGGCTGCCTGAATGGGCTACTTATAACGGCGTCGATGTATCCTGTTTCTTTAGGTGTTCCCTTCCAAACCCATTCAGCTACACCGCCGCGTTCACGGATAAAGGCGCGCAGGTCGGAAGGAGTATAACGGAGTAATCCCAACGCCTCGATGAGATTAGATTTACCTGAGCCATTGGGACCTATCAGGATATTTAACTTTCCTAAGCCGACAGTAAGCAATTCAGGTCCGAAAGACAGGATATTCCGGAGAGATATCTCCCTCACAAGATTGGACATTCCATCTCCTCCAGGCAGCTAACACAGGCTCTTCCTCTTGGAGCCCGCCAATCGTTCCTTCAAGCGTTTTTCAACGTTTTCCGGGACCAGGCCCGACACATCTCCCCCTGACAAGACGACCTCTTTGATTATCCTCGAGCTGATATAAATCCAGCGCATTCCGGTCATTATGAACAGGGTTTCTATATCGCCGTTGAGTTTACGATTCATAAGCGCCATTTGGAACTCGTATTCGAAGTCGCTGATCGCCCGAAGGCCTCTTACGATGGCCCTGGCCGGGATCGATTGTACGTAGTCGACCAGGAGTCCATGGAAAAGTTCCACCTTCACCCGGTCTTTCAAAGGATTGCCGGCCAGGCTGACTTTT
This sequence comes from uncultured delta proteobacterium, assembly GCA_963826655.1. GTDB lineage: Bacteria > Desulfobacterota > Syntrophobacteria > Syntrophobacterales > Syntrophobacteraceae > SbD1. The sequence continues at coordinate 24,406 of CAWGZP010000010.1, forward strand.
ATCATCTCCCGGCGTTCCTCGGGAGAAAACAGAGGTTCTTTCCCGGGGTTTGCGGCGATAGCGATTATGATCGTATCGAAGATCTTGAGTGCTCGCTCCAGCAGGTCGATATGTCCGTTCGTGACAGGGTCAAATGAACCCGGGTATACGGCAATGTTATACATCTTTCCTCCTCTCGGGTTGTTGCAGCGCTACAACCGCGAGTAAACCGAGATCAGGGTGTCGCCATATTTGCGTTCGAGGTCTTTTTGCCATACCCCGGGGAATGCCGGCTGTTCGTCTTTTACGTGACGCTCGGCTATGACCCGTGCATTGTCACTGGAAACTTCTCCAACAATTTCGATGGCTTCTTCAATGTATCCCTTGCCGTAGGGAGGGTCCATAAAAATGAGGTCGAACAGCTCATTTTCAGAGCACAGGCGCCGGATAACAGAGGTGACCGGCCCTTGAATAATGCGCGACCTCTCCTGCACCAGGCACAATCGGATGTTGGCGCCGATTATGCGCAGGGCCTCGGCGTCACGGTCCACGAAGACGCAAAACCGCGCCCCACGGCTAAGCGCCTCCAATCCCATTGCCCCGGTTCCGGCAAAGAGATCCAGCACTCTTGCCCCCGGGACCTGCGCTGCTATTATACTGAAGATCGCCTCTCGAACCCTGTCGATTGTCGGGCGAATCCTCCTGTCTTTCGGGGCATGCAGATGCCGTCCACGAAAAGCGCCCGCAATGATTCGCATCTTCAGCTACAGCCGACCGCGGCTCAGCAAGATTTCCGCAATTTGAACGGCATTAGTGGCAGCGCCTTTGCGGATATTGTCCGCGACCACCCACATGGCCAAACCGTTTTCAACCGAAGGGTCCCTGCGAATTCTGCCAACGTAGGTGTCGTCCGTGCCCGCGGCAATCAACGGGACCGGATAGACCCCGTTGGAAGGATCGTCCATTACCCTGACCCCCGGCGCGGCCTCCAGCAACTTACGTGCTTCTTCGGGTGAAATCGGCCTTACGGTTTCTATATTTATAGACTCGCTATGAGAATAAATAACCGGAACCCGCACGGTGGTGGCGCAAACCCGGATTGCGGGATCGTCAAATATCTTCCGTGTCTCGTGCACCATTTTCATCTCTTCTTCGCTGAAGCCGTTTTCAAGAAAAGGGCCGATATGCGGAAAACAGTTGAAGGCGATCTGGTGAGGATATATCTGCCGGACCACTTCCCGGCCCTGAGAAATATCCTCGACCTGCGTGCAGAGTTCATCGATGGCCCTTTTCCCGGTGCCGGAGACGGCCTGAAAAGTGGTTACGACGATTCGCCTGATCCCTACCGCGTCGTATATGGGCTTCAGCGCTACCACCATCTGTATAGTCGAACAGTTCGGGTTGGCAATGATGCCCGAATGCGACAGAGCGGCATCGGGATTGACTTCAGGCACTACCAGCGGGACTTTGGGGTCCATACGCCAGGCGTTCGAGTTGTCAATGACGACCGCGCCGGCCCTGGCGGCTATCGGCGCAAATTTCCTGCTGACACTGCCTCCGGCGGAGAAGAGCGCCAAGTCAACGCCCTCGAACGAATTTTCCGTAAGTTCTTCAACGGCGATATCCTCGCCGCGAAAGGGAAGTGTCTTACCGATGGAACGTACCGATGCCAGAAGTTTAAGCTCCCTTACCGGGAAGGCCCTCTCTTCCAGGACCTTGATCATCAGGTTCCCAACTGCTCCGGTCGCTCCGGCTACCGCCGCCTTTAGTCCATTGTTTCCCATTGCGCTGGCGCCCTCTTTTCATCTAAAAAATTTATTTATTTCACTCTTCGCTGCTCTGTATGTATTTAACGACCAGGTCGCCCACCTCTTTTGTCGAATGGCCCATCCGGCCCGCTGAAAGGCTCTTCAGGTCGCTCGACACCACCTTTTTTATGGCGCTCTCGATAAGCCCGGCCGCACCGGTTTCCCCAAGGTGATCGAGCATCATCTGGGCTGCCGCAATCGCTGCTATCGGATTGATGACGTTGAGACCGGTGTATTTTGGGGCCGATCCGCCTATCGGCTCGAACATGGAAACCCCCTTGGGGTTTATGTTGCCGCCGGCCGCGATCCCCATTCCGCCCTGAATCATCGCGCCCAGGTCGGTTATGATATCCCCGAACATATTGTCGGTAACGATCACGTCGAAGCATTCAGGGTTTTTGACCATCCACATGCAGATGGCGTCAACGTGAGCGTAGTCCGTCTTCACATCCGGATATTCTTTAGCCACCTCATTGAATGTTCGCTGCCAGAGGTCAAAAGCGTAAGTGAGCACATTGGTCTTGCCGCACAGGGTCAACTGATTGTGGTAGTTGCGTTTGCGGCAGAAATCGAAGGCAAACCGGACACAGCGCTCGACGCCAAACCGGGTGTTGATCGACTCCTGCACAGCCACCTCGTGCGGGGTACCCTTGCGCAGGAACCCGCCCGCGCCGGTGTAGAGGCCCTCCGTATTTTCCCTGACAACGACAAAATGCACCTCGTCCGGCCCTTTGTCCTTTAACGGGGTTTCCACGCCGGGGTAGAGGATAACGGGCCTCAGGTTTATATACTGGTCGAGTTTGAAACGCAGTTCAAGCAAAAGGCCCTTTTCCAGAATCCCGGGCTTTACATCGGGATGCCCTATTGCCCCGAGAAGGATGGCGTCGAATTTTTTCAAATCCTCGATCGCGCCTTCGGGTAAAATCTCTCCGGTACGCAGGTAATGAGCGCCCCCGAGGTCGAATTGGACCTTATCGGTTGAAAATCCGGCTTTTTGCGATGCGGCGTCCAGCACTTTCAGCGCTTCTGCAATAACCTCCGGGCCTGTCCCATCTCCCGGGATAACAGCTATTCGGTAGTTCTTCACCATTTAGGCACCTGCCTCATTTCTCAGTTCAGGTTGAAAGCAGCCAGAGACAAACGTCACCGGCTGCGCGGGCGTTGGAATCTCTCGCCCTCAACTATTGGCTCCTCTTGCTTTTCACTCGTCGTTCTTCACTTCTCCGGCCATCTGCTCCCGCACGTATTCAACGAGGCCCCCGGACTTAAGGAGCTTCTGCATAAAAGGCGGGATGGCCTCCGTACGGTATGTTTCCTTCCGCGTATGATTCTCGATGATGCCCGAATCGAGATCGATTTCCAAATCGTCCCCCGAATGTATGCGCTCAACCCCTTCGGGGCATTCCAGAATCGGCAGCCCCATATTGAACGAGTTGCGATAAAAGATTCGAGCAAAGCTGTGCGCGACGACGCAACTGACTCCGGCGGCCTTTATAGCTATCGGAGCGTGTTCCCGCGATGACCCGCAGCCGAAATTTTTCCCTCCGGCAATAATATCTCCCGGCTTAACCCTCGAGGCAAACTCGGGGTCTATGTCTTCCATGCAATGGGCGGCAAGCTCCTTTGGATCGACCGTGTTCAGGTAGCGCGCCGGAATAATGGCGTCGGTATCCACGTCATTTCCGAATTTCCATGTTTTTCCCCTGAGTTTCATTAGCTTAACACCTCCCGAGGATGCGCGATGCGCCCGAGAATGGCCGAGGCCGCGGCAACGGCCGGATTACTGAGGTAGACTTTGCTTTCCACGTGCCCCATCCGACCGACGAAGTTGCGGTTAGTCGTAGCCACCGCCGTTTCCCCGGGGGCGAGAATTCCCATGTGGCCGCCGAGGCAGGGCCCGCAGGTCGGGGTACTTACGGCGGCTTGCGCCTCTATAAAGATTTCGAGCAACCCCTCTTCCATCGCTTCCAGGTAAACCTGCTGGGTCGCTGGAATCACGAGGCACCGGACCCCTCGCGCGACACGTCTGCCTTTCATCACCTGCGCGGCTATCCTCAAATCCTCCAGACGCCCGTTGGTGCAGGAGCCTATGACTACCTGGTCGATAGGGGTCGGCGGTATTTCGGTGACCTGCTTGACGTTTTGAGGCGAGTGAGGAAGCGCCACCACCGGCTCGAGATTGGAGACGTCCCATTCGTGCACGGCCTCGTAGGCCGCATCGGGATCGCTTTTGTAAAATTTATAAGGCCGTTTTGCGCGGGCGCTGACATACTCTTCCGTTATCGAATCGGGCGCAATGATTCCGACCTTGGCCCCTGCTTCGATAGCCATATTGCACATCGAAAATCGATCCGCCATGGGAAGGGAATCGATCACATCACCCGCGAACTCCATTGCCCTGTACCTGGCGCCGTCAACGCCAATGCGCCCGATGGTGTAGAGTATCAGGTCCTTTCCTCCCACCCAGGGCCTCAGTTTTCCACTGAATACAAACTTCATGGACGCAGGCACCTTGAACCAGATTCGACCCGTTACCATGACAGCCCCGAGATCGGTGCTTCCCACACCGGTTGCAAAGGCGCCAAGCGCGCCGTAGGTGCAGGTGTGGCTGTCAGCCCCTATCAGGACATCTCCCGGGAGCACTAACCCCTGCTCGGGCAGAAGTGCGTGTTCGACCCCCATGCGCCCTACCTCGAAATAGTACGGCAGGTCGAATTCTTCCGCGAATTCGCGCAACTTTTTCGCCTGTATTGCCGAAGCTATGTCCTTGTTGGGGACGAAATGATCGGGAACAAGGCTTATGCGCTCGCGGTCGAACACCTTTCGAGCCCCGGTGCGTCTGAAGGCTTCAATTGCGAGCGGGGCCGTTATATCGTTTCCATGCGCGAAATCGACTTTCACTTCCACGAGTTCGTGTGGAAAAACTTCCGATTTCCCGGCGTGATCCGCCAATATTTTTTCACTAATAGTTTTAGGCATTTAACTAAACCTTTAATCCTGAGTATTTTCTTCCGGTTTTTTTTCCTCTACGGCAGGGTCCTGTTCAGCCGCAATATTTGACGGCGAAAGCGTTGCTGGTGTCTGGCGGGCAGTGATACCTTCCTGGAAGTCTTTTTTCCCCTGGATCTTCCATGCCGTCCATCTTACGGGACCTGAAATCGTGTAGATGGCCAGGAGCAGTAAAAGCATAAACGCGAGGAGTTACAGCGATAATAGTCACGAGAACCACTGCGCCGAACATCACAAAAGACGGTCTCGCCATTACGAATTCGGCTTCTTTGAAACTATTATAGGGCATGGTGCTGATCATGCAGAACCCCAACACGAAGGTCACCGCCAGCAAAAAGTAGCATAGGAGCGGTCCGGTGACCGGTATGTTCCAATGGCTCAGAAACAGGACCATGGCGGCTATCATGCTCGCCCCGCCCGGAATCGGCAAACCTACGAAATACTTCCTGCTGGCCGTTTCGACCTGCACATTGTATCGGGCCAGCCGCAGAGCGCCGCACGCCATGAATACGAAAGCCGCGAGCCAGCCAAGCCGCCCGTAGGGTTTTAAGGCCATAAGGTATATCATCAAACCCGGTCCCACCCCGAACGCCACCAAGTCTGCCAGCGAATCGTATTCGACCCCGAACCGGCTCGTCCCTCCGGTCAGCCTGGCGATCTTGCCGTCCAGGATATCGAAAACGCAGGAGGCAAACACGGCGATAGCGGCCAACTCGAAGTTGCCATTGATTGAGTTGACGATGCCGAAAAATCCACTGAACAGGTTTGCCGTGGTAAACAGATTGGGCCAGATGTAAGTTCGGCGGCGTACCTCACCTTCCCTGCGCCATTTTTTCCGGCGCGAGCGCCGCTTCTTTATGGATTCATTCGGCATAGAATGGTCTCTCCCGCATAGACATGCCTGCCAGGAGAGACCAGGATTTCGCTGTTCTCCGGCACATAGACGTCCATTCGCGACCCGAACCGGATCATACCGAAACGCTCGCCCTGGACCACCCGATCTCCGATTGCGGGCCAGCAAACTATGCGGCGGGCAATTAGACCCGCCACCTGGGTAATGACGATGCCGGCGCTCGAATCGAACCTGATCCAGAGCCAGTTCTGCTCGTTTTCCTTGCTCGCCTGGGCAAGGTTGGCGGCCATGAACCGGCCTTTCTTGTAGTATAGCCCCTCGACTGTGCCCGAGAAGGGTACCCGGTTAACGTGTACGTCAAAAACCGACATGAAGATGCTGATCTTCATGACCGGTTTATTTATAAACCTCACCGACGGGACTCTTATTACGTCGATTACCCGGCCGTCGGCTGGGGAAAGGACGTCACTTTCACCTGCAACCGAAACCCTTTCCGGGTCCCGAAAGAAGTGGGCTATGAGCAGGGTGGCCGCGACGAGAAGGAAAGCCACGACCGCCCAGCCAAGCACAGCTGCGATCAGGGTGGTAAACATTGCGGCGAGGATATAGGGAATCCCCTCGCGTGCAATTGGGATATGGGCCTGTTTCTTCCTGAAATCCCCGGTGGACAACAGATACTCCTGCTAATGGGTCCGTTGTAACAATCGCAGATCCGACTTTGTAGGGCGGGCACGGTTTTGTTGTGCCCACCTTCTCGCTTCCCGGGGTGGTGGGCACGGTGGAACTGTGCCTACCCTACACTTTCCCGTCCACTTTTAAAAATTAACCGGACGCAGCGCCTCCGATTTCAGATCATCTTTACAACATTGCAAGGCGTCACACGCGATTTCAAACCATCTTTACAGCATTGAGGAAAGGCATCATCGCGCGCAGTTTCGCGCCGATCTGCTCGACCTGCAGTGCCTTTTCCCTGTTCCTGGTTGTCTGGAACATGGCCCGCCCGGACTGATTTTCCAGGATCCAGTCGCGTGCAAACTCCCCGGACTGGATCTCTCCCAAAATCTTTTTCATTTCGGCTCGCGATTGCTCGTTGATGACTCGTTTGCCGCGCGTCAGATCGCCATATTCGGCCGTGTCGCTGATGGAATACCTCATGTAGGAAAGCCCGCCACGGTAAATAAGATCGACAATCAGCTTCATTTCGTGCATGCATTCGAAAAAAGCTATTTCCGGCTGATAGCCTGCATCGACAAGTGTTTGGAACCCTGCTTTTATCAGTTCCGATACCCCCCCGCAGAGCACGGCCTGTTCGCCGAAAAGGTCCGTTTCGGTCTCTTCCTTGAAAGTGGTTTCCATTACGCCGGCCCGCGTGGCGCCAATCCCCGAAGCATAAGCCAGGGCCTTCTGGAGGGCCTGCCCGGAGGCGTCCTGGTGAATGGCCACGAGGGCCGGTACGCCCGCTCCCCGCACGTATTCGCTCCTGACGAGGTGCCCGGGTCCCTTGGGGGCAATCATCACGACGTCCACATCTTTAGGTGCTATGATCTGACCGTAGTGAATATTGAAGCCGTGAGAAAAAACCAGGGTTTTGCCTGGCTTCATCGCGGGAGCAATGTCTTTTTTATAGAGTTCGGCCTGCGAGTGATCCGGGGTAAGAATTTGCACCAGATCGCAACTTTCGGCGGCTTCGCGAGCTAAAACCGGAGTGAATCCGTCTTCGACCGCTTTTTCGTAATTTGCCGAGCCCGGCCGGTTCGCAACCGTCACCTGAAGGCCCGAGTCCCGCAGATTTTGAGCCTGTGCATGTCCCTGGCTCCCGTAACCGATGACGCCTATTTTCTTGCCGCGCAAGATATCCAGGCTGGCATCCGTATCATAAAACATTCGCATCGATTTCCTCCCGATTTGAATCGGCATTCAGTGTTTTTTGCTGCGTGCCAGAGCCGCTTTACCGGTACGGGCAATCTCCACTATTCCGATCTGGTCCAAAAGTTCCATTATGGCCGTAATCTTTCCCTCGTTTCCGGTAACCTCAAGCGTGTAAAAATGGGGACTTACATCCACCACCTTGGCCCGAAAGATATCGACGATTCGAAGCACCTCGGCCCGCGTCGCCTGCTCGGCCCTAACCTTGATAAGGGCCATCTCGCGGTCTACGAATTCGGTTTCCGAAAAATCGTACACCTTGATTATGTTTACCAGTTTGTTCAACTGCTTGACTATCTGGGAGAGTACCCGGTCGTCGCCCGTTGTTACAAGAGTAATCCTGGTAAGGCCCTTTTCGTGGGTTTCGGCCGCCGTGACCGTTTCGATGTTGTATCCCCGGCCGCTGAGAAGCCCCACTATCCTGGCCAGAACACCTGGAACATTTTGCACCAGGATGCCTATCGTATGCCGGGTGTCTCCCGTGACTATCATCCCAAAATCTCCTCTATAAATCTGCCGCCCCACGGCGGAGGAGAGCTTTATGCCAGTGGCTCCCGTGCTGGAATCCGGAATCCCCAAAGCTTTTATCTCAAAAGCTTTTACGCCAAAAGCATTTCCGTAATACTCTTCCCAGGCGGAACGATCGGATAGACGTTTTCTCCCGGGACTACCTGGAAATCCATAAAAACAGGGCCCTTTATCGAAAAGGCTTTCCGCAGCACCGGTTCGACCTCTTCGGGACGCACGGCCCTCAGTCCAACGGCCCCATAAGCTTCAGCCAGCTTGACAAAATCGGGAGACCCCTCCAGGCATGACCCCGCATAGTTCTTTTCATAGAAGAGTTCCTGCCATTGCCGAGGCAGACCGAGGTAAGTGTTATTGATGATGGCCACTTTCACCGGGATATTGTTGCAAACCGCCGTGCTGAGTTCCTGGATGTTCATCTGGATACTGCCATCGCCCGCGATATCTATCACCAGCCTGTCCGGAAAAGCTACCTGGGCGCCCATGGCCGCCGGGAAGCCGTAGCCCATCGTGCCGAGGCCCCCTGAAGTTAACAGTGTGCGGGGACGGTTGAATTTGAAGAACTGGGCGGTCCACATCTGGTGCTGCCCCACTTCGGTCGTGATTATGGCATCGCCGCCTGAAATCTCATCGATTTTTTCGATAACAAACTGAGGCTTTATTACATCGCCGTCCGCGCAATAGGAAAGCGGGTGCTCTTCCGCCCACCGGCCCAACTGGTCGAGCCATGGAGCGCGCGCTTCCGCAAGCCCTTCTATCGGATCGTTTTCGGCAAGCTGTATCATCTGCCGAAGCGCATTCTTGCAGTCGCCCACTATGGGTATAGCGACGTCGACGTTCTTGCTTATACTCGTCGGATCGACGTCTACATGGATGATCCTGGCCTTCGGGGCGAAGGTGCTGATCTTCCCGGTCACTCGGTCGTCAAAACGCACCCCGACTCCAAAGACAACGTCCGCCTGCGAGATCGCCATATTGGCCTGATAGGTGCCATGCATCCCGAGCATGCCCAGCCAGAGCGGATTGGGCGCCCTGCGCCCCGTTTTGTCCGCAAGGGTCGCAGGATAGCAGCCAAGTCCCATCAGGGAGCAGGTCACGGGCGCCCGAATGAGTTCGACCAGCCTGGCGAGTTCCTCCGAAGAGTCAGAAACGATAATTCCTCCGCCTGCGAAAATGACGGGCGATTTAGCCTTTCTGATGAGATCGAAAGCCTTGCGGACCTGGCCGGCATGGGCCTCCACGTTTGGCCGGTAGCCCGGCATGTCCACTTTTTTCGGATATTTAAAATCGGTCGTCGCCTGGATTACGTCTTTTGGCAGATCGACTACAACGGGTCCGGGGCGACCCGTGCGCGCCAGGTAAAAGGCCTCCTTTATTACCGTGCTAAGATCGTTTACGTCCCGCACCAGGTAACTATGTTTTGTGCAGGGCCGGGTGATCCCGATAATGTCGACCTCCTGGAAAGCATCGTCGCCGATGAGCGGTGTCGGCACCTGGCCGGTAAATACGACAATGGGGACAGAGTCCATATTGGCAGTGGCTATGCCCGTCACGGTGTTTGTCGCACCGGGGCCCGAAGTCACCAGGCAGACCCCCACCCGGCCGGATGCCCTGGCATATCCGTCGGCCATATGTGTGGCGCCCTGCTCGTGGCGAACCAGGATGTGCCTTATGCCGTAATTTTCCATCTCGTGGTAGATGTCCAGAACGGAGCCACCCGGGAACCCGAAGATGACATCCACCCCCTCTTTTTTTAAACACTCGAAAAATATCTGTGCGCCTGTCAGTTTCATATGTTCCCTAAATTGGCCTGCCCGGCCTCGAAGCCAATATCACAATCTGCGGGCCGGCCCTCGAAAATCCGGACCAAGAGACCGATTCTGCATGCTCCACCCTGCGGTGAATTGAGTATTTTAATAGCAATCGGGCTAAGGTGTCAACGAATTACGGAATTGAAAACCGGCCGTTAATCCCCACCCTGCAAGTTCGCCGGATGAGTGGAGCGAAGCAAATTCCATCCCTTTGCCTTCATTGCGCATGTGTGTCAATTGTATGCAATCGCCCTTCCGATTCCAAGTGCCCGACAACATTGCGTTTAAAATGTGAACCATTATCCGGAGCGGGTTTGCGCGCAAACCGGAAGTTAATGGGAGCTATTTTCACATTTCAGACGATAATCGGGTTGTGAGCGTTAATCCCACCGTTTTCATTGAAATCCCCTACAATCCGCTCGTTTTCATTTTACATGCCTCGTTGACGGCAGGCACCTTTTTTCGGTATGAATTGCAACGTAAAATGGTTGAAGAGTTCCCTCCTCTTAAAAGTATCTGAAACAATCAAAAAAGGATAAAATTATGGATAACCTGGAGGCTTCCCCAGTATCCTCCTGTGTCGGCGAAGATTATTATGCGGGACCTGGTAACACAAACGCGGGGTCGGGACAAATGACTTTGAAGCTTACATCGAACGCACAAATCGTGCTGAAGAAGCGTTACCTGATAAAAGACGATGCCGGGCAAACGGCCGAAAACGCGGAGCAGCTTTTCCGCAGGGTCGCATCGGCTATAGCGCAGCCCGACGCCGCCTACGAGGGACCGGACAGGGTGGGGGAAACCGCGCGCAAATTCTTCGACCTTATGACTTCCCTGGATTTCATGCCCAATTCTCCGACCCTCATGAACGCGGGACGCCAACTGGGACAGCTTTCCGCCTGCTTCGTGCTTCCGGTCGAGGACTCCATCGACAGCATTTTCGAAGCGATAAAACACGCCGCAATGATCCACAAAAGCGGTGGCGGGACAGGATTTTCCTTTTCCAGGATCCGCCCGGAAAACGATAAGGTCCTCTCCACCCAGGGCGTCGCCAGCGGCCCGGTTTCCTTCATGTCGGTCTTTGACGTCGCGACCGAGACCATAAAACAGGGCGGCACCCGCAGGGGCGCGAATATGGGTATTTTGCGGGTAGACCATCCCGACATCCTGAAATTCATAACCTGTAAGACCGACAACGAGCGGATGACCAATTTCAACATATCGGTTGCGGTTACCGACGATTTCATGCGCGCTGTCGAAAGCGGAACACATTACTCGCTGACCAGCCCCCGCACCGGGGAGGAAATTGAAAAGCTCGCCGCGCGCGATGTTTTCGACAGGATAGTCAAGTCCGCCTGGAAAAACGGAGAACCGGGCATCATATTCATAGACGCCATGAACCGGGACAATCCCACGCCTCAGATAGGCCCGATCGAGAGCACCAATCCCTGCGGAGAGCAACCCCTGCTTCCGTATGAGTCCTGCAATCTCGGCTCCATAAACCTGGCCAACATGAGCGCGGGCGGTCATATCGATTACGCGCACCTCAAGACCGTGGTGTGGGACGCGGTTCATTTTCTGGATAACGTCATCGAGGCCAACAAGTACCCGCTTCCAAAGATCGAGGAACTGACAAGGGCAAACCGCAAGATCGGGCTCGGCGTCATGGGGTTTGCAGACCTGCTCATCTCACTGGGCGTTCCCTACAGTTCCGAAGAGGCGGTCGAGACCGCCGAGGAAGTGATGGGCTTTATCCAGAAGGAATCCAAAGCCGCATCGGCTCACATGGGGAAAACAAGGGGTAATTTCCGGAACTATTCGGGCTCCGTTTACGATTCGCCCGAGACCCCTTTTATGAGGCACGCCACCACGACGACGATCGCCCCCACGGGGACCATCAGCATTATCGCCGGTTGTTCGAGCGGGATCGAGCCAATTTTTGCGATCAGTTTTGTGCGCAAGGTGCTGGACGGCGAAGAACTGGTCGAAGTGCATCCGCTGTTCCGCAAAGTTGCGCAGGAACGGGGCTTTTATTCCGAAGAGCTTATGAAGAAGATAGCCGAAAGGGGGACCATCCAGGACTTTGCCGAAATTCCCGAGGATGTACGGCGCGTTTTCGTGGTATCCCACGACGTGGTCCCGACCTGGCACATCCGCATCCAGGCGGCATTCCAGAAACATACCGACAACGCGGTGAGCAAAACCATCAACTTCCCGTTTTCGGCCACCCTTGAAGATGTTTATCAAGCCTACGTTTCGGCATACAACCTGGGCTGCAAGGGACTAACAATTTACCGCGACGGCAGCCGCGAGGCGCAGGTGCTAAATATTCAGCGCAAGCCGCAGTATCCGCAGGTTGAGCCGCGCCCGCGCCCGGATATGACCCAGGGCATTACGGAGCGCGTAAACACCGGCTGCGGAAAACTCTACGTAACCATCAACTCGGACGAGTACGGGTTTTGCGAGGTTTTCGCCCAGATGGGCAAGGCGGGCGGCTGCGCCTATTCGCAGATAGAGGCGACCAGCAGGCTCATATCGCTTGCTCTTCGCTCGGGCGTCAAGGTGGAGGCGGTTATAAAGCAACTTGTCGGTATCCGGTGCCCGACGCCGGCCTGGGGAAACGGCGAGCAGGTCGTGTCGTGTTCGGACGGTATAGCCAAAGTCCTCAATCACCACGCGAACGCCAATATCACCCCGGCCTTTGCCGACGAGATGGGCGCATGCCCGGATTGCGGCGGCGCGGTCGAACATGAGGGCGGATGCATCGTCTGCCGCTCGTGCGGGTTTTCAAGGTGCAGTTAGGAGCCCGGGAGTGCACGGTTGGGACCTCTCACCTCGGGAAGCCGTGGACCTTCAAAAGAGCCTGGCCGAAGAGGTCCGGATAGAGCCCCTTTCCATGCGGTTCAAGTTCCTGGGGGCAGCGGATATATCCTATTGCAAGGATACCGATCTCCTTATTGCCGTCGTTCTTTCATTCAGGTGGCCCAGTCTCGACCTTATCGAGTCTGCCCACCACGTCTGCAAGAGCGCTTTCCCTTACATACCGGGGCTGCTCGCTTTCAGGGAAGTTCCACCGCTTATAGAGGCATACCGGAAAATCAGGCAAAAACCCGATGTCCTGCTCTGCGACGGGCAGGGGATCGCCCACCCGAGAAAAATGGGATTTGCTTCTCATCTTGGGCTGTGCCTTGGGATACCCACCGTCGGGTGCGCCAAGAGCAGGCTATGCGGGGAGCACGAAAGTTTGACCCTCAGAAAGGGCTCGAGTAAGCCGCTCGTCCTCAACGGAGAGCGGGTCGGGCTTGTCTTTTGCTCCAGGGAGGGCGTGCAACCCGTCTATATCTCTCCCGGCCATCTCGCCGACATCACCTCCTCAAAAAGGCTCGTCTCGCGCTGCCTCGGGCGCTACCGGATACCCGAACCGCTGCGGCTCGCCCACATCGAGGCAAACCGCATCAGGGTCGCCTTGAGGGCGCCAGGGTCTTGCGATGCCGGATAAACAAAATCGCCGGTCCGCGGTCCGCTGTTCAAAGTGCACTCCTTCGCCAAATGGATTTGTGGCGCTGACGCGCTCGCGAGGAGGGTTGCGCCATAGAAGGACGCAACTGCAACGCGCGCGAAAGCGCGCTCGTGACGCTTGCGCGGCACAATTACCAGCGAGCAAACAAACGAGTGAAAATAACGGGTGGAACCGGACAGTTTGTTGTCCAGTTCAGTTATGAGACGTGCAAAGGTTTGGCCTACTTTGTGTAATAGTAGGCAGAAAGCACGGACTTGATATTTTCAGTGATTTCTTCGATGGTTGGAGACTTTGTAACCCATCGAACGGCACCATTGGCGAGACATTGCTCTTTTTTCCTCGCGTCTTCGCTTGCTGTGTATACTACTATGGGTATGTCTTGAAACTCAGGATAGGATTGAACTTCCCTCAGTATTTGAATTCCGTCCGTCCCCGGCAAAGATAAATCCATCAAGATCAGGTTCGGACAACCCCCGTGTGCAGGCCCGTCATTTTTGCTCTGGTGGAGGTAGGAGAGAAGCTCATCTCCGTCATGAACAAACCGGCTTCCCCCTCGGAATCCCAGTTCTACCAAAGCATTTTTCACAAGTAAGCGGTCGTCTTCATCATCATCGAGCATGAGTATCATGATAGATTTTCTCTTTTCCCTCGGAAGATTTCGAAGGAGACAAAGGTCATAGTAGCCTATTCGGATGGGGATAGACTAAAAAACTGTGAAAAGATCATTAAGTACATTTCGTAGATGGCGGGTCTTCACAAGGCAAGCACGGGCATAGCCGTTCAGGTAGAGGCAACACGGCAACACTGAACCAATAGTCAGACAGGCATTTTACAGTTTTTATTAAAGTATCAAATGACATCGGTTTAGTAATGTAAGAATTGGCACCTAGTTTATAGCATAGCTCAACTTGTTCTTGCTCCTGTGTGGTTGAGTATATCAATATGGGAATGGCCCTAAGTTCAGGATGCTCTTTTATCTCTTTGAGGGTTTCGAAGCCACCTTTCCTGGGCATGTTCAAATCGAGAAAGACGAGATCGGGCGGTGGGAATTTTTTGATGTCTGTATAGACGCCGCGACGGAGCAAATAATCCATAAGCTCTTGACCGTCGGCGAGACACAAAAAATGCTCTGGATGGAAGACTTCACGAACCGCATTTTTCATAAGCATGCAGTCATCTTCATCATCGTCAGCCATGAGCAAAACGGTCTTTTTTTTGCGTTGCCCGCCCATATTTTTCCTCCGGTAACAAAAGTACGGACTGAAATCTCTTGTAGCAAGATTAACCACTCGTAATAATGTGCACAAAATCCGTATCCTGTCCGATTCGGACGGGTATCAGGCTCAATTTTCCTCATCGAGATCTCTCCACCTCGGTTCCCATTCGGCAAAATCTGAGCAATAAAAACAAGGTGCGCTATAAAGTGGACCCTAGCAGGGTGCTGAAAAAGGGATCCCTATAATTGCTGGTTTTTTTCTAAATATTCACGAAATATTCTTGTATGATATCAAATCTCTAAAAAAATCCAGATTTCAAGCTCAACCTTCCATAATTTTCGAATTATGGAGTAAATGAGGGGCAAATCCTGTTTTAAGGGCCTTATATATGGGGTTTTGCCCCACATCAGGCCGCATTAACCCCCAGATTTCTCATGCGGACCAGATTATAGGCCGCGACAGCAAATGTAAAAATCCATTTAACCTTTCTTACTCCCCGGTGCCGGATCTTGCGCAGACATCCCACTGTCTTGAGCCATCCGAAGATCTCTTCTATTCTCTTGCGCTTGCGCAGGCTCACGGCGTAGCCCTCATGGCGGGTCGTTCGGGCATCGATGGCTGAGTTCTTCTTTTGCGCCACATGGGGGACGACATTGTTAGCCCGGCACTGATTTACAAAATCTTTGGTGTCGTATGCCTTATCGGCTCCCACAGTGATCCGGTTATCACCGGGGATCTCCTCGATCATCTCAATTGCTGCTTCCCGTTCACAGGTCCCCGTGGCTTGAGTCACATCGACATCGACTGCTAAACCATTGCGGTTTTCCATGAGTACATGGCCCGTGTAGGAGAGCTTGGCTTCCTTGCCTTTTCCCTTCTTAGCCAATTTGGCCTCGGGATCTGTCGTGGAAGCGTGCGTAGCATTGGAGCGTTTCTCTCCATGGAAATCTACCTCCTCATTGCGACCCTGCTGGATGGGAGGCTCTTCGGAGGGAGGGTCGTCTTTTGGACGAAAGCTCTTCAACGAAGCCCAGGCTTCCAGGAGTGTTCCATCCACCGAAAAATGCGCAGCCGAGAGCAATGCTTCCTCATTGGCCTTGGCAAGGATGTTTTTGAGGAATTCTAAGGCGATATCTGCTTCAATGAGCCGGTCGCGGTTTTTGGAGAAAGTCGATGCGTCCCAGACCGTGTCCTGCAAGTCAAGCCCAACAAACCAGCGGTAGAGAAGATTGAATCGGATGTGTTCCATGAGCGCGCGTTCGCTGCGTATGGTAAATAAGATTTGCAGCAGCAGACCTTTGAGCAGTCTTTCGGGAGGGATACTCGGCCGGCCATAAGATGAGTACATTCGGGCAAATTGCTCGTCGAGGGCTTTGAGGCTCTCCTCCACCATCCTTTTGATGGCGCGCAAGGGATGGTCCGCAGGGATCAGGCTCTCCGGGCAGAAGGAATAAAAGAGTCTTGGTTGCTGATGATCGGGTCTTCTCATTGGTTTCCTTGTCGGGTTTGTGTGTAAATTCAGCGGCTTGATACTACATTAAACCCGGCAAAAATGCACTTATATTAGCGACTTTTTCAGCATCCTGCTAGGGGCAAGACAAAAATCCGCTTAGTTTAAGCTGCACATTCGACTCCACTCGCAACTGGACGGCGCTGCCCCGGTTTTACGTTTGCTCTTGCTTCTGATCTTGGCTCTGCGGTGGAAATTATCCACGATCACCGCCCCGCCGCCCATCAAGGCGAGGCAGAATGGAAGGCCGCCTTTATTCGCAACTGTGAGACGCAGAAACAGGAACTCGAAAATATTTGGAGAGACAGATGGAAAGAGCTTTGCAATGGCAAACAGCTTTTCGAGGATTTTCAAAAACAGGGCATACTTAAGATAACAATATCCTTATTCAAGCGGAAAATCTTACAAGAGATGCAAAACAGTTCTTCCGATAATTGGCGTTTGGTCGAAAGCCTCTTAAAAGGGCTAATCGACACTGCAACTCAGTGCCGAGTATGCTACATATTAATTTAATCAAATGGGACAATTGAGCGTATTGTCTTGTTCCCTAAAGAATTGATTTAAGTGTAGAGCAATATAGTAGCAGCCCGAACGGGTCTCTTTTTACTGTAAATTATATTAATAATTAGGCTTGTTTTAGTTTATATTAGCGCTAATGCCATCCCACTCGTCAAAGAATAGCAAAACCATATTAAACCGGATACTAATAATCCGATGATAATAATTATCTCCAGTGGACCACGATCTACAAATCAACGGCACGATCTTGACTTTAGGGGGGAATAGATGAAAAAGGCATTAGCATTGTCAGGTTTGTTCATTTTCTTATTCGTAAGTGCCGCATCATGGGCAGACAGCGGCGCGCCAAACACGATTTATTACGAGAGAAGCCTTTCCGAGGCGATTACAAGTTCAGCTGCGAGCATGACCTTTACTTTTAGCCTCTATGATGCCCCCAAGGACGGCAAACTGCTATGGTCCGAGACAAAACAAATCGATGTGACTCCGCGCACAAGACTTATACCCACAAACATTGGCGACACCAATGCGCTCAGTTTGCAGGACCTGGCTCCTCAAATGTGGCTGGAGGTCTCATACATAAACGATCAGGGGGGGAACGAAAGTGATGGCCAGACGTGACCCCTTTACGGGGGCCCCTTACGCGCTGTTCGCCGTGAATCCGACATCCGTCGGTCCGACTGGACCCAAGGGTGACACGGGGGCGACGGGCGCTGTTGGACCACCGGGACCAATCGGGCAAACAGGGGCAATCGGGTCGCAGGGACCGGCAGGGCCAACCGGCGCAACAGGGCCGGCAGGGAACCCGGCTTCGGTCCAGGCGTGGCTCGCTGCGCCTGGAAATATGTACATAAATACGTGCCAGAATCAATACAGCTGCGACTGCAACTCCAACGACTCCAGTGGCGCTTTTGATTTTCCGACGGGCGGAGGTGCCCAATGCGGAGTCCTAACCTATCTCAACGTCAGCAGCCCCAATTTCGAGGTGGGTTGGTACGCCGTTTGCCAGGATGTCTTGGGTATTAATTCCCCTCCCTCGTGGTTATTCGTCAGCTGTATAGCGACGGGAACCGCCCAGTAGGGAGCAAAAGTGCAACACGTCCGGCACCGGGTCATGAAGCCTTAACCGAGGATGAGCGCAGGGAAATTCCAGGTGCGGATTTCCGGGATACCATTATCTTCATCAGAGGGGCTTTCCAAGGCAACAGTCTGGATGAAGTTGTAGTTTCAAAAGAGGTAACGTATTGACGCTCCAATCAGCGTGGACAGTAGACTTCACCAATACCTGAAAGACTTTAAGACCACAAAACCGGACAATTGAGCGTGATGGGCACTTTGTGGCTATGTCTCTGAAACAGACAGGGCAAAAAGCCCGCTTCCATTCCCGGTCCCTGGACGCGACGAACTTCCTGCTGGCTGACGTGCGCGGCGCTCTCGGACCTTTTTTGAACGTCTTTCTGGTTACGCAGCAGCACTGGAGCCAGTCCCTGGTCGGCCTGGTCACCACGGTCAGCAGTCTACTCGGCCTGGCCGCGCAGACCCCCATCGGCGCGGCCATCGACGAAACGCGCTCCAAGCGTGGCGTCATCGTTCTGGCGCTTGCCGTACTCGCGGCAGGGGCAGTGGCCATTGCCGTAATGCCGAGGTTCTGGCCGGTGTTCATCGCCAACAGCCTCATCGCGTTGGTGGGCGACGTTTTCGGCCCGGCCGTGGCATCCCTGACCCTGGGCCTTTACGCTCAAAATCTGCTTGCCCGCCGCATGGGCCGAAATGCGGCTTGGGACCATGCGGGTAACGTGGCCATCGCCCTGGCGGCGGGGGCTGTAGGATATGCCTTTTCGCAGCGCGCGGTTTTTTTTCTCGTGCCCGTGTTCGCTGTTCTGGCCGCCCTCGCAGTGCTGTCCATCCCGGCCGGAGTCATCGATCACGAGCGGGCGCGACGGTCAAGTCCCGGCGGGCACTATCCCGGCTGTCTCGCCGGGGTGGGGCATTCTGTTCAAAAGTCGACCACTGTGCGTACTCGGCTTGTGCGTGATGCTCTTTCATTTCGCCAACGCACCCTTACTTCCCCTGGTCGGACAAAAGCTGGCAGCCGCGAACCCCGGATTGGCCACCGCAATGATGTCTTCCTGCATCGTGGCCGCACAACTCGTCATGCTGCCGATAGCCCTGCTGACAGGCCTCGCCGCCGAACGTTTTGGCCGCAAGCCTGTTTTTATCGCCGGTTTCGTCATCCTGCCGGTCAGGGCCGTTCTCTACACATTCTCCGACAACAGCGCCTGGCTGATTTCAGTCCAGTTGCTGGACGGCATAGGCGCGGGCATTTATGGTGTGCTGATGCCGCTGGCGGTCGCCGACATAATGCGCGGCACGGGACGCTACAACCTCGCGCTGGGTGCAATAACGACAATGCAAGGCATCGGCGCGTCCCTAAGTGGTCTGGCCGCCGGGGTTATCGTAGACAATTTCGGGTACCGGGCCACATTTTTCACCTTGGGCGGCGCGGCCCTGCTGGCCTTGGTCCTGCTGGCCCTGGCAATGCCTGAAACTGCGCCGGGAAAACGCGCATTCCCCCTGGTGCGGGTGGAGTGAGAGACTTTCGCCGTGAGACGTTGAAAGATTATTGCCGACATCGTCGGGCCTGGCTCCCTGCCCTACCAACTTTGATGTGCTGTAGAAGCCTTGATTCAGAGCGCGGTTTTTCCCGCTGCCTTACAATGTGGACAACGCAAAAACTGGACAATTTGTTGTTTCGTCCAGTGTTCCAAAATAACGATGTGCAATCCGTTTGAGGATACCAAACTTTAAAAACTTTCAAAACTGCGGCGTTCTTCAGGCATGAACGTGCCGACCTTCCGCTTGCACAGCCTCAAAGGAGAGTTCAAAGGCTTTTTCTCGGTGACTGTTCGCGCGAACTGGCGGATCATTTTCCGGTTTGAAGATGGAGACGCGTTCGACGCGGATTTTGTCGATTACCATTGAAGGAGGTAAAGACATGGAGATGAAAAATCCTGCACATCCGGGCGAACTCGTCAAAGCTTGCCTTGACGATCTTGGCTTAAGCGTTGCGGAAGCAGCGAAAGGACTCGGCATCACGCGCCAGCAGCTTCACAACGTCATTGCCGCGCGTAGCAGCATCACGCCGGAAATGGCGATCCGCTTTGAAAAAGCGTTCGGCAGTACGGCGGATACGTGGCTCCGAATGCAGATGAATTATGACCTTGCAAAGATACGCGCGCGGGCTGCCGGCATTGTTGTCGAGCGCCTGACGCCGAAGGTTGCTTAAACCTGCGCTCTTCGAGGTGGACAAATTACTTTCCGCGATCAAGGGCAGCCGCAACGCGGCCCGCGACCGCTGCTTTCTGCGGGATATTGCCAACGAGTAAAAAAAGGCAGTAAAAACAATGGGCGAAACTGGGCGTACAGTGTTGCAAATTGTCTAATTTCCGTTCCATTATGCCCCCTCACGGGTTGTGCTTACAGGGGGCCACAATGAACTAACATTGCACCCGGACCGCTCAATGGGGGCCGATCAATTCTGTCTCATCAACCAACCCAAGGGTGGAGAGCATCATGACCAAAACAGCAATCGTAACCGGAGCTTCACGCGGTATTGGCCGCGCCGTTGCCAAAAGACTGGCAGCGGACGGTTTCGCAGTCATCGTTAACTGTGCCAGTAACACAGCCAAGGCCGAGGAAACCGTCAATGAGATCAAGGCGGCAGGCGGTCAGGCTCTGGCTATTCAGGGCGATGTAGCGAATGAAGCCGATGTTGCTAAACTCTTTGAGAAAACCCTGCAAAGTTTCGGACGTATCGATGTCGTCGTGAACAATGCGGGCATTATGCCGCTGTCGCCCGTCGTCAAGAATGACACCGCGTTGTTTGACCGGGTAATCGCCACCAATCTGCGCGGCACTTTCCTTGTTATGGCGCAAGCCGCAAAACACGTTGCCGAAGGCGGGCGCATCATTGCCTTCTCCAGCAGCGTATTGGCGAAGTCTTTCCCCACCTATGGCGCATACATCGCCTCCAAAGCTGGAGTCGAAGGTCTGGTTCATGTTCTGGCCAATGAGATGCGCGGCAAGAAGATAACTGTGAATGCCGTGGCTCCCGGCCCTGTCGCCACCGAATTGTTCCTCGGCGACAAGACCGAAGAGCAGATCGCGCAGATCAGCAAAATGGCTCCGCTGGAACGTTTGGGGCAACCCGAAGACATTGCCTGCGTTATCTCGTTCCTTGCCGGGCCGGACGGCGGCTGGGTCAACGCCCAGGTATTCCGCGCCAATGGCGGCTTTGCTTGAGCACCAATTACCTTCGCAGCATTAATCGTCAACGGCGTTGCCGATCGTGTTCGGGCGGAAATGTTCCGGCGCATAGGGCTGGAAGACTTGCTCTCGCCCAGAGCAATATGATCTTTAAAGCGGTGACTACCATCCTCGTCTTAGATAATCCCAAATAGGGATTCTAACCGAGGATTGAAGGCAAAATCTTGTGTAGATTCAACACGTCGAAGTTGGCGACAAGAGGGGCTTGAAATTGGACATAAGCTGTATGCATAATTTATGAGCTTTGAATGGGGCGGTTCATGGCCTCAATTTGCTATCGTAGAACTTAAGGGACGTCACACTGGAATCTTGAAAAGCACGGCATCGCTTTCCCGGATGTCTGCGCGATCTTCGAGGCCCGTACGTCTGTTTGGTTTTAGCCAATATTTTAGACTGGGATTTCCCTTGAAGCGCCAATCCGAACAAACATTTATCCTGATCGGGATAAAGCTTCTGCATACGGCGATTTGGTTCTTCTTTGCCGGATGCATCGTGGTGATTCCCTTTGCCGGTGCGCGTCATCGGTTTGGGTGGGCGGGCGTCCTGACCGCGCTGGTGCTGATCGAGTGCGCGGCCCTCGCGGTGAACCGGGGCCGTTGCCCGTTGACCGGCCTGGCAAGCCGCTACACAGAGGAACGCGCGGATAACTTTGACATCTATCTGCCGCTTTGGTTGGCCCGACGCAACAAGATGATCTTTGGGACGCTATTCGCCATTGGGGAGTTGTTCGTGCTCGGGTTGTGGATGATTTCCTGACGGTTAGCGCCTTCTTTCTCTCATTCACGCTTTTCAGAAAAGATTCAAAACAATAATAAAGGGCACAGGAAAGCACTATATGTGATATGCACTTGGGTGTAGTAGCTGAGAAATTGACACCGGAGCGAAAAGGTGAGGAAAACTATTGCATTTCCGGCTCTCCTCCTGATTTTAGCGATGTTCGCAGTTGCAGAGTATACGAGGCAGAGGGAAATCATCTTCCCTGAAATTGCGGCACTTGCCCTTGGCGCGTGGGTTATGAAAATGTCGCCCTGGAAGAGCTCGATTTTTGATTTCTGGCTGTCTCCAACCCTCGCGGCCTTGACAGGGACGCTAATAGTTCGCTTTTTCCCCTATGCGCCTTTTTTTATGTTAACGGGGGCATTCTGCCTGGTGATTCTGCAATTGAAACTGTTTCGATCCAATGTATTGCCATCTATCTCCGCAGCGGTCCTTGCTGTTATCACACGTTCTGAAAGTTGGTGCTACCCGCTGTCCGTGTGCGTCCTTACAGGGATCATTGCCCTTGGCCGCTATGTTTTGGATCGTTCAGATTCACGGAAATATAATGGTGGTCTTCTCATGGAACCTATTCCGAACACAGCGGAGGGCAATGGGGCGCTGTCCGGGTGGTTGCAATTGAGCAAGCTGCTGGCGGGGGTCGTGTTTGTTTCGGCCATTGCCGTTGGCTCTGGCAACCTGTTCATGGTAGCCCCTCCCCTGCTGGTCGCGTTTGTGGAATTGTCAAAACCTGGTGGAACTTTGTTGGACAGGGCTGGAAAGATTCTGGGCTTGCTGGTTTTTGCAGCCTTAAATGGTGTGTTGTGGCTTGCGCTCATCAATACCGTTCTGCACTGGCCACTCTGGATTTTCGCCGGCCTGTCGACAGCAACCGTTTTTCTAGCCTTTCACGCCCTGCAATTACCTTTTCCACCTGCAGTAGCCATTGCCCTGCTCCCGGCGATTCTGCCGCAGGGAAGTCTCTGGTCATACCCCCTGCAAGTGCTTCTCGGGAGTGCGGCATTTATTGTGATCAGCAAGGTTTCTTTCGCACACGCCGAACAGGCGTCAGAAATAGAGAACTCTTCATCGGACTAATGCGAGACGAAACGGTTTTTTGATGCAGCCGGCCCGCAGCCTTGATATATTGCCAGCTTGATGCCGGGGGAACGCAGCAAAGACTTTGCAGGGGATGAAAGTCTCGATTGTTTTTCTACAAGATTATCAAGTTAATGGCTTCGGGGAGTTTATTATCGGTTTTTTCAGATGGAGGGGAAAATGACGGGTTCGGCGGAGAGCAGGATCGAAACATACAGGGAAATGCTGAAACTGGATCCCAGATCGCTGGTTTTCACCCTTCTTGCCGAAGAATTGTGCGCCACCGGCGAATGGGAACAAGTCGCTCAAATTTGCAAAGAAGGCCTTGTTTACCATCCCGGACACCTGAGGTCGCGTACCCTGCTCGGATGGGCGCTCATGGAAATGGGCGAGGCCGACCAATCCGAAGGCATTCTGGTGGAAGTAATGGAGGATATTCGAAAAAACGCGATTATCTTCAAGATGCTTTCGGAGTTTGCCGAATTTTCCGGCAATCCCGTGAGTGCCGCCGAATATGCCGGGATTTACACGGCCTTTCAGACCCTTGGAGCCCCCGCCGTGGAGCCTGACCAACCCGAGCCTGTTTCCCAGATGGAAAAAGAAGCCAAAGGACTTGAACGACTTCAAGGCCGAGGCAATAGAAGAGCTGCAAGGGGCGGATTTACACGCAGTTACTCCGGAAACACCGGCAAAAAAAATCGGCGTTGACGATTTCCTGGTCCATCTGGCCCAAAGAATCGAAGGCCGCTTTACCGGCAAGACACAACCGGCAGCCATTCTGTCCGAGCAAGACAAGAGCTTCCTCAAGCAGGAGCTTATTGCCGTGCTTCAGTAGTCACACGCAAAGCCGCAACTGTTAATTCAGGGGTGACGCGGAGAGGGTTTTGTCACCGCGTCTCCGCGTCACCTTGTCTCCCGGGGTGGGGGTTTTATTTAAGACTGTACGGCTATTTTTCTCGGCTTGGCAGCCTCGGCCTTCGGAAGCACCAGCTTGAGCACGCCGTCCTTCATCGATGCCTGGATCTTTTCGCGGTCGATGTCGCTGGAAAGCGTGAACTGCCTGTAGTAATCGCCCGCCGCATATTCCCTGAAGATGACCTTTCCGCTCTCCTCCGTCTCGGTTACTTTTCCACGGATAGTGAGCTGATCGGAGTCCAGGTCAATGTCGATGTTGTCGATCGGTACGCCAGGCATGTCGGCAAGAAGTGTCAGGGCGTTTTCGGATTCATATATGTCCACGGGCGGGACAAATACCGGGACGTCGCGGGTGCTTTCGCCGGCCGCCTGAACCTCCTTTTTCTCCTCAACCTGCAAATCATTATCTGCCATGATATAATTTCCCTCCTTCCAACCGCTGTTTATTCGCTCTTGATGGTGATCTTGCGCGGTTTAATGTGCTCGGCCTTGGGCAACGCGATCTTGAGCACACCGTTTTTACATTCGGCCCGGATAGCATCGGCATTCACGTCTTCGGGCAGTGTGAGCGCCTTTCGAAAATTTCCCCACTTGCGCTCCCTGCGGTGATAATTAACGTCTTGCGTCTCCTCGGGCTTACGCTCTCCGCTCAACGTAAGCGTCCTGCCCACAACCGAAATGTCCAGGTCCTCCGCCCTGATTCCCGGGATCTCCGATTCAACGTAAATCATGTCCCCGTCCTCGGTTACAACAAGCGGTGGGAATACGCCTGAAACTGACGGATTTGGACCTGCGCTGCTGAAAACCGAAAGAAGCCGATCCATCTGCCTTCGAGCTCTCTCAAAATCGTCGAGCGCGCCCGAGAAATCCGGCCAACGCAAGTTTGGGTACCTAAAAATGGCCATCTTAAACCTCCTTATAAAGCGGTAAGCTATGCAGGGCAATTAGCAGCCACAAGGTAAGACTGCTAATCATTCGTGTCAATACCGAAAAATTGAGGGATTGAGGGATTGAAGGGATTGAGGGATTGAGGGATTGAGGGATTGAGGGATTATCCGGTAGATGTCGCAGATAAACGCAGATTAAAATCTCCGCATTTTCTCCACTCTCCGAATAGTTGATATTTTGTCGAGATTTTCTTGTACCCTATCGGGGACAGGTGCTTTTTCTGTCTGTCTGTTACGAAAAGTTCCTCGCGAAGTGTGCAATCCCCCCTGCCCCCCTTTACAAAAGGGGGGTGATTGTTACGTCTTTTCATGGTTTCAGGGTGTCCCGAGGGGATGTGAGATACTGTTACGAAAAGTTCCTCGCGAGGTGCAAAATCCCCCCCGCCCCCCTTTACAAAAGGGGGGTGATTGCCACGTCTTTTCATGGTTTCAGGGTGTCCCGGGGGGGACGTGAGACACTGTTACGAAAAGATTTGATGGGTTGCGCTACCGCTCCACCCATCCTACGGACCTTTCCGTAGTTTCTGGGTGAATCCGGAAGGGACGTGACAGATCTGTCTCGAAAAGTTCCTCAAGCGAGGTGCAAAATCCCCCCTTGCCCCCCTTTACAAAGGGGGGTGATTAGCTGCGTCTTTTCGTGGTTTCAGGGTGTCCCGAAGGGACGTAATATAAGATACTGTTTTAACTAATTCTTTCATCTGCGCTATCTGCGTCATCTGCGGATAGATAGTCCTGCGGCTTTCAATCCCCTACCCCAGCCGACTGACGGCAAGCGCTCTCATTAAAATTGAGGAAGCGGGGAGGAAAATCATTCGATCCCCAAATTTTTTCCGCGGCCTTCGTAAGTTGCCGGTTTAGCTTGGGCTGGACGCGCAGGCGCAGGATTCCTTCCGGCTTCCCGGTCCTCGCTTCCTGCTATACACCCTCCCACCGGCTTCGCCTTGCGGGCAGCCTGATTATGAACGTAGATCCTTTCCCGGGCTCGCTCTCGGCCCTGATGCTTCCCCCGTGGCGCTCGACGATTTTGCGGCATATGGCAAGCCCCATTCCGGTTCCGTCATATTCGCTTCGACCATGCAGTCTCTGAAACGGCTTAAAAATAAGCTCGGCAAACTTGGGCTCGAACCCGATGCCGTTATCTTTTACAAAAAGCTCACAGATCTCATGCCTGTCAAGCTTCCCATAAATCTCGATGTGAGGAGTCCCGCAGCCGCGGAATTTCAAAGCATTACCAATCAGGTTCTGGAAAAGCCCTAACATCTGTGTTTCATCAGCCTCGATGGCAGGAATGTTTTCAATATCGATTTTGCAACCGGTTTCTTTGACCGATGCTTCGAAGACACCCGCAGCCTCCCGCACTATTTTGACGAGGTCTATTTTTTTTAACGGCTCGGGCCTCGTAGCTATCCGGGAAAATTCGAGCAAGTCACGCAACAGCTGGCGCATACGGCCTGCCGAATCGACGACTCGATCCAGGTAGCCCTGGCTGGAGCTATCCAGAACGTTGGCACATCTCTTCCTGGCCATGTCGCAAAAAGTCTGTATCTTGCGCAAAGGTTCCTGGAGATCGTGAGCGGCAACAAACGCAAAGTCCTGAAGCTCGGCATTTACCAGCTCAAGTCGAGCCATATTCGATGTCAGGGCTTCTTCGGCGATTTTTTTGGCCGTAACATCACGGTTGACCACGAGAAATCCTGTCGGATTGCCATCCTCTCCCCGACGCACGGCCCACCGGCTCTCGACGACTAATACTTCGCCCCTTGAAGTGGTGTGCCTCAACTCTCCGGCCCACCGGCCCTTATCGACAACCTGGTTCACGACCTGTTCGAGGGACTCGGGAAACCTTGTCCGCAGGAGTTCATAGGCAACATTTCCCAAAGCCTGCTCCCTGGTGAATCCATACAGATCTTCCGCCCCTTCGTTCCAGAAAGTGACCACGTCGGCGGAATCCACTACAAAAATAGCATCGTGCGCTAAATCGAGAAGTGCGGCTTGTTTTTGCAAATGCTCGTTTGCTCTGACGAGTTCGGCGGTGCGTTCCCGCACACGCAATTCAAGCTCATCACGCGATCTTCGCAGCTCTTCCTCGATCCGCTTGTGTTCGGTGATATCGCGAGCGGCAACCACCGACCCGACGACACTGCCCTCCCGGTCCCGAATGGGACCGAAACTGTAACTTCCTACCCAGGTTTCGCCCGTATCTTTGCGGCGCAGGGTGTATTCGGCATTCGTGGCCGTCTCGCCCCGAAGCGCCCTGGGCACAGCCCATTGATCAGGGGGCGCCAATTGCCCGTCGGCCATAAACGCGTCCAAAATATCAGGGTACTCGGCGAAGGTCCTGGAGCACTCGTCCTTGCTGCCGAACCTGTAGAACGTCGCGAAGGCGTCGTTGAAGTTGATGAATCGGCCCTCAGCGTCGGAAATGAACACAGCGTCGGTCATGCTGGCCAGGGCCGTCTCAAGCTTCGTCCGGTTCTCCCGCAAATCATGCTCGGCCTGCTGGTGGGCAAGCCGCAATCCCAGAAAAGTGATCCCGTAAGCGAGGTCGTCGGCTAACTCGGCAAGCAATTTCACCTCGCCGCTTGAAAAGGGAGCCGGCTCTTTCGAATAGATTGTAAGTGCCCCCAACGTTTGCCCGCCGACCCTCAGCGGAAGTGCGGCCGAAGAAGCGTAGCCGCGCTTTATGGCCTCTTCCCGCCATGGCTGCATCCGGGATTCCGTAAGCATATCGCTGCAGA
>CAWGZP010000011.1:0-8883 GCA_963826655.1 uncultured delta proteobacterium
GTGCGCCCGGCGCCGACTATGGTATGCAGTTCGTCGATAAAGAGCAGAATCCTGCCCTGGGCTTCCTTTATCTCCGTAAGGACTGCTTTAAGCCTTTCCTCAAATTCACCCCGATACTTGGCGCCTGCAATCAGGGACCCCATGTCCAGTGAGAAAATGGTCTTATTCTTCAGACCTTCAGGAACGTCCCCCCTTACAATCCGGTGAGCCAGGCCCTCCACTATGGCCGTTTTGCCCACGCCGGGCTCGCCGATGAGAACCGGGTTGTTCTTTGTCTTTCGGCTGAGAATAAGGATCACCCGGCGTATTTCAGAGTCTCGGCCAATGACCGGATCGAGTTTCTGGCGTCTGGCCTCCTCGACAAGATCGCGCCCGTATTTTTGGAGGGCCTCATAGGCGGACTCGGGAGTGGCGCTGGTTACCCGCTGGCTTCCGCGAATCGAGGTAAGTGTCTTTAGAAGCGAATCCCTTGTGACGCCAAATTCCTGGAGCACGCGGCCTGCCGGGCTGCTCGCTCCTTCCTGTAAAAAAGCGAGCAGGATGTGTTCGGCCGAGACGTATTCATCCTTGAGCCTTTGGGCCTGTTCCTGGGCATCGGCAAGCAGCCTGTTCAAACGGTTGGTTATATATATCTTGTTTTGTTCGACCCCAGGACCGCTGACGCGAGGCTTTTTGTTGAGTTCCTCGTCCAGCCGCTCCCGCATTCTGTCCACAGGGACGTCCATTTTCTGAAAAAGCTTTGAGGTAAGCCCGTCCTGCTGTTCCAGCATTGCCAGCAGAAGATGTTCACCGTCAACCTCCATGTGGCCAAAGCGGGTTGCTTTAGTTTCTGCGGCCTGCAAGGCCTCCTGGGACTTGGTAGTGAATTTGTTCATATCCATAGAGCGAAAATCCTTCCCGCAAGAGGTGCTTTACTCGCCTTCAAGTTCGCGGAGCCGGGCCTCCAGGTCCTCAAGCCTGGTCATAAGCTCAAGGATCACCCCGATACCTGCGTAATTGACCCCGAGTTCGTTTCGCAGCCTGAGAATGCGTCTGATAAGCGGGATTACTTCCGGGTCGAAGAGATGCTCTCCCTCAGCCGTGCTCCCGGAAAACTCTATCAGACCGAGGCGCATAAATCTGTCGATTAACTCAGGGTGCAGTCCTGCCCTGTACGCGACCTCTGAAAGAGTATAGAAACCGGAAAATTCTCTTTCGGTTTTTACTCGAAGCATGAAAAAATGTTTTTCACTCACGGCAGCTCAGTTCCCCCTAGGCTATCCTCGCGGGTTAAAATCGGAGCTTTCTTTCAACTCTTCAAACAATCGCCGCTCCTCATCCGAAGGATGTATCGGCACTTTCACAACCACTGTCGCGTAGAGATCACCGGGAGCGCCTTTGGGATCCGGCATTCCTTTGCCACGCAACCGCAGTTTTTGCCCACTCTGGGTACCGGCAGGAATTTTCAGGTCTATATTGCCGGAAAGCGTGTTGACCCGGACTTCAGAGCCAAGAACGGCTTCCCATGGGGCAATCGGCACATCCATGTAGAGATCGCGCCCCTTGAGCTTAAAAACCGGGTGTGGTTCAAGCTCCACTTTTAGATATAGATCGCCTCCAGGGCCGCCGCCCGTACCCTGCTCACCCTGGCCGGAGAGGCGGATCTTTTTGCCGGGCAGAATGCCTGGCGGGATTTTCACATCGTAGCGTTTTTCCTGGAGTTCGAGTTGACCTTTCGAATTTATCACCTGGCTCTGCAGGACGATGGGTTTGATTCCGCCACGAAAGGCCTCTTCAAGGGATATGCGAATCGTGGTCTCCTGGTCGGCGCCTGCCTGGCGCCAGACCGGCCCTCGCTCGAAACTTGCGTGCGCGCCGCCGCCCTGAGCCTGCTTGAAACCCCTGCCGCCAAACATGGCTTCGAAAAAATCACTGAACGCCCCGGGCCCACCCCATTGAAACTCCGCATTTTGGGCGCCGCCCCTGCCAAAATCATATTGGGTCTCCCATCCCGGGGGAGGCTTGAAATCCTGTCCCGATCTCCAGTTCGGTCCCAACTGGTCGTACATCTTTCTTTTCTCGGGGTCTTTGAGAACTTCATAAGCCTCGTTTATTTCCTTGAATTTGTCTTCCGCATTGGCTGCTTTGCTGACATCCGGATGGTATTTGCGCGCAAGCTTCCTGTATGCCCGCTGAATAACGTCCTGACCGGCCGACCTTTGAACTCCAAGTATTTCGTAGTAGTCTCTGAATTTAACAGCCATAAAGTAATATCACATCCCCTTGAGCATACGTTGAAGCACAAATGGCCGTCGTCTGCCGGGTACAGGTAAGAACGTATACCCGGCAGATAACCTGCACTCTTCCAAGATAGACTAAATTTCAGAGAAATGTTGGATCATCAATCCGGTCGAATTGCAAGCCCAATCATCGCAGTCCACCAGGCTGTCATTGCTCGGTAAACTCGGCGTCGATTACATCACTGCCGCCACTACCGGGGGGCGGCCTATAATCGTCGCGGTGGTCTGTCTCCGGTCCATGTTCGCCCGCAGTCGTCCCGGCCTGCTGATAAGCAGCGGTTGCGATCATCTGAGATGCCTGCTGAAGATCGCTTGCAAGCTGCTGAAAGCGCTCTTTGGTAGTGCTCTCATCCTTGACGGCCTTCCTGGCCTCCTCGATGAGGGTCTCCGACCTGGCTTTTTCGTTTACCGGCACCCTGCCGCCGAGTTCTCGCAGGGTGCGCTCAAGCTGATAAGCTTGGCTGTCGGCCATGTTGCGAGCTTCGATCGTTTCGCGGCGGAGCTTGTCCTCAGCGGCGTGGGCCTCGGCCTCAGAGATCATTTTCTCAATGTCCTGCCGGGCGAGGTTGGTGGATTCGGAAATCGTCACGGCCTGCTCTTTTCCGGTTTCCTGGTCTCGGGCGGTTACACTAAGAATCCCGTTTGCGTCAATATCGAAGGTTACCTTGACCTGCGGCGCTCCACGGGGCGCCGGACGGATTCCTTCGAGACGAAACCTTCCAAGTACGCGATTATCCCTGGCCATCTCACGCTCTCCCTGGAGCACCACGATATCGACTGCGGACTGACTATCCTCAGCGGTCGAAAAGATCTCTTCACGCCTGACAGGGATCGTCGTGTTCCTCTCGATCAGCCTGGTCATGACTCCACCGAGCGTTTCAACCCCCAGTGAAAGAGGGGTAACATCGAGAAGGACGACATCTTCGACCTCGCCCTTGAGCACCGCAGCCTGCACGGCGGCGCCGACGGCCACAACTTCGTCGGGATTGACGCTCATGTTCGGCTCTTTGCCGCCCGTAAGCTTCCTGACGAGTTGCTGTACCGCCGGGATGCGGGTCGATCCGCCCACCAGGATGATCTCATCAAGGTCCTTCTCGCCGAGCCGTGCGTCGGAAAGAGCTTGCTGCAAAGGTCCCATGCAGCGCTGCACGAGGTCATGGGTCAAATCCTCGAATTTCGAGCGCGTAAGCTTGCTGACCAGGTGCTTAGGCCCGTTAGCATCAGCCGTAATGAAAGGAAGATTAATTTGAGTTTCAGATGTGCTCGAGAGTTCTATTTTGGCTTTTTCCGCCGCTTCGTAGAGCCGCTGGAGCGCCTGGCGGTCGTTTCGCAGGTCTATCCCATTGTCTTTGCGGAACTCCTCCGCAATGTGGTCCACGATGCGTTTATCGAAATCATCGCCGCCAAGGTGTGTGTCGCCAGAAGTGGAGCGGACCTCGGCCACTCCGTCCCCGACGTCGAGGATCGACACATCGAAGGTGCCACCGCCCAGGTCAAACACCAGGATGGTTTCGTTTTTCTTTTTTTCAAGCCCATAAGCGAGTGCCGCGGCGGTGGGTTCGTTTATGACCCGCAGCACTTTCAGGCCCGCGATCTCCCCTGCGTTTTTCGTGGCCTGACGCTGTGCGTCGTTGAAATAGGCGGGGCAGGTTATGACCGCTTCCTTCACTTTCTCTCCAAGATATTTTGAAGCATCGTCCACGAGTTTCCGCAGCACCTGGGCGGAGATCTCCTCGGGCGAGACGAGTTTACCTCGAATATCGAAGCGCACGGCGTCATTCGGTCCCTTCACAACTTTGTACGATACCATCCTGGATTCTTCGTCCACTTCGCCCCACTTGCGGCCTATGAACCTTTTTGCAGAGTATATCGTAGCTGTCGGATTGAGTATCGCCTGGCGTCTTGCAATCTGGCCGACGAGCCACTGGCCGTCCTCCGTTGAAGCTACTACCGATGGGGTCAGGCGCGATCCCTCGGCATTGGGAATAACTGTGGCCTTGCCTTCTTCCCAGACCGCCA
Source organism: uncultured delta proteobacterium (assembly GCA_963826655.1). Classification (GTDB taxonomy): domain Bacteria; phylum Desulfobacterota; class Syntrophobacteria; order Syntrophobacterales; family Syntrophobacteraceae; genus SbD1. The sequence continues at coordinate 4,299 of CAWGZP010000011.1, forward strand.
CAACCGAGTTGGTGGTGCCTAAATCTATACCTACAGCTTTAGCCATTGAATCCCTCCCTAGTAAAAACATGCCCGGTCATTGTGGCCGGTCCCCCGGGGATTAGCTCGCATGCGAAGCAGCCGACACGTCCGAAGGTTTAGAAGCTACCCTAAAATAAGCATGGGAGCGGAGGTTAACAAGCGGTTTGTTAGCACTTTGACAAGACGAGTGCTAAATTGTCCCGAATTGCTGGAGAGCCGCTAGCAGATCTGGACATAAGCACCTTTTTGCTGAATAATTGCGGGCAAAAGCATTTTGGGAACCAAAGCCGTTTCGACGATAGAGTTAAACGCGATACTTTCGCCCGGTTTTTAGCCATTTTCTTTGGCGGGCCGAATCTAAAAGAGGAGATGCACAAAGACCGCATGGCCAAATCTGTGCGTTCACATTCCACGGCCTCAAAACATGCTCCGGATCACGCATTCCTGCAGCAACTGGTTTTCCCGGCTCTGCTGCTGCTTTTGGTGTTCCTGTTTGGTACGGTTGGATTTTACATCGTCGGCAATGGCAAATGGGGCATCTTTGATTGCGCTTACATGACGAGCATTACTCTGACTACGGTCGGATATGGCGAGATACTGGAAGACTTCGGTACAAACGGCCGTGTTGTAGCCATAGTCCTGATGTGGGCGGGGATGGGCGTAGCTCTTTATGCCGTATCGACGATCACGGGGTTTGTGGTAGAAAGAAAATTTTCCCGTATATTGAGGGAGCGTAAAATGGGACAGCGCATCGCCGCGCTCAAAGATCATTTCATTGTCTGCGGGGGCGGCCATACTGGCGTCAACGTGTTGCGTGAGCTGAAAACCTCGGGCCGCTCCTGCGTCTATATCGAAATAAAACCAGAACGCATCGAATGGATCGGCAAGCAGATCGACGATCACCACTTCATCCAGGGTGATGCAACCGAGGAAGAGGTGCTACTTCGCGCCGGCATTGAGCGGGCCGCGGGTATTCTGGCGGTGTTGGGGGAAGACGGTCAAAACCTTCTGATCACAGTCCAGGCCCGGTACATCAACTCGAACATCAAAATCGTGGCGCGATGCAACCAAAACAACCTGGCCGACAAGTTCTACAGGGCCGGGGCAAATTACGTCGTAAATCCTTCTTTTATCGGTGGCTTGCGTATGGCCAGCGAGATGATTCGCCCTCATGTCGTTTCATTCCTCGACCGGATGCTCAGAGGCAACGACCGTGCGGTCCGGGTGGAGGAAGTTACGGTCGGCGAAAGATCGCCGTGGATCGGGCATTCACTTATGGAACTCGACATTCAGCGCACGACGGGACTGATACCCATTTCCGTAAAGCACTGCGAAGATTGCGAATTTACCTACAATCCCTCCCCGGACGAAATCCTCAAGCCGCAAACGGTGATAGTTGTCATTGGCAATCCCGAACAAATTTCCAATTTCAGGAGATTATGCGCAAAGGGAAATGACGCAGGGAAAATTTAGGGAACTTTAATCTGCCGTCTATCTACGCCCTCCGTCTGTTTCATCCGCGGACAACTCCTTACCGAAAGCCAAGCGCCTGCCTGTTTCCGGTTTTCTCCTTAAGCCCGTTTTCTTGTCTCTGTGCCCGGCGGTGAGCGCCTTCGAGAATCTAAAAGCGCGTCACAGTCACACTTCTCTGGCGCATTTTCGAAGAAGTAAAATTCCAAAGCATGCCGGCAAGAGGAGCAACACGGCAGACGGAACCGGAACCACAGAGCCTGAAGAAGAGCGGTTATATTCGCCCGGGTCGTATCCCCCGGACGCATTTTTTATAAGTGCTCCCTGCGGGTTCTTCCAGGTGCCGCCGAGCCAGTCGAATTCCTGCCGCTCGACTACCGTGTTCCCATCCCAGAGGACAAAGTCCACATCGAACTTGGCTGTAGTGGGTCCGGTAAAATAAGTCGTCATGAAAGCCGTAGTGGCCTTGGGTCCGGTCAATACGGAATACGCCGGGTTGGTAAGCACGCTGGTCCAACCTTTGGAGGTCTTGATCGATGTAGCGGCTTCAAACGAAACACCGGCGGGGGCGCCGGGCATGATGAAGAACTCTATTTTGGTAAAAGGGCCGAAGGCTTCGGGGAAGTAATTCTGGGTCCAACCCTGGCTCCAATCACCGTAGGCCAACGTTGCCCCGCAGCAGCAGACAAAAGTGAGACAGACTGTTGCCAATGCTTTAGTCATTCGATTCATACGGTATCCTTTGCATTTTAAAGAAGTTGCGCAGTCCACGAACACGAAACGAAGTTTTTCAAACGGGAGCATGCCTTCACCGCAAAGGCGTTCGACAACTCTAAAGATCCTGCGATGCGTTTTGCGGGGCTACAGTCGATCATTAGAGAACACAGAGAAAAGAAAACCGGCACGGAGGAATAACCGTAAACAGGCAGGCACCTGGTTTTTGGTTTTGCTTGTTCGTTCAACGGGATTTCTGATCCTTAAAATTAAGGAAATTGATGAATTATCCTCAGATGACTCACACAGACGCAGATTAAAAGGTCTCTAAAGTTCCTCAGCGGTTCGAAAAGAGTTGGCGGGCTGCGCTCCGTTTAGCCCACCCTGCGGATTTCCGTGCTTTAGGGTGTTTCCACGGGACATGGGTGCTGTTTATAAGCAGACCATGTCCTCTAACCCGTCGCGGGATTTTAATGAATACGTAATAATCACAAAGCGGCTGTAACACAAGGTGGATATTACGGGGTAGAAATAGGGTAGACAGTCTACAAAATATCCATTTAATGCGTGTCGATTAAGTGTGTTGGCTGCACTCTGACGGTAGACCGGCACGGTCCGGATCCGTCGATTTATTTCTGGATTCAGGGGAGAATAATTCCCGATTCGGTTCGGCGCTCGCGCTCCGGAGGCGTCTCGGTTTCCCTGGGAGTCCGGAGATCGTCGGGCCAGTGAAATTGCATCGAATATAATACCATTTGAGACACAGCGGGATTTTTCGCAACTGATAATTGGCCCGCAAGGTTACCGGCAATGATCCATGCCCACCGCGACTTGTCCTCCAAGCCCGAAAGTTTGAAGGCCATCGCCTGCTCTTCGAAGAACCTCGTGTAAAGGTGTCGCTTCGTCCCCGCGCAAAGGCTTTCAGCCGCATCTTGAAGCACACCCAGGCTGCGCTCGGCCTGGATCTCCTTTGGAACCACGAGAATCGGGCTGTCCAGAGTCTTCATTTTCTCATGATAAGGCGACAACGCGTCTTTGCCGAATCTAAGCCATGAGAGATCCATATCTTTCAGTAATTCTTCGATTGGGATTTCAACGAACTTCTGCTCGGGATTCTCAATTTCAGGCATCAGTTCGTAGACATAGGGCCTTGCGGCCGGTTCATGCCATCTTTTAAAAAGCTCGCGGGCCCGTTCAATGCCGAGATCTAAGCTTTTGGCGATCCGAAAATCCAGCATATCAAAAAAAAGCCGAGCCGCATGCCGGAGAGGTATTTCAAAGCCTCTGAGCCTGACGGAGTGAGTCGAGAGAACCTGAAGATATTCTCTGTACAACTTCTGAGTACTGCTTTCGGCCACTCGCACATTGAAGGTGGCAAAATCGTCTTCGAGAAACGCGGTTACAAGGGTATAACCACCCTGGGAGGCATCCGGAATGAGAGTGGAAACGAGCCACATAGTCCCCTGGACCAGGAACAGGTGCGCAACGGGTTTCCTGTCCTCATTTTGGATCAGGACGACTTTTTGCGGAGCGGAACTCTTCTCTGCCGTGAAGCCTTTTTGTGAAAAACGGTAGGCTGCCTGTTTCAGGCTTCTCTTATAGGGCGAGTCCTCCACGGCTTTGCCGAGAGTCTGACAGGTGCGAAAGCCTGTAAGGGTCGGGTTGCGGCTCAGCTTGTCGACAAGGGCGGCAGCCAGGAGCGGTCTTCCTGAAAGTGAACTCAAAAGCGATTGCAGGTAGCCGTCGAAGCTCTGGCCCTCGGGGTTCTGGACGGCAAGACGGTCAAGGATCATTTGCAGTTCATCGGATTCTTCACGAGTGAGGGAAAGGTCTTCTTTGCCTTTTGTGATCACAATTTGCTTTCTGCTCATATTGCTCCATAACCGGTTGAGCCTGTGCTCATCGAGTTGAGTTTGAATTCAGCCGCTGGAAGCGGCGCGTATTCACCTGGTTCCTAAAATAGAAAAGCCCCATGCACACGTCAACGTGATTCTGGGGCCTTGCATGGAAAGCGGGTATTTTCTTATGCTTCCCGCCCGGGTTCAGCCTCGCTGGGTTCGATAACCAGATGTCCTCCGGTTCGGAGAAAGGCTCTTTGGAGTTGATTGTGAAAAGGTATTTCGCCCCTTTGTCGTCGACCGGGACCCCGCCGATCGAAGGTTGTCTTTCGACCAGGTAGACGTAATAACCTGCATCGGCTAAATCGAGCGCAGACAGTATCCCCGCTATACCACCTCCAATCACCGTGGAGGTAAAGCTAATCAGCTTATTCTCCTTAGAAGTCCGCTTGAAAACGAATAAAAAACAATCCGGCAGCTTCCATGCGGTTGAACCATCCAGCTTCGGCGGTGATTTGGTGATAACCCGGAGCGGTGGCGAA
>CAWGZP010000012.1:0-56851 GCA_963826655.1 uncultured delta proteobacterium
GAAGATCCCGGATGAATACCAGGGTTTGACAAATGAGCAGATATTGCATCTGATATATGAACGTCTGCAAACCGACGAGAGGATAGAAACCGAGGACCTCAAGATTTCCTTCAGGAAGGGTGTTCTTTTTCTGGATGGTGCGCTTCCCGGCGAGGTCGAGCACGAACTCGTTCTCCAGGTCCTTGCCGATTCGATGGGGTTCTCAGCTATTGTCGATCGAATCGTAATCAATGACCTGATCATGGAGTCGGATGACTTCGCGCAAGGTCCCCCGGGAGCCGACGGACTGGAAAACCGCCTGTTTTATGACAGAGACGAAATATACGAAGACGTCGAAACAAGCGGACGGTCTTTTTCCAAGTATTTTGAAGATGATTTCTTAAGCTGACGGGAACAGTCGATCAATGTATTCGAGGGTTGCGGATAAAATCGCAACCCTCGAACGTTAAACGAAGGGGTCCTTTTTTGCGCGTGCATTCTTCGCCTTCCTCAGGCCTGCACGTGATTTTATTGCTGATCGATTCTCAATTGCCGGCTGCACGTATTATACGGCACGTGCAGGTGTTCATAGGCCAGGCGGGTGGCCATCCGGCCGCGGGGCGTTTTGTTTATGAAGCCTTCCATGATGAGAAAAGGCTCATAGACGTCCTCCAGGGTGTCTTTTTCCTCTGAAACCGATGCTGCGAGGGTTTCGATCCCGACAGGCCCGCCATCGTATTTGTCAATGATAGTGCTAAGGATTTTCCGGTCCATCGCGTCAAACCCTTTTTCATCGACGTCGAGCATCTTCAGAGCAGCATCTGCGACCTGTAGCGAAATCGTCCCATCGGCACGCACCTGTGCATAGTCGCGGACGCGCCGTAAAAGCCTGTTGGCCACCCTGGGGGTGCCGCGCGAGCGCCGTGCGATTTCGAATGCCCCCTCTTGGTCGACTGCGATTGCAAGTATTTTTGCCGAACGCAGAATGATGCTCTTTAACTCGAAAGGGTTGTAGAACTCGAGCCTCAGGGAAACGCCGAACCGGTCGCGCAGGGGAGGAGAGAGCAGACCCGCGCGGGTGGTGGCGCCGATAAGAGTGAAGGGAGGCAGGTCCAGTTTTATGGTCCGAGCCGAGGGGCCCTGGCCTATGATGATGTCGAGCTTGAAATCCTCCATCGCCGGGTAGAGAATTTCCTCGACAACGTGGTTTAACCTGTGGATTTCGTCGATGAAAAGAACGTCGCCCGCTTCGAGGTTGGTGAGGATTGCGGCCAGGTCTCCCGGCCTCTCGATTACGGGCCCGGAGGTGCTGCGCAGGTTGCTGTTCAATTCGTTGCTGATAACGGCGGCAAGCGACGTTTTCCCCAGCCCCGGAAACCCGTGGAAGAGCACGTGATCCAGAGGTTCGGACCGTCCTTTGGCCGCAGCAATGAAGACCGAGAGGTTTTCCTTTACCTTCTCCTGCCCAATGTATTCGGCAAGGGTGCGAGGCCGCAGGCTACCCTCAAGGGGCAGGTCCTCTTCTTTTTTTTGTGGTGTGATTACCCGGTCTGTCATTTGCCGCAAATCTCTTGACAAAAACGTGAAGAAACGAGAGTGGCCACGACCCGTTCGGGCCTATGCCAGGGCTTTCAGTGCCCCTTTGAGAATATCTTTAAGGGGTGGATTTTCCCCCAGGGCTTCCCGTACTGTTTTGAGCGCCTTTTCGGCTTCCGCCGGGCGGTAGCCAAGATTTACAAGAGCGGAAAATGCATCCTGAAAGCCGTTTCCGGCCTCCAGGAAGGACTGGTCCGGCCCCGTCTTTTCCTTCGTCTTGCCCTGGACCTTATCCCTGAGTTCCAGTACGATCCGGTCGGCAATCTTTTTGCCTACGCCGGGGATGTTTTTCAGCCGCAGATAATCCTGCCGGACAACCACCTGCCTCAAATCGTCCGGGCTGATGCCGGACAGGACCACCATGGCGAGTTTTGGGCCAACTCCGTTGACGCCTGTCAGTAGCAGGAACATCTCCTTTTCGGCAATCGTGCGAAAGCCGTAAAGCTGAATGGCGTCCTCGCGCACATGCGTGTGGATGTTTAGTTCCACGGGCTGCCCGAGCTCCGGCAAGTCGCAGAAAGTGCTCAACGGAACGTGGACATGATACCCGACCCCGTGGACATCCACAATGACGTAATCGGGGCTTTTCGCCCGCAGCATTCCTTCCAGAAAACCAATCATAACCCGTCCGGAATCTTCCATCGCATGTTCGAGGAGTGTGTGCTGATATGACAGACGGCGACGGCCAGGGCGTCTGCGGCATTGGGTTCGATCATGGAGTCGATACTCAAAAGCTTCTGCACCATTCCGGCCACCTGCTCTTTGGCCGCTCTGCCATATCCGGCAACGGATTGTTTTATCCTCAATGCGCTATATTCGTGAATGGAAAGCCCCAGGTTTGTCCCGGCCAGGATTACTGCCCCCCGGGCCTGCCCGAGGGTCAATGCGCTCTTGACGTTTTTTGCGAAAAAAACCTCCTCAACCGCCATAAACTCCGGTTCGTATTCCCGGATAGAGGCGAGGATTTGTTCGAAGATGATCTTGAGGCGCTCGCAAAGCGGGCGGGCGGGGGGTAGCTTTATGGTCCCATGGTGGATGTACTTTAACGTGGACCCGTCTCCCTCCACGATTCCAAATCCGGTATAGCGAGACCCCGGGTCTACTCCGATTGTTCGAATCATCTCCTATTCCAGCGATTCCATAATATCGTCCGGGATATCGAAGTTTGCGTAAGCGTGTTGAACGTCATCGGAGTCCTCAAGTGCGTCCATCAGCCTGAAGAGTTGCTGAGCGGTCTTGGACTCTTCGATTCGCACGGTAGTTTGCGGGGACATGGTGATCTCGGCCAGTTCGTATTTGAAGCCCTTTTCGTCGAAAACCGTCTTCACGTTTATGAAATCCTCCGGTGAGGTAATGACTTCGAACTGGTCCTCCTGGTCTTTCACGTCCTCCGCGCCGGCTTCCAGCGCAAGTTCAATCAGTGCTTCCTCCTGGACGGCGTTCTTGTCGAAAACGATGCTCCCTTTTTTGTCGAACATCCATGCGACGCAGCCCGCCTCTCCAAGGTTTCCGTTGTTTCTGCTGAAAATATGCCGGATTTCACTTGCTGCCCGGTTCCTGTTGTCGGTCATGATGTCAACGAGTACGGCGACCCCGGCCGGCCCGTATCCTTCATACATGAATTCCTCGTAATTTACGCCATCCATGCCCCCCGTGCCCTTCTTTATGGCCCGGTCGATGTTGTCTTTGGGCATGTTTTCGGCCTTCGCGGCCAGGATTGCGGCCCTGAGCCGCGCGTTGCCTTCGGGGTTTCCACCCCCCATCCGGGCCGCCACCATTACCTCTTTTATCAACTTGGTGAAAATCTTTCCGCGTTTGGCATCAGCCGCGCCTTTTTTGTGCTTGATAGTTGCCCATTTCGAATGACCTGACATGAAAGCCTCCTGCTGTTTCCTTCCGGATGTCTTACTGCAAAACCGCTGAAGGCGCCTCGCGGAGTGTAGAGACTTCCCTTCCAACGGGAACCGGCTCGCCTGGGGCCGGTGTTATCGCTGCCCGCTCGCAACATCTTGCAAGCGGCCCAAATTTAAACCAAGTATATAAATTTCCCTGCTCTGTTTTCTAGTGGCTTCCGGTCTAATAGCCCTGGTCCTGCGGAAGTCTTTTTTTACCTCTGCCAGCAACTGGTGGAATTCCGATCCATGAAATAGCTTGGCCAGAAAGGTCCCACCGGGTTTTAGCACCCTGCGGGCTATTTCCAACGCACGTTCGAAAAGAAGCGCCGAACGGGCGCTGTCGGCGACCCTTATGCCGGAGGTCGCCGGCGCCATATCGCTTAGAACGGCGTCGAACGGGAGATGGTCACGCAGGGAGGCTTCAACGAATTCCTGGTCAAAGATATCTCCCTGAAAGCTCACCACGTGACTTCCGAAGGCGTGTTCGATCTGCTTGAGGTCAATCCCGACGACCAGGCCGGATCCTCCGACCACCCCGCTCGCCAATTGCATCCAGGAGCCCGGGGCCGCCCCCAGATCCAGAACGCGGTCTCTCGCCTTCAATATCCTGTATTTTTTCTGAATCTCCTCGAGCTTGTATATGGACCTCGCGAGATAATGCTGCTCTTTCGCCTTTTGAAAATAGTGATCTTGAACCTTATAAGTCATCCTGCCCGCCTAAGGATACGAATTATTTCCTGAAATAGAGCGTATAACGGAAAATGCCCGGTTTGTAAACCGGGCATCTCTTACAGCGTGGAAAACAAATGGAAATTGGGAGGCCCGAGAGGAAGTAAGAGCCCACCCGGAAACTCCGGATGAGGCACTGGCAGTTTTCGATTCGGAAAGAACGTATCTTTTGTCCCCGGGGGGCAGTGTTCCAGGCTAACCCTCGCTGCGGGCCTGCCGAGCCTTCAGATTCTCAGGCAAAGGTTATTGATTGTCCCGGGTTCGCGGATGTCAGGGACTTCGGCCTGCCCCGGGAAGGCATCGAACGGCTCCTCTCGCTGCTCGGCTACAGGGTTCGCATCGAGATCCCGCGGGCGGCATCGCCTGTGACATTTCTGTGAATATCCCCCTCCTTTTCCAAAAGCGAGTCCAAAAAATTTGACTCAAGAAGTGCCTTCTGCTATTCAATAGCATGCTATTAGTTAACTTAACTAACATATGAGAGCCTCTTATGCCCAATTTTAGCGACCGCAGCAACATTGGTATGGAACTCGCCATCATGATCCGCCGCTGGCGGGCCAAAACGGACGCACGGTTGACCCCGCTCGGCCTGACCCATGCCAGGTGGGTTCCCTTGCGCCATCTTTCGCACGCTGACGGCAGCATGCCCCAACGTAAACTGGTCGAGGAAACAGGCATCGAAGGTCCGAGCCTGGTCAGAATACTCGACGAACTGGCGCGGCTGGGCTTTATCGAGCGGCGGGACGGCGAAGCCGACCGGCGCACCAAGATCGTCCACCTGACGGGCAAGGCGGAATTAATCCTCGGTGAGATCGCTCACCGGGTCGACCGGCTTCGTGATGAGGTCCTTGAGGGTATTTCGGACCAGGACATCATGGTCTTCCTCAAGGTGCTTGCTCAGATATCGCACAATCTCGAAAATATCGCTACATGACGCAACGCCCCCCATGATCCTGACTCCTGGTAGATAAAACACCTTGATCGAGTTCATTGCATTGAGCGTGTTCAACCCTGAAATCGTTTTCTGAATAGAGGCGCTCTCTTTATGTGGATTGTTCGGTTAGCTCTCTCCAGGCCGTACACGTTTATCGTAATGGCCCTGGCAATCGCTCTCGTGACGTTGGTCGTGGTGCCGCGCACGCCCACGGACATTTTTCCGGAGATCAATATTCCAGTGATCGCGCTAAATTGGAGCTACGATGGCCTGGAAGCACAGGAAATGGAGCGGCGTATCACAACCCCCGTGGAGCGGGGCATAACAACCCTGGTGAATGACGTCGAGCACATTGAATCGCAATCTCTAAACGGAAAATCCATAGTCAAGATTTTCTTCCAGCCCAGTGTCAACGTTTCGACGGCGATGGCGCAAACCGCGGCGATTTCACAGACCTTTCTGCGGAGTCTCCCACCCGGCATCACCCCTCCACTGGTGAGCATCTATTCCGCCTCCACTGTGCCGGTCCTGCAGATCGGGCTTACCAGCGACCGGCTGAGCCAGCAGGAGTTGTTCGATTACGGCAACAATTTCATCCGTACCCAGCTCGCCACCGTCCAGGGGGCATCTGTACCGTTCCCCTATGGCGGGATGCCGCGCCAAATCTGTGTTGACATCAATCCGGCTGCATTGCAGGCCAAGGGACTGTCCCCGGTTGACATCGTAAATGCCGTTAACGTGCAGAACCTGATCCTGCCGACCGGGACTGCCAAACTGGGCTCCCTCGAGTACGACGTGGAAATGAACGGCAGTCCGAATTCGGTGGCGGAATTGAATGACCTGCCGGTAAAAACCGTGGACGGTTCCACGATATACCTGCGGGATGTGGCGCACGTTCGTGACGGCTTTCTTCCGCAGACGAACGTGGTGCTGGCCAATGGCCAGCGCGGCGTGCTGATGAGCGTTTACAAGAGCGGCAATGCTTCAACGCTGTCCATCGTGGACCGGGTGAAGCAGAAGCTGAAGGATTTCGAACAGACGCGACCTGAAGGCCTGAAGGTTGCCCAGTTCTTCGACCAGTCCCTCTTTGTGCGTGCAGCAATTCAAGGGGTCCTGAAGGAAGCGATAATCGCCGCCTGTCTGACTGCGATGATGATTTTGCTCTTTCTCGGCAACTGGAAAAGCACCCTCATCATCGCCACCTCCATACCCCTTTCCATTCTCGTCAGTATCCTGTGCCTGAGCGCGCTCGGGGAGACCATCAACATTATGACCCTGGGAGGGCTGGCGCTCGCGGTCGGCATTCTTGTCGACGATGCCACCGTTGAAATCGAGAATATCAATCGCAACCTCGCCATGGGCAAAGAGACCGTCCGGGCAATTCTTGACGGCGCTCAGCAGATAGCTGTTCCGGCCTTCGTATCTACTTTATGTATCTGCATCGTGTTCATCCCGATGTTTTTCCTCTCGGGGGTTGCCAAGTACCTGTTCGTACCTATGGCGGAGGGGTTGATCTTCGCCATGCTGGCCTCGTACATGTGGTCGCGGACCATCGTCCCGACGATGGCCATGTATCTGTTATCCGCCCAGGATGAATACAGAGCCGAACTGCACCAGGGCGAAAAGATGGGTCTATTGCGACGCTACCAGCAAGCTTTTGAACATGCCTTCGATCGATTTCGCGCCGGCTACATGCGTGCTCTTGCCTACGCCTTGGAGCATGCACGGCTCTTTGCCGCCTGCTTCCTTTCATTTTGTATCCTCTCGACCGGTCTCACGTTTCATACTCGGGCTCGACTTTTTCCCCAGCGTGGACGCCGGCCAGATTCGGCTGCACTTGCGCGCCAGAACGGGACTTCGCATCGAGGAAACCGCACGGCTGTCGGACCAGGTCAACCAAGTGATCCGCCAGATCATTCCCGAACAGGAATTGGAGACAGTGCTGGACAATATTGGCCTGCCATACTCCACCATCAACATGACCTACAGTAATTCCGGGACCGTCGGGACAGCCGACACCGAAATCCTCGTGGAACTCAAGAAGGACCACGTGAAGCCGACAACGGCCTACATGCGGGATTTGCGCCGCCGGCTGCCGGCAGAATTTCCGGGTGTACAGTTCTTTTTCCAGCCGGCGGACATCGTCACTCAAATCTTGAATTTCGGGACGCCGGCGCCAATCGACGTTCAAATCCTGGGCCAGGATCAGAATGCCGATTACGAGATCGGCCAAAAGCTCGCCGGCGAAATTCGCCATATCCCGGGGGCGACTGACGTGCACGTGCAGCAGGCATTCGACACGCCGACCCTGCGCATGGACATCGACCGCACGCGTGCGCAATACGTAGGACTGCAGGCGCGCGACATTGCTCAAAATGTGCTGGTATCGCTCTCTTCGAGCTTTCAAACCGCGCCGAGCTTCTGGCTCGATCCCAAAAACGGCGTCAGCTACAACGTAGCGGTTCAGACCCCGCAATACCGGATCGACAGCTTCCAGGCGCTGCAAAACATCCCCATCGCCGGCGGCAGGAACGCGGAAGCGCCTCAAATTCTGGGCAACCTGGTTTCCACCTCCACCGGTGGCGCGGCCCGCCACTATCTCCCATTATAACGTCCAGCCGATGATCAACGTCTATGCGGCGGTGTCCGGGCGAGATCTGGGATCAGTGGCAGATGAAGTCACCAAGCGTGTTAATGAAATCCAGAATGAATTGCCTCGCGGCAGCCGCATCCGCATCCGGGGGCAGGTGCAGACCATGACGACCTCCTTTTTCGGACTCGGTGTTGGGCTGATCGGCGCCATCGTATTGGCTTACCTTTTGATAGTGGTCAACTTCCAGTCCTGGCTGGATCCTTTCATCATCATCACCGCACTTCCCGGCGCGCTGGCCGGCATTTGCTGGATGCTCCTGATTACACAGACTACCCTGAGCGTACCTTCCCTGACAGGCGCTATTATGTGCATAGGCGTGGCCAGCGCAAACAGTATCCTGGTGGTTTCCTTTGCGCGCGAGCAGTTAATGGAAGGCAAGAGCGCGCTGGAATCAGCACTGCAGGCCGGCTTGGTCCGCATGCGCCCTGTAATAATGACCGCCCTCGCTATGATGATCGGCATGGTGCCCATGGCGATTGGGCTTGGCGAAGGCGGCGAACAGAACGCGCCGCTGGGACGCGCTGTGATTGGTGGATTACTGTTTGCAACCACCGCCACGCTGTTCTTTGTGCCCTGTGTCTTTTCGATAATTCATGGCCGGCTGGAGCGCAGGCGAGTTAAGAATGGTTTGAGCCGGCAGTAACATCATGTTGAAATTGGTTTACGCTAATAGAGGCGCTTAATTATGAATAAGGCTGAAAATCAAGGAGGCCGCGAGCCGGAAACAAGCTCGCGGCAGAAAAGTTCGCTGTTTCCGGTGTTTTTCGTGATAGTCGTGGCGCTCGTTTTGGTGGGCGCAATGCTGATGTTTCATCGTCACGCGGAATTTCAGGCCCTGGCCAAAGAGACCGAAGCGCTGTCGATCCCGACGGTTGGCGTCATTCATCCCCTGGCGGAGACCGGTGTCGAAGATTTGGTTTTGCCCGGCACGCTGCAGGCTTACGTGGACTCTCCTATTTATGCGCGAACCACTGGTTACCTGAAGAAGTGGTACCACGACATCGGCAGCCGCGTCGGCAAAGGCGAAATTCTGGCAGACATAGATACCCCGGAAGTAGACCAGCAATTAATGCAGGCCAAGGCAGACCTGGTCACCGCCCAGGCGAACCTGCATCTTTCGCAAATTACCGCAACACGCTATAGCGAGTTGTTAAAAACCGACGGGGTATCCAGGCAGGAGGTCGATAATGCCAATGGCGACCTTGCGGCAAAACACGCCATAGTGGCATCTTCAGAGGCCAATGTCCGCCGCCTGGAAGATATGAAGTCCTTCCAGCGAATATATGCTCCCTTCAGCGGCGTGATTACGCGGCGCAATGTGGATACCGGCTGGCTCATCAATGCCGGCAACGGCGGCGCCTCGCAGCAGCTTTTTTCCCTCGCGCAGACCGACCCCGTTCGCGTCTTCGTGAATGTTCCTGAAACCTATGCGCCGTCCATTCATCAAGGCCTCAGCACTTATCTCGATCTTACCCTGTTCCCGGGCCGGAGATTTGAAGGGGAAGTCGTACGCACAGCCGAAGCCATCGATCTCTCGACCCGTACGCTGCTGACAGAGGTGGACGTGCCCAACAAGTCCGGCCTGTTGCTTCCCGGCGGGTACGCGGAGGTCCATCTTCAGATCCAGGTCCAGGGAGCACGCATGACGGTTCCGGTTAACGCGTTGCTGTTTCGCTCGGAAGGTCTGCGAGCGGTGGTTGTTGACACGAATCATCATATACATTTACAGACCCTGGACATTGGGCGTGATTACGGAACTTCTCTGGAAGTTTTGAACGGTCTGAAGCCGGATGATTGGATCGTGCTCAATCCTCCCGATTCCATCGAAGCCGGCGAGGAAGTGCACGTTCGAGAATTGAAAAGTCCTGTTGAAGCCGCTGATGGTGATCATGGCGATGCCCCCGCGGTGAAGTCAAAACCGTCCAATGTCCAGGAGAAAAAAACCTGATGTTCCGCCGTTCTTTTTACTCTGGTTGTCCGCGGGTTATATTCCGCGGCTTGGTTACGCTATTTCTTTGCGCCGGATGCACTGTCGGTCCGAACTACAAAATGCCCGCGGCTTCAGCTCCCGCAAAGTGGCACGTCACTGAGCCCTGGCGGGAAGCCGAGCCAAAGGACTCCGTTCCAAAGAGTTCCTGGTGGACTCTTTTTCACGACGGCGATTTGGAGCGATTGGAAACCGACCTTACCGCGGCAAATCAGACCCTGAAAGTGGCGCTGGCTCATTTCGAACAGGCACGAGCTTCCGCCGCCCTGCAAAACGCTTCACTGTTTCCCACTCTCCAGGCCGGCCCCACTGTGGGGCGCCAGCTTTACTCCGGCAATCGAGCGAACGGCTCACCGACTCCTCTGCCCGGTTCTGTTACTCAAAACAGCTATGTTCTGCCCTTCACCCTCAGTTATGAAGTGGATCTGTTCGGCAAGGTCAGGCGCTCCATCGAAGCGGCGCAAGCTTCCTACCAGGCGAATGCAGCCGATCTTGAAAACGTTCGCCTGATACTGGCGGCGGAACTCGCCGCCGACTATTTCACTTTGCGGCAACTGGACTCCGAGATCGCTATTCTCACTCGTACAGTGCAAGCGCTGCAAAAGGGCATGGACCTGGTGAAGTCGCGCCATGATGGCGGCCTTGCCTCCGGGCTTGATGTCGCGCAGGAAGAGACGCTGCTCAATACGACACGTACGCAGGCCACCTTATTGCAGCAAGAGCGCAAGCAATTTGAAGATGCTATCGCTGTACTTGTCGGCCGGCCCGCTCCGGATTTCCATCTGGTTGCGCAAGAAATCGCCGAAGAACCGCCCAATATCGATATCGCTCTCCCATCGGATCTGCTTGAGCGCCGCCCGGATATTGGAGAAGCGGAGCGGCAGATGGCCGCTGCCAACGCCCAAATCGGCGTCGCAAAAGCCGCCTATTATCCTTCGCTGGTTCTTTACGGCCAGGGCGGGTGGAATTCCATGAACATATCGCAATTGACCAATCCCGCAAGCGCCGTCTGGGCCATCGGAGCCAATGTCTCTCAGGAAATATTTACCGGAGGGGCGCGCCGCGCACAAGTTCAGTTTTCCCGGGCAGGCTATGATGCCGCAGTGGCAAGTTACCGCGACACGGTCCTGAACGCTTTCCGCGAAGTGCAGGACAACATCACCGGCCTTCAAGTGCTTGACGACGCGCGCAAATCCCAGGCAGATGCGGTGGCGTCGGCGCACCGCCAGTTGGATATCGCAACCTCCCGGTATGTCCGCGGCCTCGTGAACTATCTGGACGTGGTCAGCGCCCAGCAAAATGTGCTCACGAACGAACAGGAAGCCGCCGTCATCATGGGCCAGCGGCTGGTTACCACAGTACTCCTTGTTAAAAGCCTTGGGGGAGGGTGGGATGCTGCGAGCCTCGCCGCGGTCCACGTCAAACCACAACTCAAAGATATCGTCACGCCTTGAGTCTCAGACGTAATATTTGGATAAATAACAGCATTTATTAAGTACATTAATTATTTATCCGTTATAACAATCAAATTTGCTCCTTGGCGGTTGCACTACAATTCTAAAAAGGCAAGAGTTTCTTGGAAAATCTAAAGGCTACGCTCAAACTCAGCAGGGCAGTCGTTCACGATCGTAAAAAAACCGGCCGGGTCATGTCCTGACTTTGTTTAAGCGCATATATTATGCTATGCTGGGCAATAAAGGAGTAAAAACCTTATGAGGATCACGGTCAACATACCTGACAACTTAAACGATAACCTTAGGCGAGAGGCGCAAAATCGCGGTGTCTCGATATCGCACCTGGTCAGTGAAGCGTTGAGCCACCACCTTCTCGATTCAAGACGAAAAGCCTTCGGGAGAAAAGTGCTGGAGCTTGCCGGAAAGGCGAAGGTATCAGAGGATGTGGATTTAATCCTCCATGAAGGAAGGCGCGATGATCGGGCTTGATACCGGCTTTTTCGTCGAACTTCTGCGTGGCCGGGACCAAGCGGTCGCCCTCTGGGAGCGCCTGATAGAGGGCGAACAGGAGGCACTCGTCTCCTGTCTTACACTTTCCGAGATCGAACGGCTCGCCTTGAGGGGAGCTATCTCAGGCGCGGAGGTGCTGCTCGAAGGCATCCATGCGGTATGCAGGGTTTCCTGGCTAAAGTCACCGGAGTTGCTTTCCCAGGCCGCTCGCATGAGCCATGGGCTCGGAATTCCCGCCATTGACTCACTCATCCTTGCAGCCTTTGCCGCCGAGGACGTATGCGCGGTATATACGACCGACCCGCACCTTGAATCTTATCGAAAAAAAGGGATGGAAATCGTCAAGCTCTAATCGTCAAACCCCTGTACGGGTGTTTGATCAGGTCCGAGACGATAAACTTCAGCCTCTGGCCCTCGATATTCGAAAAAGCATTCAGCACTTTCTCCGTTAAGCCGTGATCTAATAACTCAGCATTTCCCATGAAATATTTCTCTTTTCTAAAGGCTGTCTCAAGCCGCGCGTTCATAGATTCGGCCGGAGCGATGATATCCCTTGTAGATTGTGACAGGCGACCAATCCGGACTTGCCGGAGGCAGAGGTGGTGCAAGGTCTGCGAACTCGCCTGAGCCGTAGACGACCTTACCGCCGACGGTCGTGAGAACGGATTCGATGTGTTTTATGCGCTCTTCGGGGATAGCGAAGTAATCTTCCGACAGCACGGAAAGGTCGGCAAGCTTTCCAGTTTCAATTGAGCCCTTCTTGTCTTCTTCACCTGAAAACCACGCGCTCCCCAAGGTGTAGAGCCGTAGCGCCTCCAGGCGGTCAAGCCGGTTCGAGGCCGCATAAAGTTGCGTGTTGCCGACTGTTTTTCCCGTGACCAGCCAATAGAGGCTTATCCATGGGTTGTAGCTCGAAACCCTTGTGGCATCGGTCCCCGCTCCCACAGGCACTCCCATTGCCAGCATCCGTACAAAAGGAGGCGTGCGTTTAGCCGCTTCAGTCCCGTATCGCTTAAGGAAATGCTCGCCTTGCCAGGCCATGCGGTTCTGAATCGCGATTCCACCCCCGAGTGCCCTTACCCGTTCGATGTTGCGGTCGCTAATGGTTTCCGCATGGTCGAAAAACCATCGCAGGTTCCGGAGAGGGATTTCGCGGTTGATTTCCTCGAATACATTCAGGAACCGGGTGATAGACTCATCATAGGTGGCATGGAGCCGGAAAGGCCATCGGTGTTCAGCCAGGAGCACTACTACCGCCTCAGTTCATCTTCCATATTGGGGGGAAGGTTTGGCCGGGGCTCCAGGAAGTCCTCGAAATCCGCACCGGAAAAAACGAGCATCTCGCCGGCGCCGTTCATCCGGAAAAATTCATCCCCCTTGCCCGGTTTGGTCATTCTCAGCCAGCGTCTGAAATCACCGAGTTCTTCTTTGGGCCGCTGGGTGAAAAGGTTGTAGGAGAAGCGAAGGGTGAGTTCTCCACGCCTGGCCAATTCCTCGATAACCTCGTAGTCATCCGGGTAGTTCTGGAAACCTCCCCCTGCATCGATTACGCTGGTGATGCCAAGGCGGTTGAGTTCTCTCATAAAGTGGCGCGATGAATTGAGCTGGTCCTCGTAAGAGAGTTTCGGGCCTTTGGCAAGACTGGCGTAGAGAATGGACGCATTGGGGCGAGCAATTAGAAGTCCTGTCGGGTTCCCATTTCGATCCCGCTGGATTTCGCCCCCTGGAAACTCAGGGGTATCCTTCGTATACCCAAGGGCTCGCAGGGCCGCGCGGTTGAGAAAAGCCCGGTCGTAGAGGTGGAGGATGAATACCGGGGTTTCGGGGGCTGCTTCGTTGATCTCATCGAGAGTAGGCATGCGCCGTTCTGAAAATTGAAACTCGGACCAGCCCCCGATTACCCGCACCCACTGGGGCGCAGGAGTGCGCCGCGCCTGTTCGCGAAGCATTCTCATCGCATCCGCGAGGGAAGGCACACCGTCCCATCGCAGTTCCATGTTAAAATTCAGCCCTTCACGGATGACGTGGATATGTGAATCGTTTAAGCCCGGAACGACCCTGTGGCCTTTAAGATCGACAACCCGCGACTCGTTGCCTTTGAACGCCATCACATGCGCTTCAGACCCGACGGCCAGGAACCGTCCGTCTTTGACGGCGACGGCGGAAACTTCAGGGTTGTCTTTGCTGAGCGTTGTAATGTGTCCGTTAACGAGAATAAGTTCTGCATGCATTTCTCGCCTCCAGTTTAAGCCGGGATCAGGCAGCCTTTGCCTCTTCTCCTTCGTGCGATCCAAACATTACCTTCGCATAGCCTATGCCCAATCCGTAGGCCCCGCCATGCTCTCTGGCTACCGCCACCACCGCATCGTATGTCTGCGTACGCGCCCAGTCCCGCTGCCACTCAAGAAGCACCTGAAGCCATGTCATGGGAACAGCCCCCGCCTGGATCATCCGCTGGATGGCCGTCTCATGGGCTTCGACGGTCACTCCGCCGGATGCGTCGGTCACGATATAGACCTCAAAATCATCATCCATGGCGGATAGCGCGGCAGTTGCGAGGCAGACCTCCGTCCACAAAGCAGCCATGACAAGCTTCCTGCGTCCGGTTTTTCTCACTGCCGCGACGACGTTCTTATCTTCCCATGCGTTCATGGTGGTTCGATCAATGGGTTTTATATTTGGGAAAACCGCCTGAACCGGCGGGAAAATGGGGCCACTAAAGCTCTGCGCCGCAACGGTTGACAAAATGGTCGGAACATCGAAGACCTTTGCGGATTTCGCAAGCCCGGTCACGTTATTTACGAGCGTTTGACCATCGATTGAGTGAGTCGCGAAAGCCATCTGGGGCTGATGGTCGATCAAAAGAAGCGTGCAGTTGCCGGGGGTTAATAGTCGGGGGCTCGCCCCCCCATTCGAGCTGGATGTCATCGTTTTCTCCTTGAACACAACCGCTCTGAAGATTGCGATTGTCTGAATATCCTCAGGTCGTAAACTTATTGACCACCTGTCCGCTAAACAGTAATCATTACTGTAATATAGGCAAGTCTGCGATAAATTGGTTAATGTCACCATCCATCCCAGTGAGTATCGAAGCCTTTAGCGATCAAGAGTGGCTAGAGGGAAGGGCGAAAACCCGCTCTCTTTGGAATTGGAAATTGACAGGGGACCGGGGTGATTTTACCCTATTGTCCATATCACGGATAACATGACCAACCGGGTTGCAAAGGAGTTCGACCTGAATGGGCTACGGGGCCCTCTTTTCTTATTTTCCTCGGAGCGGTGTCAAAGGGAGGAGCAAAACAGATGGAAAAGATAATTCGAGGCAAAAAACTCACGCTGGTCCAGGGCGATCTTACCGAACTGACGGTTGACGCAATCGTCAATGCCGCCAACTCCGGGCTTCAGTTGGGGGGCGGTGTTGCAGGTGCGATCCGGGCCAAAGGAGGGCCGAGCATCCAGGAGGAGTGCAATCGCATAGGTCCGATACGGGTGGGCGAAGCCGCAGTTACGGGAGGCGGAAATCTCAAGGCCTCGTACGTGATTCACGCGGTCGGTCCGTCGTATGGCGAGGGAAATGAGGATGAAAAGCTCAGGAACGCAACCCTCAACAGTCTTAAGCGCGCAACCGAGAAGGGACTGAAAACCATTGCGTTTCCGGCCGTCAGCACAGGCATTTTCGGCTTTCCCAAGGACAGGTGCGCCGAAATCATGCTGAAGACCGCTTCGGAATTCCTTAAAACTCAGGAAACGAGTCTGGAGGAGGTAATCTTGTGCCTGTGGTCCAAGGGCGACCTTGAGTTGTTCGAGAAAACCCTTGATACTGCTTCAAGCTAGTGCGTCGGGAAAATGTTATACTGACAAAATAACTCAAAGAGGCATTGCCGCGATAAAATCAACGCTCTGGCCAAGGAACGCAATATGCTGAAATTCCTGGACATTTTTCGTAAAAGCGGGGATTTTCAGCCCGAGTCCACTGAAAAAGCGCTTTTATTAAAAAAATACCAGCATTTTCAAAATCTGCTGGCAGGCAACAATCTCGCCCTGGAGCTTATGGCC
The DNA here is from genome assembly GCA_963826655.1 of uncultured delta proteobacterium. Classification (GTDB taxonomy): domain Bacteria; phylum Desulfobacterota; class Syntrophobacteria; order Syntrophobacterales; family Syntrophobacteraceae; genus SbD1. The sequence continues at coordinate 15,794 of CAWGZP010000012.1, forward strand.
GAACTGGAACAGCTCTGTTACGGCTACAAGCCATTTACCCTCGAGTACGTTACCCGGAAGGTCGAGAGGCTTATAGCGCAGGTTTATGATATAGCCGAGGATCTGAACGACCTTTCCGATGGTAAATTCCCCGCCCTGTCCGAGGCTGTCGAACGGATAGGGGTTGATATTTTTAAAGATCTCGCGAGAAAACGCAAGGTGGAGAGAAGCAGGTCTTACCCTTTCGCTTCGGCGGATCAGCCGGGAACAGCTCCCCGAGGTTGGAGGCAAATCGGCCAACCTCGGAGAAATATCGAATCGCGTTCATCTGCCTGTGCCGGCCGGATTTGCCGTAACGTCCTACGCCTGCCAACATTTTATGGAATCAAACGGGCTTTACGGGTTGGCGGAAAGAATCCTTGGGAATCTCAACATCGAGGAGACGCCGCGCCTTGTGGAATGCAGTAAAGAGGTCCAACTCCGCATTCTGGACGCGCCGCTTCCCTCGGAACTCGAAGAGGCGCTGCTCCAGGAAATGGACGTGCTCATAGCGCACTCGGGGCCGGAGGTTAGGATTGCGGTCCGCAGCAGTGCGACGGGCGAAGATTCGGATGCGAGCTTTGCGGGACAGCATTCCTCTGTGCTGGCTGTGGACCGCCAAGGATTGCTTCAGGCGTATAAAACCGTTGTGGCCAGCACCTATAATCCCAGGGCTGTCTACTACCGGAGAAGCAAAGGCTATCCCGATGAATCCGTGAAGATGAGCGTGCTTTGCCTGGTCATGGTCGATGCGAAGGCGAGCGGCGTAATGTACACCGGAGACCCGAACGGCAGCGGGCGCAACGTTGCACTGATAAACGCAGTCTGGGGGCTTGGCCTGAACGCCGTGGACGGCTCCGTTCCAACCGACTTCTTTGAGGTGGATAGGTCCACCGGTCGAATTCTTTCTTCCGGAACGGCCGAAAAGGAACGCATGCTGATTCTTGACCGGTACGGTCAGCTTAAGGACGACGTCGTGCCCCCCGGGCTTCAGCGCATTCCCTGCCTGGATGATGAACGAATAAGCGAGTTGGTTCGCTATGGCGTGACACTGGAGGAGCATTTCGGTCTTGCGCAGGATGTGGAGTGGGCACTGGACCGGGATGGAAAGATCGTAATTTTGCAGTCAAGGCAGTTGAATGTCGATTCTTCCTGCGTTCCGGACGCGAAGGAAAAGGCCGGCCGAGCCGACGTAGAGTTTCCGGAGCATGAGATTTTGCTGCGCGGCGGAACGACGGCATCCCGCGGTAAGGCCAGCGGGTCCGCTTATCTTCTCGACTCCAGCCGCAGCCTGGTAGATATTCCCGAAGGCGCAATTCTGATTGCGCCGCAGACATCCCCCCGCTATGTCGCTATCCTTGGACGGGTTCAGGCCATAGTGACCGACGTAGGAAGCGTTACGGGCCACATGGCTACGGTCGCCAGGGAATTTGGCGTGCCGACGCTCGTGGCAACCGGGGATGCCACCCGTAGAATTCCACACGGTGAGGAAATCACCGTCGACGCAACTAACCAGGTGATCTACCGGGGAAGAGTGGAGAGCATCCTGGAGCGCAAAAGGCGAGTCAATCCGATGAAGGGCGGCCCGATTTACAGGGCCGCGCATTCCGCGCTGAAAAAGATAGCCGTTCTCAGTCTTTGCGATCCCCAGCATGACAACTTCACGCCCGAGGGTTGTCACACGCTGCACGACACGATTCGCGTTGCCCATGAGTTCGCCATGCGTGAGATGTTCCATGTCGGCGACGATGTCGAGCTTTCGAAGCGCTCAGCTGTCCAAATAAAGGTCCATCTGCCGATGAAGATCCTCGCGGTGGATCTGGGTGGCGGGCTGAGCGTTCCCCCGGGCCGCGCTCAAGCCGGTCCGGAAGACGTGCGTTCAATTCCGTTCAAGTCTTTGCTGAAAGGGATGACGGACCCGGCGGTGAGGTGGGTAGGGACTATAGGGATGGACTGGAAAGGATTTGCCTCCATCGTTTCGGAATCCATGCTCAGGGACCCATTGACGGACGACAGCATGGGAGGGCCGAGTTACGTGGTCATATCCAGCGAGTACGTCAATTTCAATTCGCGTCTCGGATATCATTTTGCCGTCGTAGATGCCTACTGCGGGCCACGGGTGAACGACAACTACGTGGGTTTTTCCTTCAAAGGCGGGGCCGCCGGCATCGAGCGGCGGTCGAGAAGGGCCGGCCTTATAGCTGCGATTTTGCAGCGGTCCGGCTTTCAGACTACTCTCAAGGGGGACCTGGTAAACGGGGTGATCAAGAAATACGAATGCGCCGTAATGCAGGACAAGCTGGAGATGCTCGGAAGGCTTATGGGTTCTGTCCGCCTTCTCGATATGGTTTTATGCGACGATGCCCAGATAGACTGGTATGCGGATGAATTCATGAAAGGAAACTACACTTTCGAGCACCCCTGATCGTCACGCCGGTGAAATCGGCGTAGTGAAGTCGATCTTCGTTTCGCTGCCTTCCCAGGTAATGCCCCCCTGTGCACGCAGCCTGAAAACCGCTTCCTTTATCTGCTGCTCGCTGAACCTGCCTCTGAGTACGAAGTAAAGATCACGCAACGTGGTTACGCCCGGACGGTCCACGATTTTTTTTATGGCGAACTCCACGTCTTCCTGGAATGGATCGGTTCGAGGCTCCTTCTCTTCGGTCCCGGGCATCCGGGATTTATAGAGCAGAATGTCCTTCATAATCAGGAATACGCTGAGGATATAGCGATCTGCAATTTTATCGAGCCGCTCCGTGTTGTAGCCAAGGGTTTTGGAAGTCGAAGAAATCTCGCCGGAAATCTTCTGAATGATGCGATAGAAATAGAGCATCAGGCAGAGGGCCGTTATCGACAATACGGTGGCGGCAAGCGCCAGGGCTGTAACGAGATTTGAAGCTGCGGGGTCTGTCCCCTGGGCGGGAGGGGCCTGAGCGATCGCGGGTTGGCTGCCGGATTTTTGCGGCTGCCCGGCCGTCGAGGTTTCCGGGGGTGCATCGCCTGCGTGGCTTTCACGTCCAGGCGGCCCCGTTGGGCCGGGAGGGCCCGCCGGACCGGCAAGGCCTTCGGGACCGGCAGGGCCAGTGGGACCAGCGATACCCGTCGGGCCGGCAGGACCAGTCGCGCCGGCCTGGCCCGTGGGGCCAGCTATACCGGCAGGGCCTTCCGGACCGGGGGGGCCGGGCGGACCTGCCGGGCCGGGGGGAGATATATCCCCGGTTTTGCCTACTGTGATAGAGTTTTCCCAGGACTTGCACCGGTCAACGTTTGGGACGACGCGGATAAATCCGGACCGCTTGTTGACACATGCGGATACATCCTGTGCGGAGGCCGGTGTCCGTTGAGTCAATAGACCCAGGGTCGCAAGGCAGAGCGCTGCTATGAGAACGCTTCTCATTTCCCCCTCCTTTTGGATGCCGGTGATTTACTCTTACATATAACGTCCAGTTTAACCAATATCTTTAAGTCTTTATGGTTGCCTGTGCTTCAGGGGATACTGAATAACGCCGGAAATATCCCAGCCTCGCGCAGCTTCACTATCAGTTGCACTGCACCGAAAACCCATATGAAATAGCTGGCGTCAAGGAGCGCTCTTCTCAGTTTTTTCGGCTTGACGGGATATGTCTCGGGTTCCGAGTACAGGGACAATTTCGGTAAAAATCTTGGTACCCGCTCCATATATGATAGAAATTCAGGGCCGTGCAGCGCTTTCAGGTCTTCTTCCTCGCGGCGGATCACGGACGGGTAGTAGATTCCGAAACATAGCATGAGCATAATGAGGATCAGGAGGCTTCCGGAGGCCAGGCCTATCCCCACGGCGCCGATCAGGCTGAAAAGATAGAGTGGATTGCGCGTTACCGAATAGGGCCCGAGTGTAATCATAGCGCTTGTTTTATAGCCGGCAATATAGACGGAACTCCATACCCTGCCGAAAGTGCCGATTATGACACAGGCCAGGCCTGCGAAATCGAGCAGCGCCTCCGACAGACTGCCTTCAATCCTGTTTCTGCTTACCACCATCAGCACAAAGATCAACAGCGCCAGCAGACGGGTGTGGGTGATCCGTGTCCTGGAATCCGAACTTGCACGAAAAAAACTCATTTTTCTTAATTCCACAATTTGAGCCATTGGGCCCTTTCAATAAGTTAGTTGAAATGGATGACAGATTGACTGCATATAGAAAAGGAAGGAGGAAAACAAGTAAATTCAGTCAAATCGTGATTTCTCATCCTGTGAGAAGCCATTTCCAAATACCGCTCCTTCGATCCGGTGCCGGGACAGTCCCCAGCGGGCCTGACCATCGGGGATGGATAAATCGCCCGGACAGGCCTCCCGGCGGTCGACCACGCTACGAAAATAGTTGACTTTTCGAGCGAAGCTATTTAATTAGAAACACGTTACTATATCAGGCAAGGGTTAATAAAGCGGTGTTGTCTCCAATTTCCGTTCATCATCAAGTTGTCGTGCTTCGCATTGCGTATTATTCCTCATCCCTAGAGCATCTCCTCATTGGTGTCATCCTTGTAGTTTGAATCCTCGGAGGTGTTGGGTAACAGCCTCTAGAGCCTTTCAAACAATCATGGTGAAGGAACGTTTCTGGCTGGGCGGGAAAGAATCGCGAAGTTTTGGCTCTAACACGGATGCCTTTCGGTTGAGCCCGGCTCAAAGAGCGTTTTAGTCTATCTCGATCGCTGATGTTACATTGACCCTCAAGAAGGAGGCTGGTCTTGGCATTTCAACCATCGAAACAGGTGTATTCGGGAAAGATCAGGGAGGTAACCCTGGGCAGCGGAAGCAAGGCGGTCAAGATTGGCGGTAAATCCGTCTATGCTTTCCATTCTTTCGAGGGGACGATCCCCAATGCTCCGAGAATTGCCATGGAGGTCTGGGATAAAGACCCGAGCGATGACTGGGCCGAGGCAGCCAAGGCGCCCTTCAACGGCGTGCTCGACGATCCGGCAGCCTGGGCGCGCAAGTGCGTACAAGACTATGGGGCCGAGATAATCGTTGTCCAGACGAAAAGCGCCGATCCGAACGGTGATAACCTGCCGGCCGCCGATGTGGCCGCAAAGGTTAAGAAGGTCGTGGACGCCGTTGAGGTGCCGGTGATCGTCTGGGGGGTCGCCAATCACGAGAAGGATGTGGAGGTCATGAGGCTGGTTGCCGAGAATTCCCCCGGCCGCAGAATCGCCATGAGTCCTGTCGAGGAGGGCGACTACAAGCAGATCGGGGCCGCGTGCCTTGGCTACAAACAGGTGGCGGTAGCCTCCTCCCCCATTGATGTAAACCTGGCCAAGCAGCTCAATATCCTGCTGGGAAACCTCGGTGTTATCGCCGATGACCTGGTTATCGACCCGACTACGGGCGGGCTTGGATATGGACTCGAGTATACGCATTCGGTCATGGAGCGCATCGGGCAGGCGGCGCTCACCCAGGAAGACGAAAAACTCCAGCAGCCTATAATCGTCAACGTGGCCAACGAGACATGGAAGTGCAAGGAGGCGAATCTAAGCACCGAAGAAGCGCCGGCCCTCGGAGATGCCGCCAAACGCGGGATTTTGATGGAGGCGGTCACAGCCGTTGACCTTCTGATCGCCGGGGCGGACGTGGTGATTATGCGCCACCCCGAGGCTATCAAACTGGTCAGAAACTATATAGACAAAATGATGTAACATCGCGGAAAGCGCTATGCAAGTCAGCAAGCGAACCTCCCCGTGAAGAGAAAAAAGGTGTGATATGTCCGAGGAGAGGAAGCCAATCCAGATAACAGAAGAAAAAAAAGCAAAACAATTAGACTTACGCCAGGTGACCACCTGTCAAGCTACTCTCCAGATGCTCAAAAAGCTGGAGGCGGATGGACATGAATCCCTGTTTCACCGCGCGGCTGACATGAAGCCCTGTCCCATAGGGTCCGAAGGCGCATGTTGCAAGCACTGCTTCATGGGCCCATGCCGCCTCAACGCCAAGGACCCTTACGCCAAGACGGGCGTCTGCGGTGCAACCATCGATACGATCGCCGCCCGCAATTTTGCACGTGCCGTGGCTGCCGGCGGGGCCGCCCACACCGATCACGGCATGGCTATGCTGGATGTATTCCGCGACGTCGTAAACGGGAAGATCTCTCACTTCAAGATCCAGGACGAAACGAAACTCAGAAGTGTAGCCGAGAGCATCGGCATCCTGACCGATAAGAGGTCTGTCAAAGAGATAGCCATAGACCTCTACAATGAACTCGAGAGGACCTATACGCAGGTTGAGGGTGAAATCCCATTCGTAAAACGCGTTCCCCCGAAGACCCTGGAGCAGTGGCGCAAGGCGGGAATCGTTCCACGCGGCGCGATGCGCGAGATTATGGAACTTATGCACCGCACCCATATGGGTGTTGACCAGGACTACAATAACATCGTCAAACAGTGCTCCCGCACGGCCCTTGCCGATGGGTGGGGCGGGTCCATGGTTGCCACGGAGATCTCGGACATCCTCTTCGGCACCCCCGAACCCAGGGTAGCCGGCGTGAATATGGGGTTTTTAAAGGAAGACCAGGTAAACGTATTGATTCACGGCCATGAACCTCTCCTTTTCGAAGGCATGATAGCCGCTTCGAACGACCCGGCCAACCTGGAAAAGGCAAAGGCCGCCGGCGCCGCGGGGATCAACCTGCTCGGCATGTGCTGCTCGGGCGCGGAAATGCTCGGGCGCCACGGTATTCCCCATGCCGGGAATTTTGTTTCCTCGGAAATGGTCATTGCGACCGGTGCGGTCGACGCAATGGGTGTGGACGTCCAGTGCATCATGCAATCCCTGTCAAATATCGCCAAATGCTACGGGACGAAGTTTTTTACGACCAACCCGAGGGCCAAGATCGAAGGGGCGACTCACATCGAGTTTCACGAAAGGGACCCGCTTGGCGCTCCGAACCAGATTATAGCGCTGGCTATCGAGCGTTTCGCCGGCCGGAGCGCAAAGGTAGTCATTCCGCAGCGGCAGGACTGGGGCGTACATGGTTTCTCCCATGAATACGTCAACTACATGCTTGGCGGAAAGTTTCGGGGCTCCTATGTGCCTTTGAACGACAACATCATCAACGGCCGGATCAGGGGCGTAGCGGGGGTTGTCGGCTGCACCAACCCGCGCGTCAAACAGGATTGGGTGCACATCGAACTAGTGAAGGAACTTATCAAGAACAACGTCCTGGTGGTGCAGACCGGGTGTTCGGAGATCGCACTGGCCAAGGCCGGCCTCTTGAAACCGGATGCGGCGGTGCTTGCAGGCGAAGGTCTCCAGGAAGTGTGCGAGACTATCGGAATGCCGCCTGTCTTGAGCCTGGGTTCCTGCGTCGACAACAGCCGGATACTCATGGCATGTGCCGAGATGGTCCGGGCAGGCGGACTTGGTGACAAGATTTCAGACCTTCCGGTTGCGGGCGCCGCTCCCGAGTATATGAGCGAAAAAGCGATTTGTATCGGGCAGTACTTCGTGGCTTCGGGCGTCTATACCATTTTCGGAGTGACCTTTCCGACGGTCGAGGGCACGAGGTTTCACGACCTGCTTTTTAACGGTCTCGAAGAACAGGGTTTCGGAAAGTGGGGTTTTGCGACCGATCCGCTTGAGATGGCCGGTTTGATTATTGAGCATATCGACAAGAAACGGGCTGCGCTCGGCCTTTCCGAACAACGCGAAAGGAAACTTTTCAGCATGGAGGACCGAAGGGTGGTTCAGGGTTAACTCGGGCCCCAGGAGGTCGGTTGCGTCGCGTATTGATAGCGGCTTGCGTTGTAAGGAAATTGAGAAGGAGTCGGAGTATGTCCAGGCTAGTGGCTTTTGCGGCGATTCAGGGAGCATACAATATAATTTCCAAGGCCGAGGGCAAATTCAAGGCGGCCATGGATAAATATGGACCGAATCAGCCTATCGGATTTCCGAACACGGCTTACTATCTTCCCATCATTTATTCGATCCTCGGCATCAAAGTCGAGAAACTGGGCGATGCCGAGCCGGTAATGAATAAATGCCGGCAGCTTCTGCCCCGGCACCTCAAGGCCGAGCACAACATTCACCTGCCTTACCTGGGAGGGACCCTGGATTGTGGAATGGCCTCCATTCTGGCTGAGGAGGTGGTCGAGGCTATCCGGTATGTGGAAGAACCCGATTTTTATCATCAGGGTGAAGAGTGCGATCCGGAAGGCGGGAAAATCTGGCTCGGCGCCGCCGACGATACCATCATGAGAAAGCGAGGTATCGAATTCGTCGACGGCAGCGCCCCCGGTTTTGCGGCAATCGTAGGCGCGGCGCCCAATCCGGAAATCGCGAAGATGATCGCCGAAGATTACCAGAAGAAAAATCTCTATGTCTTCATGTGCGCGAACCAGTCGGGCACCACGTTTTCCCAACAACTCATAGAGGCGGGCGTCGAAATCGGGTGGAACACGCGCCTGGTGCCGTTCGGTCCCGATATCTCCGCGGCAGTATTTGCGCTTGGCTTCGCAAACCGGGCCGCAATGGCTTTTGGCGGGGTCGAGCCGGGAGATTTCCGGACCGTTTTAAATTATAATAAGAACCGTATTTTCGCGTTTGTGAACGCTTTGGGCGAAGTAAACGCCGAGTGGGCCGCCAACGCCGCCGGGGCCATCAACTGGGGTTTCCCGACAATCGCAGACAGCGATATCCCCGAAATTCTCCCAACGGGTGTGTGTACTTACGAGCACGTCGTTTCGGGCATACCGTACGAACAGATCGCGGCAAAATCTATCGAGGTGCGCGGACTCAAGGTTGCCGTTGCGGAAATACCGATACCGGTTTCATACGGCCCGGCCTTCGAAGGCGAGCGAGTTCGCAAGGACGACGTTTACCTCGAGTGCGGAGGGGGCAAGACACACTGTTTCGAGTTGGTGCGAATTGCCGACATGGATAAGGTCGAGGACGGCAGGGTTGAAGTGATCGGTCCGGATGTCGTGGACGTGACTGCTGGTTCGCGTTTGCCCATGGCAGTAGTCGTCGAGGTGGCGGGCCGCAAAATGCAGGAAGACTATGAGCCGATCCTGGAGCGCCAGATCCACCACCTCGTGAACTACGCTCAGGGCATCATGCATATCGGGCAGCGCGATATTTCCTGGTACAGAATATCGAAGCAGGCTGTCGATAAAGGATTTACTCTCGAACACATAGGAAAAATCCTGCATGCAAAATATCATCAGGATTTTGGCGCTATTTTCGACAAGTGCCAGATCAAGATTTACACCGATGAGGCCAAGGTCGACGAAATACTGCCTGTAGCTCAGAATGCGTACAGGGTACGCGATGAACGCATCGAGGGCATGACGGACGAGAGTATCGAAACATATTACTCCTGTACGCTCTGCCAATCCTTTGCGCCGACGCACGTTTGCGTGATCAGCCCCGAGCGCACCGGATTATGCGGCGCCTATAACTGGCTCGACTGCAAGGCTTCCTTCGAGATCAATCCGACCGGGCCCAACCAGCCGGTTCAGAAGGGGGAAACCCTTAACGTCACCCTGGGCAACTGGAGGGGCGTAAACGATTTCGTCTACAAGGCCTCGCGGCAGTCGATTTCCAGCTACAATTTCTACAGCCTTATGTACGATCCGATGACCACCTGCGGGTGTTGCGAGTGTATCGCGGCGGTCCTGCCGATGTGTAACGGGATAATGACCGTAAACCGCGAGTATGCGGGCATGACGCCAAGCGGCATGAAATTTACGACCCTTGCGGGCGCGATCGGCGGCGGAAACGTTACTCCCGGTTTTGTGGGCCACAGCAAGTACAACGTCACGCAGCGAAAGTTCATAGCGGGTGATGGGGGCCTCAAGAGGCTCGTGTGGATGCCCAGGGTACTCAAGGAGGAACTCCGGGACCGGCTGATCAAACGGGGCGAGGAAATCGGGATCCCGAATTTCATCGATATGATCGCGACTGAGGAAAATGGCGTCACCGAAGAGGAGATTTTGCCCTTCCTGGAACAGGTGGGACATCCCGCTCCGGCAATGGGAAGCATTCTTGACTGATAAATGATCCGGCCGCAGGAAGGGCAGAGACTAAAAAACTTTTGCCGTGGTGCTTCCTGCTGCCCGCTCCCAGGTTCAGAAATAATCAATCTTTTATCAGGAGAAAAAACAAATGGGCCTTACCGGGATTCAAATTTTTAAATTATTGCCTAAGACCAATTGTGGAGAATGCGGGGTTCCAACCTGTCTGGCTTTTGCGATGAACCTCGCCTCGGGCAAGGCAGAGCTGGAGAAGTGTCCCTACGTGTCGGAGGAATCCAGGGAGAAACTCTCTTCCGAATCGGCGCCCCCAATCAGGCCCGTCACAATCGGGTCTGGAGAATACGCCGTGAAGGTCGGCGGTGAAACCGTGCTGTTCAGACACGAGAAAACCTTTGTCAATCCGCCAGGGTTGGCCGTTCTTGTCTCCACGGACGAGGATGAGGCCTCGGTCGCTGGAAAGATCGAAAGGTTCAAAAAATCCCAGTATGACCGGGTGGGGTTGAAACTTAGGGCCGAGATGTTCGCGATAAAGGACACCGGCGGGGACTCGGCCAAGTTTGGCGCCCTTGTAAAAAAGATCTCCGAGGAGGTCGGGGCGACGATGATCTTAATGTCGGATTCCGTCGAAGTCCTTACCTCGGCGGCAGATTCATTTAAAGATAAAAGACCCCTGCTCTATGCGGCGACGGCCGCAAACGCCGAGGCTATGGGAAATCTGGCCAAGGCTTCCGGGTGCCCGCTTGCGATCAAGGGAGAGGGGTCTCTGGAGAGCGTAATCGCGCTCAGCGAGAAGCTGTCTGCGTCAGGGGTAAAAGATATCGTTATCGATACGGGTACGCGCAATCTCAAGCAAGCCTTCAATGAACAGGTTCTGATCCGCCGCGCCGCTCTGAAGGACAGGTTCCGGCCCCTGGGGTTCCCCACGATCGTTATGGCGTACGAAATGGCGGACGAGATCATGGAGGAGTCACTCGTGGCCGCCACTTTCGTGGCCAAGTACGGCGGGATAATCGTCTTGAGCGACATGCAGCCGCACGTGATTTTCCCTCTTCTTCTTCAGCGGCTAAATATCTACACCGATCCTCAGCGGCCGATGACGGCCGCCCAGGGGGTCTATCCGATAAATAACCCCGATGAGAATTCCGCGGTGCTTGTGACCTGCAATTTCTCGCTTACCTACTTTATCGTTTCCGGTGAGATCGAGTCAAGCCGGGCGCCTGCATGGCTCTGCGTCCAGGATACCGAGGGCCTTTCGGTTATGACGGCATGGGCAGCCGGAAAGTTCTCCGGCGAAAGCGTCGGGGCTTTCATAAATAAGAGCGGGATACGGGACAAGGTAAAGCACAGAAACCTTATCATTCCAGGGTATGCGGGCGCTATAAGCGGTGAACTGGAAGAAGAACTGGGCCAGGGCTGGACCATTTCGGTCGGACCAAGGGAGGCCAGCCAGATCTCGAAATATCTCAGGAACTGGAAGCCATAAAGGGGAGACCGCGAGGATGAAGCTTATAGGCGAAAACTTGAATATAATGAGCAGGAAATATGGGGCCGCCCTGAAGGCAAGGGAAGCCGGACCGCTTCAGGAGCTTGCCATCCAGCAGTCGGATGCAGGGATGGACTACATAGATCTCAATATCGGTCCATCGGGAAAAACGGGTGAGGAACTGATGTCCTGGCTCGTCCCTGTTATCGAGGCGGTGGTCGATGTTCCGCTTGTCCTGGATACTTCGAATATAAAGGCCATAGAAGCCGGTCTCAAAGCCAGCAGGAAAAACCGCCCGCTCATCAATTCGATCATGGTCCGCCCGGAAAGAATGGATGCGCTCCTGCCGCTTGCCTCGAAGTATGACGCCGAATTTGTCGGTTTGCTCTGGGGCCCTGATGGAATGCCAAGGGACGAAAACGAGCGAGGCGCGCTTTGCGCCGAGTTGGTGTTCAAGGCCACCGGAGAATTCGGCATAAATCCCGAGCGTATATACGTTGATCCGATCCAGACGCCGGTTAACGTGCAGCAGCCTCAGATCACCAGTGTCCTTGAATTCATGAAAATGTTCGAAGATATCGCCCCGGGGTGCAGAAGCACCATCGGGCTTTCGAATGTTTCCAACGGCCCGCCCGATCATCTGCGTCCTATACTTAACCAGGTGATGCTCATCATCCTCAAACGGCATGGACTCTATTCGGCGATAGTCGACTGTTTTGACGCCAGGCTGCACGAGATTGCCCGGGGCGGGCATCCCGAGTTGGAAGCGCTTGTCTATAAGGTCGAGGATGGGCAGCAGATCGATATGAAAGCGCTCTCGGAGGAAGAAGTCAAGTATGTGAAGACGGCCAAGGTAATCCTGGGCCTTACGCTCTTTTCCGATTCATGGCTTGAAATATGACCCGATAGACGACTCGCAGTCCCGGGGTGTATTTTTTAGAGGGTTTCCAATTTCGATCCTTAGCCCGGAGCAGGAAACATGAGGCGGGGAGAGGGGATTTTGACTTCCCGCTTCCCGCTTCTGTTTATACTCTTGCAGTACCAGCGGAGTTGCTCTAGCATAAGAAGCTTTATGCCCAAAAATCCGTCAATAGAGTTGAGCATCTTCTGTACGTGTGGAGTTGCTCTACCATAGGAAGCTTTATGTGGCTCAACCTGCCTTGAATCCTTATCCAGCGGAGAAATTCAATCCAAATAGGAGCAGATTATGCCTAAGTATGTCTATTTCTTTGAAGAGGGAAAAGCGGACGGTAACGCTAAAATGAAAGACCTCCTGGGAGGCAAAGGCGCCAACCTGGCGGAAATGGCCCATTTGGGCATCCCCGTCCCTCCCGGTTTTACCATCACTACCGATATATGTTCTTATTATTATAAGCACAATCGCGAGTACCCGGTTGAATTGAAAGGCCAGGTCGAAGAAGCCATGCACAAGCTGGAGGGGCTTATGGGCCGCAAATTCGGCGACCCCGAAATCCCCCTGCTTGTCTCGGTACGCTCCGGCGCGGCGGTCAGCATGCCGGGAATGATGGATACCGTCCTGAATCTCGGACTCAACGATCAGGCCGTGCAGGGTCTCAGCCGCCATACGGGAGACGAGCGGTTCGCCTACGATTGTTATCGCCGGTTTATCGCAATGTACGGAGATGTGGTGCTTGGTTTGAAGCCCCAGTCCAAAGACGAGCACGACCCTTTTGACGAGTTGATCGAGGAAATGAGAAAGAAGCGCGGCGTTGAGTCTGACAATCAATTGCCGGCCAGCGATCTCAAGGAATTGATCGAGCGCTACAAGGGGTTGATTCGTGAACGCAAGAAGCTGGAGTTTAGACAGGACCCCTGGGATCAACTCTCGGGAGCCATCACGGCCGTTTTCGGATCGTGGAACAATGCCCGCGCGATCGCCTATCGCGAAATAAACAATCTTTCGGAATCCATGGGTACGGCAGTGAACGTGCAGGCCATGGTTTACGGGAATATGGGCGACAACTGCGGGACAGGTGTGGCTTTTACACGCAACCCGGCGACCGGCGAGAATGTTTTTTTCGGCGAGTACCTGATAAATGCTCAGGGCGAGGATGTCGTTGCCGGCATCAGGACACCCCTGCCGATTAACAGGCATCAGAAAGGCGACGGGGCCGGCCTGTCCCTGGAGGAGACAATGCCGGAGATTTATGACGAACTCGACGGCATTCGCAAAAAGTTGGATCGCCATTACCGGGACATGCAGGACATTGAGTTCACCATCGAAAAAAGCAAGCTCTGGATGCTGCAGACCCGGACCGGTAAACGAACTGGTTTTGCTTCTTTCAAGATTGCCGTGGATATGGTGCGGGAAGGCATAATAACCAAGCAGGAAGCATTGATGCGGGTCGAACCCGACCAGTTGAATCAGCTTTTGCGGCCGACATTCGATCCCAAGGCCAAAATGGATGCGCTCAGGGATGGCGCTTTACTCACCAGAGGCCTCAATGCGGGACCGGGGGCAGCCACGGGCCGTGTGGTGTTTAATGCCCACGATGCCGAAGAATGGGCCATGAAGGGCGAGATAGTCATCCTGGTTCGTCTGGAAACCTCTCCGGACGACATCAAGGGTATGCACGCATCGCGCGGGATTTTGACCGCGCGCGGCGGAATGACCTCACATGCGGCCCTTGTCGCCCGCCAGATGGGCAAGGTCTGCGTGGTGGGCTGTCCCGATCTGGAAATTGATTACCGCAACCGGAGGATGACTGTAGGCGACCGTCTAATCAGGGAAGGGCAGTACCTTTCGATCGACGGGTCTTCCGGGGAGGTTTTTGCCGGCCAGATCCCGACACGGCCCTCGGAAGTGCTTCGGGTTATCATAGACAAGAGCCTTGCTCCGCAAAGGTCTCAGATCTACCAGGATTACGTGGCCCTTTTGGGCTGGGCGGACGAGTTCCGCCGCCTTGAGATCTGGACAAACGCAGATCAGCCGAATCAGGCCGAAGAAGCTATCGCGTTCGGCGCCGAAGGGATCGGGCTTACCCGCACGGAACACATGTTTTTTGACGGTAACAGGATCGATGCCGTCCGCGAAATGATTCTCGCCGAGAACCGGGAGGGACGCGAGCGGGCATTGGCCAAGCTGCTGCCGATGCAAAAAGAAGATTTCAAGGGCCTGTTCAAGGTCATGAGAGATAAGCCGGTAACTATTCGTACACTTGACCCGCCTCTTCACGAATTTCTCCCCACTGATGAAAGGGATCAGCAAAAACTTGCGACTAAGATGGGTGTGGCTTTCGAGCAGCTTCAGGCCAAGGTGGTCAGTCTGCATGAGGCCAATCCGATGCTTGGCCACAGAGGATGCCGCCTTGGAGTGACATACCCGGAAATCACGCTGATGCAGGCGAGGGCGATTATGGAAGCCGCCTGCGAGGTCGCCGCGGAAGGAATGGAAGTTCTCCCGGAGATAATGATTCCCCTGGTCGGTGACGTCGGTGAGTTCAAAAACCAGAGAGACCTGGTGGAATCCATTGCCCGTGAGGTTATGCAACAGTACGGGGTCAATATCAAATACCACATAGGGACGATGATCGAGGTACCGCGCGGGGCATTGACAGCCGATGAAATTGCCAAGCACGCCGAGTTCTTCTCGTTTGGCACCAACGATCTGACTCAGACCGTATACGGAATCAGCCGGGACGATGCGGGCAAGTTTCTCCCATCGTATATTACAAACAAAATATGGGAACACGATCCGTTCGCTCGGCTCGATCAAAAAGGGGTGGGCCAACTCATGCGAATCGCCGTCCAAAAAGGGCGTGCCACGCGGCCTGATATCAAGATCGGCATTTGCGGCGAGCACGGAGGGGATCCGAGTTCCGTCGAGTTCTGTCACAGGATAGGGCTCGATTACGTAAGCTGCTCGCCATACAGGATCCCGATTGCCACTCTTGCCGCCGCCCAGGCCGCGATAAAGGATAATTTGGTAAAGGAGCAATCCGCATCCGCCGCGGTTGAGGCGATTGTGACCAAAGCGTAAGGCAGGTATGGCCGGATAGGTCGATTAGGGCGCACCGTCGGGCAATGAGATACTACCGGTTAAAATACCAGGGCCGGGTCCGGGTTAGTCGGACCCGGCCCATTATGACAATGAACCGGTATGTCCGTGGCATTTAAAAAATAGCCGCTTCCTTGAGGCGGATTCCGATACCTGGTGGAGGTTTCATGAAAAACACCGCTCGTCTTCGCCGTTCGATAATTTCTGTCCCCGCTAATCGCGAAAAGATGGTTAACAAAGCCTTTAATCTCGATGCGGATGTAATCATGCTCGATCTTGAAGACTCCGTTCCGGTCAATGAAAAAGAGGAGGCCCGAAAGCTTGCCGTCTCCGTTTTCAGGGAACGCGACTGGAGAGGCAAGGTCAGATCGTATCGGATCAATGCCATGGATACGCCCTTTGCCTACCGTGATATAATTGATGTAGTCGAAGAAGCTGGTGAATATATCGACACGATTGTTGTGCCAAAGGTCGAGGACCCGGCGGAAATAAAAGCGATCGACTATCTTCTGAACCAGATAGAGGCGCGGATGGGTTTCAAAAGGAAGATCGGGCTTGAGCCCTCGATCGAAACGGCGTCTGGAATGCTCGAAGCGGGGGCAATAGCGTTCAGTTCGCCGCGAATTGAAACCCTCGTATTCGGAGTTGCCGACTACAGTGCCTCCCTGACCATGTTGAGCAAAGGCATCAGCGGACATGGCGAAAAGGAGGACTTTTACCCCGGGCACAGATATCATTTTCCGCTTAGCCGGATGGCAATGGCGGCCAAGGCGGCAGGTCTGGCAGCTATTGATGCCCCCTACGGAGATTACAAAGACCCTGAAGGCCTGAGACATTCGTGCCTGCTGAGCGCCGCCTTGGGGTATGATGGTAAATGGGTGATTCACCCGGATCAAATTGCCACCGTAAATGAAGTCTATGCTCCTTCCCTGGAGGATTACGAGCGTTCCGTTAGAATTCTGGCAGCTTATGAACAGGCCCAGGCCGCTGGACTGGGGTCGCTCGCCCTGGATGGGAAAATGGTCGATGCCGCCTCGATACGCGTTGCCATGGTGATCCATGCGCAATGGGAAGCGATTAGCAAGGGTTCGGGTAAATCCTTCTGAGATTGACTATCATCGGCGGAGCGGTGATTAAGAATGGACATCAAAGATTCACAGAGAGTCGGCGCTAAGTCCAGTAAGCATAATCAGGGAGATTTGACAAGTCATTTTGAACTTCAGATACTCTACGATATCTCTTCTGCTCTCAATAGTTCACCTTATCTTCAGGATGTTCTCAAACGCGCGCTTTCCAATATTATAAGGACCCTTCAGTTCAAGATGGGGGCCTTGTACCTCGTAAAGGAATCTTCAGGGGAAAAGTGGCTGCTGGAGCTTGCGGCCCATCACGGGTTCTCGGCCACACTGCTCAATTGCATCCAATATCTTACCATGACCTCGGAGATGATGGGCAGGTATAACGAGCACAAACCGATACGGTGGTTTCCAATCTCAAAGGTCACTTTTGCGGCCCTGCGAGAGCGAATGCAGGAAGAGGGCATCGCTGAAATCATTTGCATCCCTCTTATGTCCCACCAGAATGTCGTGGGGCTTCTCTATGTTACCAATGACGGTGCTTATGAGTTGGGGAAGGACCAAAGCGAACTGCTGAAGACGATCGGCAACCAGTTGGGGGTTTCGATCCAGAATGGACTCCTGTTCGACTCTGTAGAGCGTGCGAGGTCCGAGCTGGAGATCAGCTTCGACGCCATTCAGGATAGCATATTCATGGTAGATAACAGGATGAAGATTTTTCGGGTCAACCGCACAAGCGAGATGCTTTATGGGCCGAACCTGGTAGGTCGAAAATATCCCCAGGTAATTTACGGGACCGAGCAACCTCACATCGAGTGTCCCATTTGGGCATGTTTGTGGGGCGCTCAGCCAATTCGAAGGGAGGGCCCCCACCCCAGATGGGGAGGCTACTACCAGTATTACGCATTTCCGGTCTTTAATGTGTCCGGGGACCTCGAGCGAGTAGTCTATTATGAGAGGGACGCTACCGAGGCCAGGAAGTTCGAGCAGCGCCTTCAGCAGTCCGAGCGGCTAAAAGCACTGGGGACGCTGGCTGCTGGAATTGCTCACGAAATTCGAAACCCACTGGCCACCATAAGCTTCAACACGCAGATGCTGCGGCGCGAACTGGAATTGAAACCGGTCCATGAGGAGATGTTTGAGGACGTATCCCTGCAGATTCGCAAGATGGACCGTATCATTCAGCAAGTGCTTCATTTTGCGCGGCCCCGCGAGCCTCAGTTCGTGCCCCATAGCCTCGCTGAAGTCGTGCAGCATTGTCTGGACATGTCAAATATGTACCTTGTAAAGGCACGGGTTGAACTCACAGTCGATCTGGGCAAGGACCTGCCTCCCATCATCATGGATTTCAACCAGATTTGCCAGGTCTTGATGAACCTGATAATCAATTCTATCGAAGCGATGCCGGTTGGCGGAAAATTGAATATAAGCGCCTTCTTGCATCAGGAATCCCAAGCGCAGATTCTCGAAGTCCAGGATTCGGGGTCCGGCATTTTGGAGGAAGACAAGGGCCGCATTTTCGACCCGTTCTTTACGCGGAAACCAGAAGGAACCGGGCTGGGCCTGAGCATATCCAGGCAGATACTCGAAAGGCACGGCGCTTTTGTAGAACTCGATTCATCTCCTGGCGCCGGAGCTACTTTCCGCCTTACTTTCCCAGGTAAGACAAATTTGCTCGCCGGGGCTGAGAATAGGGCGCCGGAGCCTTCAGCAGAAGCGGCGCATGACCTCAAGGCGAAGACTAATATAAAATAGTGCTCGGTCTTGGCGACCGAATCAGCCTCAGAGTCCAGCGAACCCGGACAAGTGTGCTAGAAGATAACTGCTTGTAAAAGCGATCAAAATATCGTGTTTTAGGTAATGCGGCTCCCAATTATATCCTCTTTAATTTACCCCTGGCATTTTTATCTATTTATATCATAATGTATTTAATCATATTCATCCCCATTTGGCGCTGGAGACGTTCGAGTGTATAAGACGCTGATCTATACTCTTATCCTGGTTTTATTATCCTCGGGTCCCGGCTGGGCGGTCCCCATTGATTCGCCTCCCCAGCAAAGCATCCAGGCGGGCGACGTTGCTGCTGGAGTTGCCACGCCGGTTGTGCCATCAGCCAAAATCCCCGATTCCACCATCGAGATGTTTATAAGGAATGGGTCAACCAGCCGGTTCGAACTATTTTTTTTAGACGTCAGATACGGGTATGACCTGGTGGATTTCGAATTCTATAAGGCATGGTGCCTGGAGGAGCATAAGCCAATCCTCAGAAACGCCTTGCACAAGGTTAGGCTCTACAACTGCTATGATCCTGATCTCCCATCAAAATTTAAAAGCATGGACTGGGATCGGATTAACTACATAGTTAACCACAATAAAGGGTCTCGGACAGTCAACCAGGAAGCGATCTGGTATTTCGCCGGTTCGAGGAAGAAGCCGCTGAGTGCGGATGCGACCCAACTTGTCGAAGAGGCGAACTTGCATGGCAAAGAATATAAGCCGGCTGAAGGTGAATTCTTGGCCGTTATTTGTGACGCGGGCGAGAAAAAGCAGCCGGTGTTCCTGGAGTACCCAGTCCCAAAATCCGACCCCGTCGTGGTGGCTTCGGCGGCTTCGGAACCGGCCTCATCTCCTGAGTTACGCTCCATCCCGTATTGGCTTGGCTTAATTCCTCTCCTGGGCCTCATTCCGCTTATTCCGACAGGACCGGATTCTCCACCGGAGCCACCACCTCCTCCGACACCACCACCGCCTCCACCACCTCCGGCAACTGTCCCTGAGCCCTGTTCCCTACTGCTGTTGGCGTGTGGGTTGGCTGGCGCCCTGGCATCCCGGAAGATCAGAAAACGCCTTCGTTGAATTGGGATGTGATGGGGGAGCGAAAAGGCCCCCCCATCATGCTTCGTCCAGGATTTCTCCGAGTCTTGCAATGTAACCCCACTTATTGAGATGCTATCGTTACGGAACATTCGGCTGTAGCGCTCAATTGGCTGTCAGCGTCCGTAACCGTGAGCATGAACACGAGGTCGGCGTTCTCGACTCCGGCATTAGAGGGCGCTGTGAAGACCGGAGTCGCTTGCGATGGATCGGAAAGAGTAACCGGCAGTCCGCGGATTTGCTTCCACCTGTATGTAATGGCCGATTGAGCTTGCGAGCCTGTGCCGTCGAGAGTGACAGCAAAGCCTTCGACTGCGTTCTGGTTGCGGCCGGCGTCGGCAAAGGGAGGCGGTTCGGTGTTTGTTGTTACGTTCACTGTGCACTGGTCTCTCGTTGTCAATCCGAGATGGTCGGCTACTTGCACTTGGAAAACCAGGGAAGCGCCAAGGGGGCCTGGATCAGGGGCCATAAATGAAGCTTGGCTGCTGTTGGCATTAACAATTTGAACACTCGGTCCCTCGACTTGAACCCATTTGTATGAAGCAATCGTGCCATCCGGGTCGGATGAGCCCGATCCATTCAGGTTGACAATGGACGCGGGTTGAACCGTCTGACCGGGACCGGCATTTGCCAGAGGAGCTTGATCGTTCGCACTCACATTTACGAGGCAGGAATCGGTTTTTGCAACACCCCCGTTGTTGGTAACCGTTAGCTTAAAAGCGAGCATACTCGCGGTTGCCGTGTTTGGGGCCGTAAAGGTGCAAACCGGCCCGTATGGGTTTGACAGCGCTACCGGATGCCCTGACACCTGGGTCCATCTATAAGAAGCTATTCCAACGACAGTGTCGGTTGAATTCGAGCCATCCAGCGTAACCGGGGAGATGGTCGATACGGTCTGGTCCGGTCCGGCATCCGCGACCGGCGGAGGGATCTTGGAGAAAAGGACCTCGATTGTGTGGTCGTCGTTCACGTTGGTAAAAGTAAAGATGGAACCCCTGCCCGTTGATGCGTGGGTGAGAACCTTGCCGACGGAAGCACCAACCGCGTTGCCATCGACTTTGACATTCGAGATTTGATAATGAGCGGCCGGGGTGATCGTGTACGCTTTGTCTGTGCCTGGAGAAACATTCGTCGTCCCCATTGGAGACATCGATCCGCTGCCTTGGGCAGTTGCCGATATGCGGTAGCTTTTGCGCTCAAAAGTAGCTGCAATGGTATGGTTAGCCGTTACATTCGTGAAGGTATAGCTCGAGACCGCCCCCACGGAGACGCCATCGACCAGGACACCCAAAATTTTGTTGTTGGAGGATGGAGTTATCTTGAATGTTTTGCTTGTTCCTGAAGGAACGCTCACAGTTCCTGAGGGGGAGATCGATCCGCTGCTGGTGGAGGTTAAATCCTGGGTGGTCGTAGATATGGTGTAGGTGATTTTCGCGAAGGTGGCCGCAATGGTGTGGCTGGCGGTGACGTTGGAAAAAGTATAGGTCGTGACCGCGCCGACCGAGTTCCCGTCAACCAGCACGGAGGACACCTGGTAGCCTGTGGCCGGAGAGACCGTAAATGTTTGGGCTGCCCCGGAGTTCACCGTGACGGCGGTGGAAGGGGAAATCGACCCGTTAGGCCCGGCAGAGGGTGTAATGGTATTGGAAGTCAGGGCAAAGGTTGCCGAGATGGTGTGGTTGGCGGTGACGTTGGAAAAAGTATAGGTCGTTACCGCGCCGACCGAGTTCCCGTCAACCAGCACGGAGGATACCTGGTAGCCTGTTGCCGGAGAGACCGTAAAGGTTTGGGCGGCCCCGAAGTTCACCGTAACTGCGGTGGACGGGGAAATCGACCCGTTTGGCCCGGCAGAGGGTGTAATGGTATCAGAAGTCAGGGCAAAGGTTGCCGAGATGGTGTGGTTGGCGGTGACATTGGAAAAAGTATAGGTCGTTACCGCGCCGACCGAGTTCCCGTCAACCAGCACGGAGGATACCTGGTAGCCTGTGGCCGGAGAGACCGTAAAGGTTTGGGCTGCCCCGGGGGTCACCGTGACGGAACCCGAAGGTGAGATGGAACCGTTTGAACCCGTGGTTGCTGTGATTTTATATGAACTAACCTGAGCTGAAAAAGTGGCCGAGATTGTGTGGTTGGACGCAATATTGGACAATGTATAACTGGTAACCGCGCCGACAGAGCTACCATCAACCTGCACATCGGCTATCGTGTTGCCCGCTGTCGGAGTGATCGTAAAGGTTTGGCTATCGCCCTGAGCCTTGAAGAATGTCCCGGCCGGCGTTATCGACCCGCCTGTTCCTGCGGAGGCGGCCATGGAATAGATGATCAACTCCGGCGAGAAGGCGCTCTCGTTATTGTTGCTGTCGTAGGCCGTAACGGCAATAAAATATGCGGGACCGGACAAGCTTTGCAGTGTGCATGTTGTATTGGCGCCGGCATTTACTGCAGTTGTATAGTTTCGTGTCGATACACCATAGTGAACATTATAGCCCGCGACTTGACTTGCATCGGGGTCCCATTCCAACTCGGCCTGCTGGGCGCAGACTTGGAAGCAGAGGCAGAAAAGGAGAAAAACCGCGATGATCAGGCCCTGTAAAAGGGACTTTGAGTGACTCTTCATTTTATCCTCCTCAGATCTATGCCGGCAAATCCAGCTTCCTAAGGAGGTGGCTGCATCCGCCCAGCGGTCCTGCGACCGTATCCCGGACGCACCGAGACTTAGGCCAGTAACTTTGCGTCCTGCGTTTTCACGCAGTTTGCCTTTTATGGATTGGAGCAATCTTATTCCTGGCAATCAGCTTTGAGCAATTACAGTGCCAACTGGTTAATCAACTCCAGGAAGTAAGTCTGTGAGCTACGCAATGAGTTTTTGAGCCGAACAGTGGGGGGTGTCCGAAGCAGAGAGCCAGGGCGGGAAGTGTTAATTTCGAGTTACATTGCTTTTTGAATTACGGTTTGGTAACATTTGCCACCGAAAAGGGGGTTGGGACAGCCGGCACGCTATCGCGCTGTTTGCAATTACGTGGTGGTCGAGGTACAAGAGAGAATCTTGGTTTGGAGCTAAAAGCTCGTTCCCCGCGGGCTTGGGGCATGTCAACAATTCGAGTGGAAATTTAAATGGATCATCATCAAAAAGCTTATCTGGTAACAGGTGCAGCCGGTTTTATCGGTTTTCACATAGCCCTGAAGCTGCTTGAAGCGGGACTCAATGTGATAGGGCTGGACAACATCAACGACTACTATGACGTTGGTCTCAAGAAGAGCCGGCTCGCTGTGCTCGACCGGCATGCGGGCTTTGAGTTTTTCCGGTTGAACCTGAAGGATCATCAGCAAATCGAGGCGTTTTTTAAAGAGCATTCCTTCGACACGGTTGTACATATGGCAGCTCAGGCCGGGGTACGCTATTCACTGGTCAATCCGAGGGCTTATGTCGAAAGCAATATCGACGGTTTTCTCAACCTGCTGGAGGGCTGCCGGCTAAGCGGAGTAAAGCATCTGGTATTTGCCTCCTCGAGTTCCGTCTATGGCGCAAACAAGAAAGTCCCCTTCCGTGTGCACGACAACGTGGACCATCCGGTGTCATTTTACGCCGCCACCAAAAAGGCAAACGAACTGATGGCCCACACATACGCACACCTTTATGGCATTCCCTCGACAGGTCTGCGCTTCTTTACAGTCTACGGTCCGTGGGGGCGTCCGGATATGGCTCTTTTCCTTTTTACGCGCGCGATATTGGCCGGGGAGCCTATCAAGGTATTCAATAATGGTCTTATGAGCCGCGATTTTACATACATTGACGATGCCGTGGAAGCGGTGTTGCGGCTCATCGATAAACCTCCGGCCCCCGATCCGCAATGGGATGGACTCAACCCGGACCCGAGCGCCAGTTTCGCTCCGTACAGGATTTATAATATCGGCAACAACAAGCCTGTACAACTCCTCGAATTTATATCGGTGGTCGAGGATTGCCTTCAGATGAAGGCCAGAAAGGAATTCCTGCCCATGCAGCCCGGCGACGTGCCGGCCACCTGCGCGGATATCCAGGAGGCTGCACGGGATTTCGGCTTTAGCCCAAATACCCCCTTGCGCGTGGGAATATCTTGCTTTGTGGCCTGGTACAGGCAATACTATGGAGATGGCTCTACCCGGACCGGTAGAGCCATCGAATCGTAAGGTTCACGTTCGAAGGATGAGTGGAGTGTGTTCAGAGATGTCCAGGCAGGCCTGGACATTGTGGGTTCCGTGTCCCTTAGCTTGCTTTTCTAAGATTGATCAGCTCTTCTATTTTTATTTTCATGCTGTCGATCCTTTTTGCCTTGATCAGGGACGTTAACGTATTTCGCTGATTATCGTAGAAATGATAATGGCCGGTTATCAAATTCCTACGGATAGTACCAATAACCGAGGAACCGTTTTTGACCAGTATTTTCGAAAATGGTGTCTCCGGATCACGTTCATAGATCATTTTCATTATCCTTTCATTGAACATAATCAGAACAATCCTCTCTAGCCGGGTCCCGAAGTAAAAAAATGGGGATCGTTCTTCAGTCCCTATGATTGCAATATAGAGTGGCTTTCGAAATTGACAAGGGGGAATCAGGGGGATAGAAATTAGGCAAATAGCATACCTAAATGTAGAAAAAGATTAGTATTATGATATATATGGATAATAAGCACATGTGAGGCCAAATTAATTTTACAGAGCCCTGACACCCTTTTTCCTGCTGGTTTTGGACGTCAACCGGACTCATCGCGAAGGGTTGCGGCAACGGTCCAGTGCCGAAGGTCATGTGCAAGTGTAGAACTTTCGCTTTACTTTATGATCTTGTAATTATTTAAGATTTATAAAATATGGGTATATGTACTACCTGATTTTTCCCTTCATTTCCCACTTTACTTATGCTTTCAAGGCCCTTAGAGTTGGTTTCGCGCAGACTGTTTTCGCGATAAAGTTTTGATACCATAGAGCCGATTCAGTACGTATGTAATCGAGTTGGCGGAGCTGTAAGCGGCCATGGCCGCAAAGTACGTCAGCAAAAGAACTGAGCCGGAAGCCAAGCCATGATATCAAAAAAAATAAAAAGTGCGGGCATCTACGTTGCGGTGGTAGCTTCTACCCTGCTTTTTCATTCCTGGTGCTGTGCGTGGCAGGGGAAGGTGGTCGGCGTCCCGGATGCCGGACTGTTTCTCGTTTCTCACGAAAATCAAGTAGATAAGATCAGCTTGTACGGAATCGAATGTCCCGGGCGAGGCCAGCCTTTTTGGGAAGAATCCCGGGTCCTCGCGTCACATCTCGCGATGCAAAAGACGGTGGAAGTGACCCCTTTGTACGCGGGGAATGATGGGTCGCAGATAGCTCTTGTCAGGATCGAGGGGTCCAGGGACTACCTGAATGTCCAGCTTGTTTCACACGGGCTCGCATGGGTGAGGCCAAAAGAGTGCAGCGCCAATATCTGCGCTGACTGGAGAGGGCTGGAAAATCTGGCTAGATCGAATGCGATCGGACTTTGGATGGAGCCCAGTCCGATTCCGCCCTGGGAGTGGAAAAAGGAACAAAGGCGCAGTATTGGTGAACACGGCCAACAACCGGGGAAGGGCGCCCAGTGACTCTTTTTTCCTGGCCGGGTTTTGGGGGAATCATTAAAGCTGGCGGTTCTTTCCTGAGAGTTGAACCACCTTGGAGCATAGGTTGACGACAGGCCCAATAGAGATGAGACCTGGTATGGCAAAAACAACTAAAATTCAACGCGGCGTGCCGCTCGAAGAAGTATCGACACGTTTTCTCGAGGAAGACCATTTCCACCAGATACTGGCGCTCGAAAGAAAGCGGGCCGAACGTTCCGGGAACACATCGCTGCTGGTTAAAATTGAATGTCCCTATTTTACCGAAGGCGAGGGCCACATTAGCGCCGACCGGCTCGGCTCTATTTTGGACTCGAGTATACGTGAAACGGACGTCAAGGGTTGGTACAAATCTGGTTCCATTGTTGGAGTGATTTTTACGGAACTGGGCAGCTCAGAGCTGTTCGAAGCAAAAAATAAGATCCTGCAAAAAGTTCGCGAAGGATTTGAAGAGCTTCTCGACGAGCGGCAGTTTTGGGCCACCAGGATCAGCGATGAGTTTTTGGCCCCCACAACGGTTCGTTCCAGCAATGGACATGTGTATTTGAAAGTGGACTCCGGCGCTGAGGATTCAGAAGGTCCTTATCATCCGCAAACCTTTGAACTGGTGAAGTTTGCCCTCCGGCAACCATTGTTCTTGTTTTTTGCCGATCTTCTGTTACTTTCGATGGCTCATTTTTTAGGCATTTGGTTGATTCTACGAGACATCTCGCTTATCCCCGACTGCCTGCCCGCCTGTATTTTTTCAATTTTTCAATTTGTGCTAATACTCTATATTTTTGATCTATATAACATGGAAAGGATTTTTAACCCGCGCCAAACCTCGGTTCGGTTATTAACGTCCTCCTTCCCTGTTTTTGCCCTGTGCACGATTCTTTTCTTCTTCGTCCCTGAATGGCAGTACAGTCGTAGCGCTCTTGCTTTGCAGATGATATTTGCACCTGTTTTTCTGCTTTTGTGGCGAACTGTTTATTTCCGCCTGTTCCAATTTGCAAGGACGAAGTCGCCAACCCTGGTAATCGGCTCGAACGAGACAGGTCAAACTGCCAGGCGGCTGCTGGGTTTGCCTGTCTCTCCCTATGAATTCAAAGGGTTTGTCAGTGATGAACTGGTCGTGCCGGCACAAGCTGAGGGTGCGTTAGAGTCTTTGGGTACCACAAGAGAACTGATGGAAATTATTGCCAGGTTAGGGATCAAGGCCATCGTGCTCACGGGACCCAGGTCTCCGAACCGTGTAACGCGCAGGATTCTCGAAGCTCGTCTGTTCGGCGTTGAGGTAATGGATATGCCTCTGCTTTATCAACGGCTCGCCGCCAAACTTCCAGTACAATACATTGACGACCAGTGGCTGCTATCTTCAGAAGGGTTTAATCTGCTCTCCAGGGGATACGTCCAAAAGGTAAAACGTATTCTTGACGTTATTTTCTCATCGTTTTTGCTTCTCCTTACGGGGCCGTTGATACTCGTGACAGCGATTGCCATTTATCTGGATTCTCCAGGCCCGATATTTTACAGGCAACAGAGGGTTGGAAAAAGGTGTAAGGTTTTTACAGTTCATAAGTTCAGGTCTATGATATATAACGCAGAGGCGAACGGGGCCGAGTGGGCTAAGGAAAAAGATCCGAGGGTTACAAGGGTAGGGCGCTTTATTCGTTT
Source organism: uncultured delta proteobacterium (assembly GCA_963826655.1). GTDB lineage: Bacteria > Desulfobacterota > Syntrophobacteria > Syntrophobacterales > Syntrophobacteraceae > SbD1. The sequence goes on from CAWGZP010000012.1 coordinate 42,542, forward strand.
CTGCCGCATCGATGAGATTCCTCAATTGTGGAATGTATTCATCGGGAATATGAGCCTGGTCGGTCCGAGGCCTGAGCGTCCTGAATTTGTCCAGGTCCTGGATTCCCAGATTCCTTATTATAGCATCCGGCACACCGTTACCCCCGGGATCACCGGATGGGCTCAAATCAAGTATCCTTATGGGGCTTCGTTGGACGATGCTCTGCGGAAACTGGAGTTTGATCTTTATTATATAAAAAATATGTCTGTACTATTGGACTTCAAAATTCTGCTTCGGACTGTCGGCGTGGTACTCCTTGGCGAAGGGTCGAGGTAACTCGGTTTTGTAAAACTCCCTGGGATATGGGCACTGTGCGCCGGTTAGGCTGTGTGCCGCGCGGTCCCGGATTGCCAAATTTATGGGCTCGGACGATTCTTTGAGATATTTTCTGCTTACAATTGACCTCGAAGACTGGTTTCAGGTCGAGAATTTCAAATGCTGCATTCCCTTCTCTTCCTGGTCATCACGTGAATCGAGGGTCGAGAGGAACACGCATCTGATATTGGATTTTTTGGACACTGCCGGGAATGGGAGGGGCAAAAATGGAAGGCTCACCGCACCTTTGAAGGTCACTTTCTTTGCGCTTGGCTGGGTGGCCGAAAGGTTCCCTGGACTAATAAGGCAGATTCAGTCAAGGGGGCATGAGGTTGCGTCTCACGGTTACAATCATGAGCTGTGCAATAACAGCTCGGCTGAAGAATTGAAAAAAGACTTCCGGGAGAGTAAAAAAATCCTCGAGGATATACTGGGAACGGCCGTCCTGGGGTATCGTGCGCCGAGTTTTTCGATAAATGAGAAGGCACTCGAGATTCTTGAAGAGTGTGGATACCTGTACGATTCGAGTTTCAATTCCTTTTCGGGCAATAGCAGGTATGGAAAAATCCAAATAATCCCGAACGAAACAAACATCGTGTGCAAGACACGTCGGAACGTATATGAGCTTCCCATAAGCAATCTGGAGGTGGGTCGACACATTGTCCCGGCTGGAGGTGGCGCCTATTTCAGACTTATGCCGGTGCGGATTTTCGAAAAGATTGTCAGATCGGTCCTCGAGCGGCGGAATGCCTGTCTTTTCTATCTTCATCCATGGGAAGTCGACCCCGGCCAGCCGAGGGTAAAAGGGGTGCCGGCCTTTTTACGGTTTCGTCATTACATGAACCTGGCAAGAACCATACCTCGGCTGGAATTCCTTATGGGCCGGTTCGAAGATTTATTATTTGTCACGTGCAGCGAATACATTCGAAAGATGGCGCCCGGTGAGGCCGTGTGATGGTATCCTCAACGGGTAAAATTGGTCAAGAACTGCAATCAGACGAGCAGGTACCCAATATCTAGAAGGTGTGTCGCCCATGTATCTCGATTATTACAGGTTTAAGAAGAACCCCTTCCACATAACTCCGGACCCGGAGTTCCTGTTCCTCAGCGAAAGCCATAAGGAAGCGTCGGCAGCTCTAATTTACGGGATTGAGGAAAGGAAAGGGTTTATTGCAATTACCGGTGAAATCGGGGTCGGGAAAACTACTATCCTGCGCGCTTACCTGGAAAACGCAGACACCGAAAAACTGAAGGTAGTCTATATCTTTAACGCGGTGCTTCCATTCGAGAGCCTTCTGCGGCAGATTTTCAGCGAACTGGGGCTTGTTGCAGGGGAGGGCGCAGGTGTTCCCGAGCTTGTAAACCACCTTCATCGGTTTCTCATTGAAGAATACAAAAATGACCGAAATGTTGTGCTCATAATCGACGAAGCCCAGAATATGCCTGTTGAGACCCTCGAAAACCTGAGGATGCTATCGAACCTGGAGACTTCCAAAGATAAGCTTGTGCAGATAATAATGGTGGGACAGCCCGAATTCGAACGACGGCTGGAGATGGAGGAACTTCGACAGCTCAAACAGCGGATTGCAATCCGTTGCCGGATCAAGCCTCTGAACCGGGATGAAAGTTTTGCCTATATACAGCACCGCCTTATGAAGGCCTCCTTTTTTCATAACCAGGTGTTCACGAAAGGCGCCCTCAAAAAAATCATTGGTGAGGCCAGGGGGTTCCCCCGCTTAATCAACATATTGTGTGATAATGCCCTGATTACTGGATTTGGTTATCAACGCAATCCGGTCGGTGAAAAAATCGTAAAAGAGGTGATAGCTGATTTCAGGGGACGAGAGTTCAAGTCGCGGAGAATTTCCAGGGTATGGCCGCTAAGCGCCGCTGTCTTTGCCGGGATTATTTTGGTTTGTCTTTTCTTTACTAAGCCCCTTGAGAATCAGGTGAGCAGGGAGGCCCTCCCGGGTCGAGACAATGAGGAAGTGAAATCGTTCCCCGTTCCTGCCCCATCGGTGGACATCGAACTCCCTCGGCATGTCCCCGTTAGCGGAGAAGACGCCAACACAGAGCAGCAGGCCGTCGAATTCGAGCAATCCGGTAAGATGGAATCGGTCCCTGAAAATAATGATCCCGCGCTTCCCGAGAAACAGCTTTTGAGAGCGGAGCCTGTTAGTGCGGAGCCTGCTGAAAAAACTACAGACGTTTCGAGTCCGGAACCGTTATTGACTGCGGCGCCTTCTGAGCGGCCGAAAGATAAAGGCTGGTCGAAAAGAATCGTAATCAGGGGGGATAACATCACACAGGTCCTGATGGATACCTACGGCTACTGCGACGCGGGCTTGGTACAGTTGTTCAAAGAGGCCAACCCGCAGATAAAAGATCTTAATAAAATAGAAATAGGTGAAGAACTCCAATTGCCTCGATTGACTTCACAAAAAAATCGCACTAGATAGCGTTTGCAAACGCTAAGTCTTCATTGCTGTCGGATTATCGGTTTCTTCGCTTTCGATCGATCTGATTATTCCCGCGGCCCTTAGTCAAACGGTTCCAGTGGGCTAAGAGCGGAGGCCTGAGATTAGTGCTTTACATGGCAGCATATATTTTATATTGATAGAACTATCAAAAATATCTTTAGTATGCTCCTTTTTCGACCGACTTAATTTGTAATTGAGTTGCGGTACCTTTAGTTTTCAGGGCTTCCTTGGTCAAAAAAGGATATGCTCGAAAAGGGGTGGCAAAAATTCAAAGCGGCGCCAGCGTTCCGGGGAAGCAGAGATAATTTTCAGGCCGAAGCCGGTTAATTTCCCCGGGTAGAAGAAGAAACCATCCATTAATAAGGGGCTGGGGGATTTGAGTTGTGCAACGGTGCACCTCAAATTCTCTGCATGAGCAGGGATTATGAAAACAACAAAGCGAATTCGGAGTTTTTGTCTGGTTTTTATTTTATTAGCCCTGTCGGCATGCAATAAACAAGTCTATAACACAGTGCCTCTTGGGGCACCCGGCACCATTGCTCCCCCTGTAGCGGAAGACTACAAGATCAATGTGGGTGACAGATTGTCCATAAAGCTGTTTTATAATCCCGAATTAAATCAGGATGTTGTGGTTCGCCCTGACGGACGCATAACTCTTCAGCTCGTAAATGACATCAAAGTCCTGGGTTTGAGTCCAGCCAAAGTCTCCGAGCTGCTCACCGAAAATTATGCCAAGTACCTCGCTCAGCCGCCCGACGTCAGCGTGATATTGACCGCTTCTCCCGCGGTGAGGGTCTTTGTGGGCGGAGAAGTCGGCGCAGTGGGAGCCAGGGAACTGACCGGACCGACTACGGTCCTGGGGGCGATCGTTCTGTCAGGCGGCTTCAAGGATACATCTGATCGAAACCATGTGATTCTGGTGCGCAGAGGCGAAGACAGCAAACCTATGTACATATGTCTGGATACAGAGAAAGCCATGAAGGGCATAGACCCGAGTCAGGATGTTTACGTGCAGTCCCTGGACATGGTCGTGGTCCCGAGGTCGGGAGTCGCCGATTTTGACCTCTGGGTAGACCAATACTTGACGCGGACAGTTGGCTTCATTTCCCCATGGGCATTTATCTTACTCAGGTAGAGTGATGGGCTTTTCAGATTTGCCCGGCGGTCTGCACAATAAGGTTTGGATTTTGGCATCACAAAACATTGCATTGGGGTAGGGCATGAATCATAATTTCCCTGTTAAACGGCCTGACAGTTTTGTTCCCGGCACTCCGGCCCGGGCCAACGGGGCCTTTTCCATAAGCGATATGGGACCTCGCGACGTTCTGAGCACCATATTCAAACACAAGTTGATGATTCTCGTTTCCTTTGTCCTGATCGTTTGCCTGAGCGGTGCTTCTATTCGTTTATACCTGCAATTCATCCGCCACCCGATCTATATGGCCAAGTCTACTCGTACTCGTCAGACCGGGTTGGGAAAGTCAAGATATAAACCTTTCGCCAAATCAGCGGCAGTCGAATTTCAACAACTCGGACATGCTGGCCACGGAAGTCCGTATCCTGCAATCCAGGGAGTTGGCCGAAAAGGTTATAAATACAATAAAACCGGACATGATTTATCCGGACTTGGCGGAAGTCCTTCGCAAGGGTCTGCCCATTGAGGATAGCGCGCTCTATCGATTCCAACAGGAATTCTCGGTCAAAAGCGTCAGCGGGAATATTCTGGAAACCTCATTTAGAGGTTTAAATCCTACGATCGCCGCAAGGGTGGTTAACGAGGCGGTTAATTATTACATCGACAAGCGCGACGATACCTACAGGAACCCGAAAGTTCTCCTGTACCTGGAGCAAAAGACTGAGGAATACAAGCAAAAGCTTGCTGAAGCGGAAGGCAAGCTCAAAGCTTTCCAGGACCAATCCAAGATAACTTCGTTCGACGATCAGCGTACTTTTCTGCTGAATAAGCAGAGGCAACTCGCTGACAGCCGTCATGATAATGAAATAGAGATCACCCAACTCCAGGAAAAGAGTTCTGAGCTTGAAAGGCAATTACCCAACATCCAAAAGACTTCAATTGTAGCCACAGAGAAGGCGGCGGACCTGGACGGTCATCTTTTTGCGCTCCAGCTTCAAGAACAGGACCTCCTGTCGAAATACAAAGAAGATAATCGCCTTGTCACCAACATTCGCGAGCAGATCCAGATGACGAAGAACTTTATCGCCTCGCGTGGCCCAGGGTCGAAGCAGGCGCCTGTCGATCCTGCCTATCAGGACGTGCAGAAGCAGATATTGCAGAACAAGGCCGAGGTGAGTGCGCTCATAGTGAAGCAAAAAGGGTTCGATCAAGAGATAAAAACGGTGAATGCGGAAATTAACGATTTCGAATCTCAAGAGTCCAGATATAAGCAGATGTTTCGTAATGTTGCGGATAACGAAGAGAAATATAAGGCTTATGTTTCCAAATTGGAGGAGGCCCGCATACACGATGAGCTAGACAGGCAAAAGATGACCAGTGTGAGCATCCTGGAGCCGGCTTCGGTACCCATAATGCCTGTCAATATTCCAAAGCCTCTCATGTTTTATGTTGCAATAGCATTGTTCCTTGGAATTGCCGGCAGCATTGGTTTTGCTTTTTTATTGGAGAAAATGAACCCTGGCCTGAGCACTCCCGCACAGGTGGAAAAGCGTATGGAATTACCCGTGCTTGCTGTCGTGGCCTTGAAGTAATTCACGGATCAAAGTGCTGTTCACTTCAACCAGCCAATGGGGATCGTGAAGAATTATTGCTCGCGGGATTTAAAAGCGGTAATAAACTGGTCTTTGCCACAGGGTGAGGTTAGTCATCCCCGGCTAGAGGTAAATCATGAGCAGAATTTATGAGGCATTGCAGCAGGCTCACCGGCAGAAGAGAACGAGCGGCAAGAGCATTGAGGTGATCATGCCCGAAAGCCTGGTCCATCGTGAAGAAGTGGAAATGGGACAGGAGATGCTCAGTCTTCACAAGGTCATCGACACCATGCTTCCGGAGAGGGGGAACCGCGTCCTCCAGTTCATCGGTTCCCGTCCGGGCGAAGGGACATCGACTATCGCCCGGGAATTCGCACGAATCGCAGCGGAGCGGATAGGCCGTTCAGTGCTGTTGATGGATGCCGACCGATTCCAGGGTACCCAGTCAGAGTTCTATTCAGTCGCGTCAAAATATGGCTGGGTCAATGTTCTCCAGGAATCAGGAGATATCGGGTGCGCCGTTTACCGTGTGGGTGCGTCGGACCTGTTCATTTCCCCGGCAGCCAACTCCAGTGTTTCCACGCCGGAGCTTTTTAATTCCCCGCGATTCGAGGAGTTCTGGAAGAACCTGAAGCTCAAATTTGATTTCGTCCTTATCGATTCTCCGCCGCTTACAACCTCACCCGACGCTTTGGCCATAGCCTCAAAGGTGGATGGAGTAATTCTGGTCCTGGAGGCGGAAAAGACCAAATGGCAGACTGCCAGTCATGTGAAGGAACAGATAGAGCGGGTGGGAGGGAAGATCCTCGGGGTTGTGTTTAACAAGAGACGTTACTATATCCCTCAATCCATCTACAAGTACCTTTAGGGCAATGAAGAGTTAGCAGTGAAGAGATTTGCAGATAAAATGCTTTGGGAATTCCGAAAACATCCAAAATAAGAAATCAGGCCCCTTTGGCCACAAACCGTTTAATCCCGCCAGGGTTTGCGCTCTGCTTTATTCTGCTGGCCATTCTGTACTACAAGACTTTAGCACTGCTTGTTCGTGACTGGATAAACCTTCCCGATTTTTCTCATGGTTTTCTGGTTCCGCTGATAAGTCTTTATCTTGTATGGGAGCGAAGGGGAAAACTGGCAGGCCCTTCTTCTCCCAGTTACTGGGGATTGCTCCTTCTGGCATCCGGGTTAACTCTTTTTCTTTTTGGAAGGTTCGCTGCAGAATTTTTTGTCCAGCGTCTATCCGTTCTGATTGTAATCGCCGGAATAGTCCTCTTTCATTGGGGAAAGCAGCGCCTGAAGACGATCTCCTTTCCGCTCGCGTTTCTTGTTTTTATGATTCCGCTGCCATCCGTTATTTTACAGGAAATCACTTTTCCCATGCAGCTTTTGGCCTCCAGGTGCGCGGCCCAATCTTTGGAATTGATGGGAATTCCGGTACTGCGCGAGGGCAATATCATCCAGCTTTCCAATATTTCGCTTGACGTTGCCGAGGCCTGCAGCGGAGTACGCTCCACCATTTCACTTTTGACTGCTGGGGTCTTATTCGCATATTTCACACAAAAAATTCTCTGGCAAAGGCTTTTACTCGTGATGGCCTCGGTGCCGATTGCTATTCTTGTCAATGTCTTCAGGGTATCCATCACAGGCGTTCTTGCGAATTTTTACGGGGCGCGGGCGGCTGAAGGGTTTTTTCATGAGTTCTCCGGATGTATCCTTTTTTTGATAGCCTTGGCCCTGTTCTACGGGACCAGTGTGCTCCTCTCCAAGTTAACCCCGGCTCAAAAATAGAATTGTGGGAAGATCCAAATTCGTCGATACGCCTTGACCATGTCCCTTCTCGTCCTGGCCATTATCGCCAGTAACTTTCCCTCGTCGCCGGGGCCGATGCTCAACCGCGTCTCGTTGAAGGAATTCCCGTCGGAAATCGGAAACTGGATACTCCTTCAAGACCAAGAGATCGATGAAAAGACGCTGGCCCTCCTCCAGGTGGACGACTACATTATGCGCACCTATTCCAATGGCAAAGACGAAGTGATTTCCTTGTACATCGGATATTTTAAGTCGCAAAAAGACGGAAAGACCAATCATTCACCCCGGCAGTGTCTTCCCGGAGCCGGATGGTCTGTAGTTGAGACTGCGCCGGTTATGCTCCAGGTAACCGATCACAATCCCGGGCAAATTCCAGTGAACAAATACCTTATGCGAAAAGCGGACGACGAAGAGCTGTTTTTATTCTGGTATCACGGCCGGGGGAGGGAGATTGCCAGTGAGTACATGGCAAAAGCCTGTCTGGTCTGGGATTCGTTGATGAGAAATCGCACGGACGGGGCCATGGTTCGGGTCAATATGAGAGTCTCGTTGGACCCCGGCGAGGCCCTCCAATGCCAGACGGAGTTCATACGCTCCTTTTATCCGATTCTTTCGAAATACATTCCGGAGTAGAGCTTGTCATATGGGACACGGCGTCAATTCTGACAAACCTCACGGCATTGTCGGCAAATTGGACGATTTCGTGAGAAATAGCCCTGCTCCGACTGTGTACCACCTTCATGTGTGGAGGCAGATCATAAACAGGGTTTATGGTCATAAGACGTACTGTCTTATAGCAATCAAAAACGGGCAGCAACATGAGATCGTCGAGCTTTCAAATTGGGACGATCACACCGAGGATGCTGCTGGAGTCGGCGAGACTGACTCACAGAAGATCGCCGGTATTTTGCCCCTGGTTCATCTAAAGAGCTTTGTATTTGGCAATGAGCTGATTTCCATGCCCTTTTTTGACGCGGGGGGGGTATTGGCGGACGATGCGGATGCGGAAAAATCGCTTTTGATCGAGGCTGTAAGCCTGGCGCGGAGACTGAGAGCAAAAAGCATTCAACTTCGACAGACACTCCCGCTTCCGGTCATGTCCGATCCGGGCCCCGAAGCCTGGAATAGCGTAGAGAATAGTTGGTTCAGCGCTCTTAGCTGTAATGTGGAGAAGCGACTTCACAAAGCGCGCATGCTCCTGGAGCTTCCCGGGTCTTCCGAAGCGCTTATGGACAGTTTTAAATCAAAATTGCGTAGCCAGATCAGGAAACCGGAAAAAGAAGGATTGACCGGAAAGGTCGGTGGGTTGGAACTCCTGGATGACTTCTATAAGGTCTTTTCAATAAACATGAGAGATCTTGGATCGCCCGTCCATTCGAAACTCTTCATAAAAGGCGTGCTGGAGAGTTTTCCGGAGGAAGCTCGAATCTGTCTTATATATAAGGGGCAGCAACCCCTAGCGTGCAGTGTAATGCTTGGTTTCAACGGTACAGTCTATAATCCCTGGTCCTCGTCTCTTAGGAAATACAGCAAGCTGAGTCCAAACATGCTGCTCTACTGGACCATGCTCCGATATGCGTGCGACAGTGGTCACAGATATTTCGACTTTGGCAGATCTTCCATCGAGGAGAACACTTATAAGTTTAAGGCCCAATGGGGATGTCAGCCTCAGCCACTTTACTGGTACTATATATCTGATAATAAGCTGCCTCTCAAAATTGATACTGAAAAATCTAAATTCGATGTAGCTATTCGTATTTGGCAGAATCTTCCCGTTCCTCTGACAAGGGTCTTTGGGCCTCCCATCAGAAAATATATAGGCCTGTAATTAAGTAGAACTTAATGAAAATATTATTCATCAGCCATCGCATACCATATCCGCCTGACAAGGGTGACAAGATCCGATCCTACAACATCCTTCGTCATCTGGCTGAGAGCAACGATATATTTCTTGCAAGCCTGATTGATGACTCTCAAGACGTGCTCACATTATCTGGGTTGACCCCATTACTTAAGGATCTTCGATACGAAACCATTCATCCATTCTCAAAAAAATTATTGAGCAGTGTCGCGCTCTTGCAGTCAAAACCAATATCCGTCCGGTATTTTTATTCGAAAAAAATCCAGGAGTGGGTTGATGACTCACTCGAAAGGTACGATATTGACATCGTGTTCTGTTGTTCGTCACCCACCGCAGAATACCTGTTTCGCTCCCGCCATTACAAATCCAGGCTCAGGCAATTGCCTTGGATAATAGACCTCGTCGATGTGGACTCCTACAAATGGGAACAATACGCTGAGCGTTCCCGGGGATTTATGCGGGAAGTATACAAGCTTGAGGCGAGGTATTTAAGAAAGTATGAAGAGCGGATTGCGAGAGAGTTCGACCGCGTTCTTCTATCCACTGAAGCCGAGAAGGCGCTTTTCTCGAAGCGTGTTCCAGCGGCTAATACCGAGGCCATCGTGAACGGGGTGGATGCTGAATACTTCCTTGACTCCTGTCGGTCTAATGCGGTCAAGGAAGGCCCTGTCCTGACTTTCGTCGGAGCGATGGATTACTATCCGAACGTCGATGGCGTGGAGTGGTTCGTCCAGAACGTGCTTGGGCAAATTCGGGAGGTTTTCCCCGATCTGACGTTCTACATCGTCGGCAACCACCCGGCGTCTTCCATCCGGCTCATAGCCCAAAGGGAACCCTGCGTGAAAGTGACCGGATATGTCGAAGACATTCGTCCCTACATTGTCAGAGCCGACGTCTGTGTAGTTCCCCTCCGTATTGCCAGAGGTATTCAAAACAAGGTCCTCGAAGCTATGGCTATGGGAAAGGCTTTGGTGTGTACACCTCAGGCACTGGAAGGTATCCATGCCGAACCCGGCAGGGATGTGATAACGGCAAGTGATGCAGATGTGTTTGCGGGTGCGGTGATCCAACTGCTCGGTGACAAGAACCGCGTAAGCGAATTGGGGACCCGGGCGCGCTCGTTCGTTGAAGACCATTTTTCATGGAAAAACAATCTGGCGCCGCTGGATGCCATTTTCCATCAGTCTGGCGCGGCAATCCGTAACGGTTGAGATGCCGCGACAATCAGCCAAAGAGTGACAGGGGTGCCCGAATTGACAGACTTGCACATCCCGATTTTTGTCCGGGAAGACGCAGGACTCAGAAGGATAAACGAGCCGGTGCGAATTGGCGTTCCATTCCCCCGTGGTTTTTTGGGGGATATCGCCTCTCTCAAGCTGAAAAGCAGCGGTGGGGCCACCCTTGCGCTGCAGGGCCGCCCCCTCGACTATTGGCCCGATAGATCCGTAAAATGGGCACTGCTGGACTTTTTCCCGGCTGTCGAGGCAAACTCCCTGGCGGCCTTCACACTTGTCAATGACAGGGACCAAACCAGTCCGAAGCCCGAGTTTCCAACTTCGATATCCATTTCCGAAACGGCACAGGCTTTCATCGTCGATACGGGGGCCGCGGTCTTTACCCTGCCTCGAAACAGGCCGGGCACTCTGGATTCGGTTTCAGTCGACGGAGTGGAAATCCTTGCTGTCTCCGGGTCCCAAATAAATATACGGGATGACAGGAAACGTCAACTGAGCGCTGAGATCGATTCATTTGTCCTTGAAGAAACCGGTCTTCTGAGGTGCACTTTCAAACTGGATGGAAGATTCGTCCAAGCCCGAAATAAGGATTTTTGTAACTTTCGGGCCAGGCTTATTTTCTTTGCGGGACTGCCGGTCGCGGCAATGGAATTTCAGGTCCACAATCCCAGGGCAGCCGTTCACCCCGGGGGGCTCTGGGATATGGGGGACCCCGGATCCGTATATTTCAGTGACCTCTCCCTTGAACTCAGCCCGGCGTGCACTCCTCAGAGCATCGAATGGCTTGCGGAACCAAATAACCCAGTCAACACCTGTCCTGGTTCCGACTGGTTGCTGTACCAGGATTCGAGCGGCGGAGAAAACTGGAACTCCCCGAACCACATAAACCGCCAAGGCCGGATTGCCCTGTCCTTCCAGGGGTATAGAGTTTCCCAAAAGAGGGCTGACCGCGAGGAAGTGATCGCTGAAGGCAGACGTGCGACTCCTTATGTAAAGATGAAGACCTCTTCGGGGTGGATGGCCGCCACGGTGCAGGATTTCTGGCAGAACTTTCCGAAGGCGTTGCGTGCAAAAAACGGGAAGTTGAGCATAGGGATATTTCCTGCTGAAAATGTTTTCGGCTTCGAACTTCAGGCTGGTGAAAAAAAGCGACACACATTGTTCCTGGATTTCGGACTAAAAGAGCGCGGCACAAACATTGCCAATTTCCAGAATCCGCTTCACGTCTTTACCGACCCTGAATGGGTTGAAAAATCAGGTGCAATTTCATACTTCGTTTCTCAGAAAGAAGACCCCAACCGGAACTATCTTTCATATATCGAAAATGTCATCGATGGCCCCGGGTCGTTTTTCAATAAAAGGGAAGTGATCGATGAGTACGGTTGGAGAAATTTTGGCGACATCTATGCGGACCATGAAGCAGTAAATCACCACGGTCCCGGAAAGTTCATCTCTCATTACAACAACCAGTATGATTTCATTTACGGCGCAGCCGTTCATTTCCTGAGGAGCGCAGACTGCCTCTGGTTCGAACTGATGCGGGATGCCGCACTACACACCATCGACATAGATATATATCACACCGGCGAAGACAAAGCGGCATACAATCACGGTCTTTTCTGGCACACGGACCATTACCGGGACGCAGGCGCCTCGACACACAGATGCTATACGCGAAAAGCACTCGGAAAGCCCCCATCGTCAAATTACGGCGGCGGACCGTGTAACGAACACAATTACACTTCCGGACTGCTCCACTATTATTATCTAACGGGGGATCCCGAGGCCCGTGATGCGGTGCTTGAACTGGCTCAGTGGGTCATATCGATGGATGATGGCTCACAAAACCTGTTTGGCCTTATCGATGATGGCCCCACCGGTTTTGCCAGTTCAACGGCTGGAGGTTTCCATGGACCCGGGCGAGGAGCGGGAAATTCGATAAACGCCCTGATGGATGCCTACCGGCTGACCGGTTCTCGCAATTATCTGATCAAAGCAGAGGAGTTGCTGCAGCGCTGCATTCACCCAAAGGATGACGTCGTTGGCAACCGGTTGGATGATCCCGAGCGTCGCTGGTCCTACCTGGTTTTTTTGCAGGTGCTGGGAAAATACCTGGATTTCAAAGCCGAACTTGGAGAGACGGACTATTACTTCCATTATGCCAGGGAGAGTCTTCTGCACTATGCCGACTGGATGATGGAAAACGAAGTCCCCTATAAAGAAGTGCTGCACAAGGTGGATATCCCCACAGAGACCTGGCCGGCTCAGTGCCAGGTCTCCGGACGGGTGAAGTTTACCGACCATGGCAACCGCGGACGGTTTGCCTCGGTTGAACCGATCGCCGCCGAATAAATCCGGTTACGCTCTACGAGAAAGGCCACGGCATCGCCGTGGCCTTTTCTTGGTACAGAGCGCCGCGCACTATGTACGGAATTGCGGCTGTCCATCTCTCCAGCAAGGGCTTTTTCGACGGCTTGCTCGACATCGGTCAGGAAAAATCCGCGGCCGGCTGTTGCAGCGCGACCTGAGTTCCGGTGTAACCGAGCGCGGAGGCGATCTCATTCCAGCGCAGGATGGTGGAGTTGATGGGCATCATGACCGGCTTGCGAACCGGCTCGGGCTGAGCGGCGTAGGCGACCCAGATACCCAGCGAAGATAAAATCAGCGACTCGAAGACGAACTGCAAAGGGCCAGTCAGCGAGGTATTGCGCGCCAGCAAGGAGTTCACGAAGAGATCGTCCGGCGGAGATGAGGCCCATGCCCAGGGAGATGCCAAAGGCAATATCGCGCTCGGAAAAGCGCAGGGCGCTCATGCTCAGGCAGAGAAAGCCCAGCAGACAAAGCTCCAGGATGCTGACCGAACGCATGAGTTTATACGCGATATCGGGAAGGATCAGAGGATGATGGCGTTCGATGGAGAGCGTGGACAAGCTGACGATCGCCGATACCACCGCAACCCAGCGAAAGACGATGGTTCCCAGTTGCTGCACCTCGCCCACCTGGCGATGCTGGGCATCACCAACCACTCCAAGGTGCCGCTGCGCCTCGCCACGTTCGCCGGTTTCGCCGTCGGCGCGGTGAGCTTTCTGGTGGCGCTCGGTTACCTGATTTACAAGCTGATCTACTGGAGTAACTTTTCGGTCGGCATGGCGCCGGTAGTTTTCGGGATCTTTTTCCTGGGATCGGTTCAGCTATTTTTTATCGGCGTCCTGGGAGAGTACATCGGGTCGATCCACACACAGGTGCTGAAGCGGCCGTTGGTTACGGAAAGGGAGCGGATCAACTTCGAGGAATCTGCGTATACGGATCCACGGCGCATTCCGGGCGCCATCGACGTCTCCGACGCCGTTTTAAGAGGCAGGACGTGACGCCGACGCGCGTGACCAACCGGTACCTTGCCGGCCGTCGGGTCCTTGCCCTCGACGGGGTGCGCGCCATTGCCGTTGTTATGGTGCAGGCCAGGATGCGCTTTTCCATTAGTTCGTAGCTCACGTGTGCCACCAGGAAACTTGACGCCACCACCTTAAAGTACTCCCCATCCTACGCACTATGAGCCAAACCTCAAAGAGCCCGTTCTCGCAGGAATTGGCTCCAGGCGTATAGCGGGAGAGCACGCTTCCCACAACCGGTTATAATGCAGGCATTCGGAATGAACCTGCGCGACTATCTCGTAGAGTCGGCCGACCTCCTGCAACTCGCCGCCGGCGCGGTGACTCAGGAAGCCATGGACGCCGCCGTCGATTGCATCGTAGAGTCGCTCTCTTGCGGCCAGCCACTGCTGGTGTGCGGCAACGGCGGGTCGGCGGCAGATGCCATGCACATTACGGGCGAGTTGGTCGCCCG
>CAWGZP010000013.1:0-13554 GCA_963826655.1 uncultured delta proteobacterium
GCCTGAAATTGTTTCCCTCCGAACAGAAGGCGCAACGGTTGATGCATCCGCGGCCTATGCAAAGGGCAACTCGGTTGGGCGTCGTGTATGAGGATAGATCGAAGCCTTCCAGGTCTATCATGGCCAAGTCGTCGAGCTTGCTGGGTTTGGCGGGATCTCCATTGTCCCTTATGGAGCCGTTTTCCCAGGTTAGAAACCCGGGTAAATCCACAGGAATCTTACCCGTCCTTTGGACGGCTGCTGCAAGGGCGGGCAGCGCGAGGTCCCCTTCGCCGGAGCACACCGCATCCACATCCGGAATCATGTATTTGTCGGATACTTCCGACCGAAAGCAGTCCGCTCCTCCAAAAACTATCGGAACACCGGGCAGCTTTCCCTTGATGAGTCTGGCCATGTACAGTGAACTATAGCGCGCAGCGCAATTTACCGAAAACCCCACCAAAGCGGGGCTGAAGCCTGCAATTTTTTGAACATAGTCGGTAACTTCCCGCTCATATTTTTTAAAAAGATCATCGACGAGGCCTTGGTTCTCCCACATGGTGGCGTTTTTATCCAGCCACCTCTCCTTTTCTTTTTCATCCACCCAACGGTAAGTGTCAATGTTGAGATCGAACAGCCCTACCGAGTGTCCGTCTCGCCGCAATCCGGCCGCCAGGAGCTGGAGAGCCGGGGTGGGGGCGGAGACTGTCCATGCGGGACAAGCGACCAGTGCTATCTTCATAAGAGATCTCCCTTAGATATCCTTCCGGAGGCCGAGGCAAAGACTGTCATCCAGATAGAGTTATCATATTAAACTTGTCGATGCGCTTTTGAACTTTTTGGACGAAAAAAACCAGAACCGGGCCGGCACCACCGGACACCGGTCTATACCGCTTTAGCGGCCACATAGGCCTCTTCGTCGGGCATGCCGACCTGGAGTTGTGAAAACTGGAGTTCATAAAGGTTGCGGTACTCACCGCCTTTTCTTAAAAGCTCCTCGTGATGACCCTCTTCTACGATCTCTCCGTTGGCCAGTACAAGTATACGGTCCGCCCCCCTGATGGTGGAGAGGCGATGGGCGATAACAAAAGTAGTTCTCCCCGCCATGAGGGTGTCCAGGGCGTTTTGAACCTCGTTTTCCGATTCGCTGTCAAGGGATGACGTAGCTTCGTCGAGGATAAGGATAGGGGCATTCTTCAACAGTGCCCTGGCTATGCAGATCCGCTGCCGCTCTCCTCCCGAAAGCCGTCCCCCATGTTCGCCGACGTGGGTGTCGAAACCCTGCGGCATTCTCATTATGAAGTCGTAAGCATTTGCTGCCTTTGCAGCCGCGATGATTTCTTCTTCTCCCCTGGTTATATCACCGTACCCAATGTTGTTCCGGAAAGTATCGTTAAAGAGGATGGACTGTTGAGTCACTATGCCGATCTGTGCCCGCAAAGAAGACAACGTGACCTCACGGGTATCGACGCCGTCAATGAAAATCCCTCCTCCAGTGACTTCATAAAAACGGGGAATGAGATTGACGAGCGTCGTCTTTCCAGCGCCGCTCATACCAACCAGTGCAATAACTTCGCCCGCCTTCGCACCTATGTGGATGTCCCTGAGCACCTGGTGGCCGCCATAGGAGAAACTGACATCACGGAACTCGATGCTGCGTTTTATGGGCGGCATGTGCCGGGCCCCCTCTTTATCGAGAATCTCCTGCGGGATGTCCGTTATCTCGAAAATCCTCTCGGCTGCCACGGCTGCAAGAGGAAGCATCGCTATCGTGCTGTTCAGCCTCTTCACCGGGTCATAGAGTAGCAGCAAACCGGCTATGAAGGAGAAGAAGTTTCCCGGAGTGGTCGTTCCATGAATAACGCACCATCCGCCGTACCAGACGGTAAAAACGATGACGACGCCGCCCAAAGAATTCCATGATTGGGGCGGAAAGAAGACGAAACCGCCACCATTTTTGTCGCAAAATCGAAGTTTTTGTCGTTTATAACTTTAAAACGCTCCTTTTCGTAATTTTCCATCCCGAAGGCCTTCACAATGCGATTGCCTCCGATTGTCTCGTGCAGATTAATGGTAATATCGGCAAGGGATGATCTGGCCACTGGACGCAAATTTTACGGAGAATCTTACTCAGCTTGACAATTGGGTAGAACCCAAAAGGCAGGATCACCACGGCAATCGTGGCAAGTTGCCAGTCCCGGCTGAAAACGACCGCAAGCAGACCGATTATGCTGAAACACTCCCGCATGACGCCGGCAACGGCACTGGTGGCCGAGGTCTGGAGAAAGGTGACATCGTTCAAGATCCGGGACATGAGATCGCCGGTCGCACAACGGTCAAAAAACGACAAGGGCAGAGTCTGGATGTGATTGTACAGCTTCCTGCGCAGTTCTGTGATAATCTGCTGGCCTACGAACGCGGTGAGGTAGGAGTTTCCCCAGAGGCACAGGCCTTTGGTTGTGACGAGCACCAGCACCGCAAGCGGCAGGATTTTCAGCATGGTCTCGTTCTTGTTCACGAATATATCGTCGAGAACCGGTTTGATCAGGTATGCCGTGGCAGCCGTAGCCCACCCCACCCCCATCATACAAAGCATCGCCAATCCGAGCTTTTTCCAGTGGGGTCTTACCAAGTCCATCAATCGCTTGTAAACCGTTTTGCTTATCAGTGCCAATCCAGCAAACTCCTTTTGAACAATTGGATAGAGAAGAATAAGAACGGAATATAGGACAAAAAACCAACGTTAGGAAGGGAAAAGCGCCAACCATTATAGCTCACGCCAGCGCGCGCGACGATGGGAGCCAGGTCCGGTTCCTCGGTCCCCGGATGGGGAACAGTGGCGTCAGCCACTTTCCCAAAGACTCAGGGGGCTTTGCCCGTGAAATGCACATGCAGGGCATCAAACGGAAACTCGATCAGGCCCAATCGCGATTGTCGCCGCCAGTTTAAAGGCAAAGACTTAGCCCTCTGCCAATCCGGCGACCGGTGTCGGGTCTTATGATCCGGTGGCTTGACCTCAGCGTGTAACCGTCACAGTGCACGTTTTACTAGCCGAAAGACCGCCGTGGCCGGTTACCGTCAGTTCGAACACCAGGGAAGCCGAATTCCGGTTCCCCGTAATGTTAGGCGCAGTAAAAGTGGCCTGCGACGTTGTATCACCTGACACGGTTACCGGCGAAGCGCCGTTTACGCTGAGCAATTTCCATTTGTACAAGGCAATGCCGTCGTCATCGTCATATGAACTCGAACCGTCCAGGACCACCGCATCCCCTTCCTTGACAGGTTGGAGAGGAGCGATCGCGGCGACTGGAGGTTTCATGGCCCGAGTGACGTTTGTGTTCGGAGCATCGGTCGCCTGACCTGTCGGGGTGGCGTTTACTATGCAGGTATTGGCGCCACTCAGTCCATTCCGGTCGGTCACTTTAAGCTGAAAAGTCAGCGCCCCGGTCGTCGTTGGGGCCGTGAACGTGGCAATCGATTTTGTTGCATTATGCAGAGTTGGCTTCGTTTTAGTGGTGTAAGTCTTCAGAGTCCACAGGTAAGACTTGATCGTGTCACCGGCGCTATCGGACGAAGCTGTACCGTCAAGCGTTCCCTGGAGGCCCTCGGCAACGGTAGCCGGTGCTTTGATTACGGCGGTGGGAGGAACGTCCTTTACGGTTACGGTGCACTCGCTTGAAGCACTCAAGCCCACACTGTCGGTCACCGTGAGCTGAAATTGGAGGCTCTCACCCTTGGCGGGTGCGAGCGGGGCAGTGAACGTCGTCGTCGCGGCCGTGGGATCGGTAAGCTCCACCGAGGGTCCCCTGACCTGTTTCCAGTGATACGTAAGCTGCCCGCCGTTGGGGTCGGATGACCCTGTCCCGACTAGAGTGACAGTTTCCAATTCATTTACGGTCTGAGCCGGCCCCCCGTCTGCAATGGGCAATTCGGCGAAAGAGACCGAAATTGTGTGGGGTTCGTTGACTTTCTTCAGAGTGTAACTGCTGATGAGTTTGCCAACGGTTCTTCCGTCCAGCGAGACAGCAGAGACCACGTAACCATTAGCCGGTGTAAATTCGAACGTCTGGGAACCTTCGACGTTGATTTTCACATCGCCCGCGGGTTTGATGGAACCGTTAGAGCCTGCCGAGGCCGTGACATCCACCTGGGTGAGGGTCGTGGATGATCCCATTTGGATTGGCCACCCGGCCTTGTCCTCATAGGCCCAACTGTCGATGGCGCCTGAGAATTTGTCTAAAGTCGTACCGCCGGTATAGTGAATCCAACCGGTGTGCTGGGATTTGTCCTTGGCTTGAAAGGTAACCCCGATATAGCCGCTTGCCCCATCGTTGAATTCGGCTCGCCCCCATGAGCATGCTTGACCATCCACGTTAGTACATTGTTGCTGACACGTCTGCCCGCCAGAAGTACCATTAGGTTGGCAGATAGAATGGCAGGTAGAATGCGTCGTCGCGTGGCATCCGGAATTCATCAGCTTGCCCGGTGCCCCGGCAGAAGCCATGCCGGGGCCGGCGGTCCCGATAACGGCCCCCGCGGCGAGATTTTTGACGAAGTATGTGTTGCTGCTGGAAAGAAAAATGAAGGCATTCTTGTTGCCCAGCGGTTTAACAGCCGCCCCGGTGAACGAAAAATCCGCGTTCCCGTCGTTTTGGGTCTGACTCATCAGATCGAGGCCTACCTTACTGCCGTCCACGGTTACGTGAGTGGCTGGCACAAATACATGCACCGCCGCTTCGGAGGGCGTGACCATTAAAAGCACCGCACCGGCGGCCGCTGAGTACGCGCTGAGCTGCTTTACGACACCTTCGCTTGAAATCAGCTTCCGATTCTTTTTCTCTCCTGTCATTTTGCCCTCCCCCCATATTGTCGACATTACAGCGGCCCCCTCCAGTATTCCAGACTGAACACCAAACGGGATTCAAGGTGTTTTCGTGTGGATCACTCTCCTCAACATAGGTTTCACAGCAGCGGCCATGGCTGATTCATTCAGTTTGCCGCCAAGAAAAGCGTTAATTTTAGAGGCAACCTCCAACGGCTCCGCAATGGCCCTCTCGTATCGAATAAAGATGGAGGGAATGGAGCGTAAATCAAGCATCCTCTTAACCAACGAGATTTGAGCGGTGAAAGTCGCAGCCAATCGACCGTCCGCCTGCTTTTCAGCATTTTCGAGCTTCGATCCCAGCATCCGCTTCTGAGACTCCAGGACCTCCTGCATCTCACGCTCCATGAAGATCACCCTGTAGGCGAAATCCGCGCTAATATGCGGGAGCATTTGCGCTACTATCTTTACAGCCCGGCCTTTTGCTTCGGCAAGCCATGAGTTGTCCCGATGAAGACCCTTTGCAGGCTCGAACTCGTAGTATCCTTCGGGATTATCAGCGTCGGCGGCGCGCCTGCCGTCGGTAAGAGGCGAAATCCCTCCCGCTGAAAGTATTTGCATCATCATCGAAGTGCCGGACCGTGGAAGGCCGGTTACGATCACTATCGTCTCGGCCAACTCCCACGGGACAATGGGCAACGTCCGAGGCGCCGCATCCTCTGTTTCTCTTCCGTCCGAACCGAACCCGGACTCACTCGTATGTTCGATATCGGTAGGTAGTCGGCGCCGGTCTCCGGCCCCGTTTCGCCGGATTCGGGCAATGCGCCGGGAGGCTTCAGAAGCAAGGGCGTGATGAATCGCCGCATTCTCGGCGTCGTGAAGACGATTCCTGTAGATGGAGGAGAGCCGTCGATGGGCCTGCGGGTAATTGGGGTTCTGTAAAACGGCTATTTTCAGGGCCTTGACCGCTTCTTGGATCTCGCCCAGCCGATGCAGTGCAACCCCAAGCACAAAATGGCTCACAGGATCGAAATAGATGCGGGCGACCGCATCCAGGGCCGCCCGGGCCGCATCCTGATTGCGAGATCGGTGAAGATGGCTGAGGCCCAGGCCGCGGTAAGCCTCGGCGCAGTCCTGGTCCAGCTCCAGCGCCTTGTTGAAAGAAGTTCCGGCGTCGTCCCAGCGTTTCATTCGAAGATAGACCATGCCGAGTTGCAGGTGAACTGAAGGGGAGCCGGACGATGAGACCTCCGCTTTCTGAAAAAATTCCAATGCGGCTTCCGTCTTGCCTTCGGAAAAGAGGAGCGTGCCCATCAGATAGTACATGGCAAAAGAATTAAATGAGGCCCTTTCTCTGAGGTCAATAGTCTCCCTCACCTGCCCCTGGCTCAATTCACCCGGTTGTCTCCCTTTCCACTCTTCAGCTAACTGGCTCAGTCTTTCCCGTGCGGTGAGAACATCCTCCTCTCTGCGCCGGAAGATATGTTCGAGCACTCTGCGGGCATCGAAAAGCCAGTCCATTGCCTGGTAACAGGCTACAAGCTGAATCCCGAACCGATATTCATCAGGCCGGTTTTCGAACAATTGCTCCAGGATCGGTATGGCGTCGACGTGGCGATTTGCATCCGTGTATGACCTGGCAAGGTTGTAGCGCAGTTCGCAGACAGCCTTCTTTGCGGCCTCTCCTTGGTCCTCGCCGGGTTTGTCGATATAGCCCAGGGCTACCAGTCGATCTATGGCCTCGCTTGCCTCGACCGGATCCAGCATCACGTCGGGACGATGCATCCCCGCAGGCCCTGCAACGGCATCGTGGCTGGGGATAGTGGAGACCGCAGGCTCTTCTTCAAATGCTCCGACCAGCGGTTTTCCATCCATATCCAGCCCCGTGGGAAGTCCAAAAAAGCAAAGAATCGTTGGGCAGATATCAAGGATACTGGCGCCGTATATCCGCTCGTCTTTTTTTATGCCCGGCCCCCGCATGACAAAGATCCCATAGTGGCGGTGCCAGACGGCCGGCCCGGCCGGCTCGCGCGGAATGCGCAAAGGCCTCAGGTCCCCACTGTGAAAACCATGGTCCGAGACCAGGATTACCGTTGCATCGGTTCCTGCCTCCTCCACCAGCCCGTCCCAGCATAATGTCGTGCAGAATATAGCCCCCTTGGACTACTTCGCTGTAAAGCTCAAAGTCCTTCTCATCCACATTCTCACGACGCGGAGGGTGATAGCGCATAAATCCGTGGCTGAAATGGTCGATCCCGTCGAAGTATACGGCTGTAAAATCCCACGGCTCACAATGCATGACGGCCAGAGCAGCAGACTCTACGCTGAGGCATTCACTTATGATCGTAGCCAGACCGACGAGCCGGCGGTCTTTTTCCTGGTCGATTTCAGAATATCCCGGGACAAAGGGGTAAATGTGATCAGAGGAAAGTTCCTGCGGGTGCCAGCGAAGTCCCGCGATATTTGTTTCCAACCTTTTGGGGTGCACTGTCCCCGGACTCAGGGGCCACGGCCTGTCAATCGGACCCGTGGCCTTCTGGAACATATTCGATACCATTACTCCGTTTATAGGCTCGGCCGGATGCGAAGGCCACCAGCCGATGACATTACTGGTCATGCCGTTTTGGCTGAGGATATTCCAGATCGCCTTGGTCTTCCTTGACAGGTTGGTAATGGGGCGAACGCCGCCCCGGTCCGGGTCCGGCTCGATGAATCCCAGGACCCCATGTTTGAACGGTCGCTTTCCCGTAGCAATCGAGGTCCACAGCATAGGAGACATGGAGGGATAAAGAGTGGCGATGTTACCCATGACCCCCGAGTTTATGAGGACCTCCAAATTGGGCATCCTGCCTTCGTCAAGAAGGGGGCCTATAATCTTCCAATCAGCGGCGTCCCAGCCGATCAGGAGTACTTTGCAAGCGCTCATTGCTTTGAATAACTCAAATTGACTGGGTTAGGAACTGGCTAGAAAAGTGGCGCCCTGCATTCAGTCGCCAATTTTTCTTACCACATAAGGGAACGAAGAAGCGAGGAATATCTAATATCGACTTATTATACAGTGGGAGAGGGACCGCGTGTAAATGAAGGGGGTGATTTCGGTATGAGTTGACAAGAGAACGTCGATTGTAGGGCATCTATCATCTGGCCTGTCATAATTGTGATATCAGTGTTCTCCATTTCCCAAAAATCTTCGCCCCGGTGTAATAGGGGTCCCATGCACTTGTCGAATGAATTTCCCCAGTGGTCAGCTCCCCCTGGCAGAGAATCTTGGACAAGGGGGACAGGACATTCCCCGTTGCAAGTGACGAAGGCACTGGAAACGTCAGGACACGGTTAATGAAAATATATCACACAGGCCCAGGGAAGATCGTCGATTGTGGGGCATCCTGGAGCGCGATTTTTTGGGGCTATGATTCGAGGGGCGCACCGGGCTTCAAGAAAGATGCGGTACGCAATAGGTACGTAACGAAAAAGGGCTACAGAGTGCGATCTGTAACCTCTCGATTTTCTAATGGAGCTGGTCGGGGTCGAACCGACTGCCTCTTGAATGCCATTCAAGCGCTCTCCCAACTGAGCTACAGCCCCGCATAACGATACCTGTGTATCCAATTTAGAAGAGGCTGTCAAGCCGATTTGTCAAAATTTCGTCAGCAATCGCGTCGCATAGCGGGTTCGGATGCCGGAAGAATGATGGCAGAACCGGGATAATCGAACCTTTGGCCCTTGAGTCGTTAAAGCCGGCGAACCTGGCCGGCTAAATCTGTGGCACGATATTTCGCTATTTCTCTTGACACTTACCGAAGCGGCTGATTAGAATCCCAACCCAAGCCGGAGTGGTGGAACTGGTAGACGCGCTGGACTCAAAATCCAGTGTTCGCAAGGACGTGTCGGTTCGATTCCGACCTCCGGCATATAAGGAAAAACAAGGGGTTACCTCATTTGGGGTTAACTCCTTTTGTTTTTCCCCAGACCGCCGTATGTGACTCCGACTCTGTAAGGAGAGTGAAGGCGCAACGGTGAATACCATGAATGCTCAAGTGATAGAATTGTGCGGTCCCGGAAGGAGCTTTTTGAAACGATAGTTCCTCTCGCCTGATGCAGCGTCCCTAATGCGGAGAACGCAATGATCCCTTGATTGGTTTTGCCGGTTTGTTTTCCCCTGGCTCTTATTGTGCCGATTTTCATTTCCCTCCTGAGACCCTTCTCACTTCAAGTTTCTCACAGTCCCGGCAATAAATCTCATTAAGAGAACCCTCTCCAGACAGAAACTGGCAGATATTTGCCGGTATTTAAGCAAGTTTCAGTATTGTAAATAAATAATAAATCGATTCGAAAGGTATTATTCGAATGCCGTTAGATGCGCTGAATGCTTATCTTTTTTGTAGAATCTCTACGGGCGTTTGTTTCGTCGAAAAGGAGCATTCAAATGAAGAGACTACTCGTTATGTTTCTTGCTGCAAGCTTGGTTCTGTCGCCGTATACTGCCGCGGTGAACGCCGGAAGTTCACCGTCCGGGATTCCTCCTGTTGAGCAACCCCTGGTACGGGAAGGAGAGTTTGCCGTAGAATTAGCCACTGCTCTTAATTTAACCTCGTCGCACGAGGAACAGGCCGCAGAACACTATCTGGTTTCGATCAACATCACGCCTCGAAATGGATGGATTTCCGACTATCCAATGACGCCCGATATCATTGCCGAGGTTAGGGATAGCGCCGCCAGATCGGCGTCTTCAGGGAAACTGCAGATTTCAGGAAACGATGCGGCCGGCATCGTGGATAAAGTCAGTATCGCAATGAATCTTCCGGTCAAAGTGGCTGGCGATTCCAGTTCCGCACACCAGTCAGGTTCGGTGGTTCCTCCTCCTGAGGTTTCCGAATATATGGAACCCTCTGCTGTCTCGGATTACTTTTACAATAATGAACCTCCCATCGTGACTTATTATCCACCCCCCTGGGAATACGCCTCTCTCTATGAATGGGTCTCAGACCCATTCTGGTGGGATGAATTTGGGTTTGGAGGCTTCTTCATCCTGGTTGATTTTGACAGGGACCGTCATAACCACCACTTCACTAATCATGTAACAGATGCAAATGGCACGGCAAGCAGGATCAATGCAACTACACGTGCCGGCGCAGGTGCAACGGCAGACCGGCAAACCGGTTCAAGGGCGAACACCGCGCGAGATACGGATAGAACTACGCGAGATGAGGACAGGTTTTCGTCCAGTCCCCGATCGAGGTCGGACACCGCTCCCGGGTCTCAGTCACACAGCGGACGGACATTCAACAGCGCTCCCTCAGCGGGTTTCCCTGGCGGCGGATATCGCAGCGGCTTTGGCGGCGGCTTCCACGGTGGCGGCGGCGGCTTTGGCGGTGGCGGCGGTGGCTTTGGCGGTGGCGGCGGCGGCTTTGGTGGCGGCAGACATCACTGATATGGCGCCTGCCTGGCGGAGCATTCCGCTTATCACGGCTTGAGAAAGGATTCCAAGGAGTTACCGGCCATGTTCTCGATCGCCAGCCTCAGGTATTCAGGACCTCGGGCTTCTGTGAGATGAAAGAATCCCCGGCAGGAATTCCCCGGGGCAGGTTCACCACGCAAAAAAACCTTTTCGCTTCATTTATTCTTGCGCCACCGGGCGTGGGTTATGCCGTGCTTTTTAATCATATAATTGAGCTTGCGGGCGGTAACGCCCAGTCGGATCGCAGCGTCTTTCTGGACCCAGTCGTTGAGTTTGAGGGCTTCCAGGAGCAGGTCTTTCTCGCTTGCTTCAAGGTCTTTGACCGGTTTTGGAGACCATTGGACTTTTTGCGAGAAGTCTGAAAGCGAAATATTTTCCAGGGTTATTCGGTTACTCTCTTCCAGCAGGACGGCCCTCTCGATGGTGTTGGAAAGTTCCCGGACATTGCCGGGCCAGTGATGGCGCTTGAATAGTTCCATTACCTGGGGCGCAAAACTGATGAAGTTTTTTTTCAGATCGCGGTTCATCTTTTGCAAAATGTAGGCGGAAAGCGGCTCGATGCACTCGGGTCTCTCTCTTAAAGGGGGCAGATGGACCCTCAGGACATTGATCCTGTAATAGAGGTCTTCTCTGAAGGTCCCGGCCTGCACGTTGGCTTCGAGGTTTCTGTGCGTTGCGGCGATTATGCGGATATCAGTTCGAATGGTCTGGTTGCCCCCGAGCCGTTCGAAGCATTTTTCCTCCAGTACCCGCAGCAGTTTTGCCTGCAAAGCGGGAGTAAGCTCGCCAATTTCGTCCAGGAAAACAGTGCCGCCGTTCGCCTGTTCCAGGCGCCCGGTCCTGGTCTTGGTGGCCCCTGTGAAGGACCCTCTTTCGTGTCCGAACAGCTCACTTTCCAGCAGGGTTTCAGGAATATTTGCGCAGTTGATCTTGACGAACGGTTTTGTGCGTCTGCGACTGTTGAAATGCACAGTTCCGGAAAGAACGCTTTTCCCTGTCCCGGTCTCTCCCGTTATGAGGATCGTGGCTTCCGAATCGGCAATTTTTTTCAAAGTGGAGATAACCTTCGTCATTGCCGGACTAATCGCAATTATCCGGTCAAAATCGTAGGTTATGTCCTGGGTGCGCCGAAGGTAGTCGATCTCGTTTTTTAGAGCGCGATTTTCGACGGCCTGTTCGACGGCAATTCTGAGCCTTGCCGAAGTGTAGGGCTTTACGATGAAGTCGAAAGCCCCGGCCTTGATCGACTCGACGACGGCATCGGTCCCTGCCCGCTCGCTGACTACCAGTAAAGGAGTGTGAGGTGGCAACTTATCTTTGACGGCCCGTATATTGTCATCGTAGTTCGATTCGATGCTCACTAAAATGGCATCGAACGCTTCTTTTTCCAGCCGCTTGCAGGCCTCGCTCAGATCTGAACAAAACTCGACTCTGTGAGCGTTCAGGCCTTCAGATGCGATATTGCGCCAGGTCCGGTCATATTCAACTAGTAGCACTCTGGCCATTTTCAGTCCGGCACCGCCTTGTCAGAAATTATAAAAAAACCGGTTTACCGCAAGAATGCAGAGAAGCACTTTATAACGGATAAGGCCATTTTTGAGTCCCTGCAAGGGTCCGGCCCCCGGAACTGTCTATTCCGCTAAGTCCCGATATTCTTTACGCCTTCACGGTGAATAGATTTAATTCTCTTTGCGCCCTCGTGAGGGACGCAAAAACAGCTCCAAATAGTCTGCATAAGTCTCTAGAGTGGCCATGATAGCTTATTTCGGCCCAAATAGCTAACTTATTGCACTTAGTCCCGTTCTTTGGTAATAAGTGTACAGTTGAGGAAGGAGTCGGGCTAAATGATTTATCTATCGAGGCGTCGGGGGCTCTCTCTTTTTATCCGGCCGTGGGTTTTGAGCCTGGCATTCCTTATATCCTGTCGATTCATTTGTTCATCCATTGCAGGACTGTGATTTGAAAGTGGACGTTATGGAAGCTTTCAAGGATGCCAGTGTCACGATACTGGATGACGATCCGCTCATCTGTGAAAACCTCACGGAGGTGATACACGGCTGGGGTCTGGGAGCGCAGGGCTTTACCAAGCCGGAGGCTGCGCTGGCGCATATCCGCGAAACCAGGTGCGATATCATTCTGCTCGACGTCTTCATCTCCGAAGTCAGCGGACTGGACCTCATCCCTCAGATCGCCGACGATTCTTCGGACGATCTGAAAATCATCGTCATAACGGGATTCGCCGATAAGAACACAGCTATCCGGGCTCTCAAGCTGGGCGCGTTCGACTTACTGGAGAAACCCTTTCAGAATGAGCTTCTTTACCATTCGATTATGCGGGCCTTGAAAGCGCTCAAAAACGAAAGAGGATTCAGAAACCTTATAGACGACCTCAAACAGAGCCGCTCGGAGTTGCTCGCTCAACAGCAGCGGCTCGAACACTTGAATACGCAACTCCGGGACACCAACCGGGCGCTGTCGATTTTCGCCCAAAATATCGAGCGAGAGAGGGCCGAAGTAGAAAAGCGGATTGCCCTGAAGTTGAGGAATCTCATAATTCCCATGGTCGTGAGGCTTAAGAAGGACAAAGCTCTTGCCAGGTACGAGGACCAACTCGATATGCTGACCATGCAGGTCGAGGACCTGACTTCCGGTTTCACCATGGACTCCCGCATTGCGGCCGTGCTTTCATTCACCGAACTGCGAATCGCATCCCTTATCAAGAACGGGATAACGACCGACGAGATCGCCAGGCAGATGCATATCTCGGAGAGCACTGTGCGAACCCATCGAAAGAATATCCGCAAAAAACTCAAGATAAACAATGTGCAATACAGTCTGAGAAATTTCCTCAACTCCAGGGTCTAACCCCTTCCGCAAGGCTGCGGTTGTTCTGCCGGTTGACTTTGACGGTCGGCACGGGTAAATCTTGCCACCGGAGAATAAAAATAATGACTTCTTGTCTTAGCCTTGCCAAAGATCTCATCGGCAAGGAAATATTGGCCCTTGAATCGCTTCAGGGCAGAATCGGTCCCCAATTCGAGCGGGCGGTCTCATGCCTTGGCGAGGTCCGGGGAAAGGTGATTGCAACCGGGCTTGGTAAATCCGGACTGGTTGCCGGCAAGATTTCAGCGACCTTTTCCAGCACCGGCACTCCGTCGATTTTCATCCACCCGGTGGAAGCAATGCATGGGGACCTGGGGATAATCCAGCGGGGAGATGTCGGCCTGTTTCTAAGCAACAGCGGCGAAACCGCCGAGGTGCTTCAGTTCATGCAGATATTCAAAAGGCTTGGCCT
>CAWGZP010000014.1:0-3304 GCA_963826655.1 uncultured delta proteobacterium
CATGTCGTCGCCTTCCTCCACCGGTGGACAGCATCGTGAAGCAGGCGCCGAAGGACTGGTCGGACTTGACCAGCCCCACGCTAAGGGTAAAGTCGCCCTGGGCGACGACCCGCGGAAAGCCGGCGAGGCCTTTCCCTCCTCGTTTTCGGCCGCCTCGCTTTTTGTCCTTTTTCTTCACTGCGGGGCCGTCGGATGAGGGAGGTTTGGAGAAATTGGTGGAATCGGTGGAAAGAGCGGCTATCTTCGCTTTGAGAGTTTTATTTTCCTCGTCGAGTTCGAGGAGTTTGCCGACAGTGGGGTCTTTCCCGGAATCATAGAGCCGCTCGGCTTCCGGTTTATCCATTTGAACCGCTCACTATCGACAAAGGTTTCAACCCAATGGACAGGATGAGAATAGAGCGTTTGCCAGTCTTTGGAAAGCCGTTTCAAACATTGGGCCAAAAGATGCGATGCAAGATGCGGGACCCGGACCCAGGGCATGATCAAGAATCGGGTGTTGTAGGCAAGCAAATGGCGATTCTTTTCTCTGAGCGCCGGAGTCCACCCGATGAAATGATCCCGCGGCCCCAGATGCCATGCTGCGGAGGAGAAGACAAGACATGCCACCGGCCGTTCCCCGGAAAGAACCATGTACTTGAGATGCTCTCCGACTGGCTGAGAATACCCTAAATAATGATGCTCCTCGATGAGGCTGTTGCACAGTTTCTCCAAAGGGCTTCTTCTCACCTGGTGAATCGAGATAGGAAAAAGGTCCC
Source organism: uncultured delta proteobacterium (assembly GCA_963826655.1). GTDB lineage: Bacteria > Desulfobacterota > Syntrophobacteria > Syntrophobacterales > Syntrophobacteraceae > SbD1. The sequence continues at coordinate 756 of CAWGZP010000014.1, forward strand.
GCAACGGTCTCTCGATGGGGCTTAGGTCGATCTCTATCTTCTCCGGCGGGCTTCGGTCCAGGAAAGGGTTCTTGAAAGGAATCTTTTCCATTGGGGGAAGACGGATGGCGCCCTTGCGTTCCAAATCCAACAGGAGCCCCCGGCAGATCATGTCCTTGGGTTGGCCGTTTGGCTGGGTCCAGTTCCACGCAAGACACAGCCGCCTCGACAGGGCACAGCGCCCTTCCTCGGGGTGTTCGGCGATCACTTGCCGGACAAGCGCAACGTCCGCGGACGAAAAGGTTCGGTTTCTGAAGGTGAATGCGTTTTCCATCCATGATGGAATAGCTCGTCCTGCTTCCGAACGTAAGCTAAAAATGATCAGTGCTAAAGTGTGGTGAACGGTTACCATGCACAGACCTCCGGGAGTTTCGTTGACAGCCGGAGCGAGGTGTTTAGCATTGACTTGAGGCACTGAGTTTTGCACGCTTTCGGGAGCAGGGTTCTAGTGCACGCCTACCTGTTATCTTGATAAGAAAGACTTGATAAATGGGATCCAAACATTTTGAGGAAATGTACGAGAGAGTCCCTCCGTGGGAAATAGATGGCCCCCAGAGCGAGATTGTGCATCTTGCCGAGGGTGGTGAAATAAGGTCGCCGGTGCTCGATGTCGGTTGCGGGACAGGCGAAAACGCCCTCTATCTTGCAGGACTCGGCGTCGAAGTCGTCGGAATCGATTTTGTACCGGCCGCTGTAGAAAAATCTCTCAACAAGGCGAAGGAACGCTCTTTGGCCGCCACCTTCCTGGTCTGGGATGCATTAAAATTAAGAGATCTGCAAAGAAGATTCAATACGGTTATCGACTCGGGGTTCTTTCATGTTCTGACTGATGAAGAGCGTCCTGTTTTTTCAAAGGGTCTCGCGTCGGTGTTGGAGCCCGGAGGATCCTACTTCATGATGTGCTTTAGCGAGCATGAACCCGGGTCCTGGGGGCCTAGACGGGTAACCCGGGCCGAGATTCGGGAGAGTTTCAGCCAAGGCTGGCATATTGATTATATCCGGGAGGCAACATTTGACACAACCCTTGGCTCCCGAAAATGCAGGGCATGGCTTTGTTCGATCACATTGGCCGATAGCCGTGTGACAGAGGGGACGTAGCCCGCGTGTGGCTGCCCCGGGAGGTTTCCAAACCGGAGAAAATGGTGAATTCCAGATTTTTCGTTTTTCCCTGTTCCTCCCAGGGTCCAGACAACGGGTCGAACTGATTACGGCATTTTTTCGCAAAGGCCCGGGACTTTCCGGTTCTTCTGACCGGTAATCGCCTGTTCTTGCGCTTGCAAGCCGTTCTACCAGTTCTCACCCAGCAACTCGAAGTACCCCTGTGGGTGGGTACAAGCCGGGCACATCTGGGGGCTTCTTTGCCTGAATGCACGTAGCCGCACTTGCGGCAGCGCCATACGCTCTCTTCGTTACGCTTGAAGACCCTGCCGCTTTCCAGATTGGCCAACAGATCTCGATAACGTTTTTCGTGCTGCTTCTCGGCCACGGAGATAAAGCCCCATACAGCGGCGATCTGGGAAAAACCTTCCTCTTTGGCAATGGCGGCAAAGGAGGGATAAAGGTCGCTGTGCTCCTCATGCTCTCCCATCGCGGAGGCAAGCAGGTTTTCGGCTGTAGTCCCGATCTTCCCCGATGGGAAAGAGGCCATGATCTTTAAGTCGCCACCTTCGAGGAATTTGAAAAAACGCTTGGCGTGCGCCTTTTCCTGGTTGGAGGTCTCCTCGAAAATATCGGCGATTTGCCCATACCCTTCTTTACTCGCAACACTTGCAAAGTAGGAGTAGCGATTACGCGCCTGACTTTCACCGGCAAAAGACTTTAACAGGTTCTCTTCTGTTTTGGTTCCTTTGAGACTAAGCATAAAAATCTTCTCCTTGTTGAAATAGTGATTGATAGGGCCGCAACCTCTAACCGGGATAATGCCTCGACTCGACCACAAGGCACTCCCAGTGTGCATTCGGGGTTCGATCCCGCCTGAAAAAGATTCTCCAAAAACCCCAAAGCCCGTAGAATCATAAGATTTCCCAATCGAATATGCAAGTGACAGGTCCGACGGAGAGCTTTTTTTCGCTTCGTTACGCCTGTGAAGCCAATCCAATTTATAAGGTAACTATCACTCTACTGTGAGCTTCCTACTTCCCTTTCTCAGTTCCCGCTCTTGTGCTATAGTTCCGGTTAATTCAACGCGGACCGTCGAATATGGCCTTGGGGCAATCAGTAATCAGAGACACGAAGAGTTACGCTCATGCGGGATATAATCGCGGGATGCTGTCAGTTCGCCATCAGACCCGGCGAAATTCAATACAACTGTGAGACGGTCGAGCGGATGCTCTCGGAGCTCTCGGCCGTTCATTGCCGGCTGGCGGTGCTGCCTGAGATGTGGTCCTGCTCTTTTCCATACCCGGTCCTTCGGGACATGGCGCAGGAAACGCCTGCAATCCTGAATAGAATGCGCAACATCGCTCAAGACGAGCGTATGGTCATAGCCGGCAGCCTTCCCGAGGCTTCCG
>CAWGZP010000015.1:0-11453 GCA_963826655.1 uncultured delta proteobacterium
GTTATGTCCCTGTTACTTGGTTCGGTTGGTCTTGCTATCATTAGTTGATGAATTATGGAGCTGTTTAGTGTCTCGCTTCATGATTTGAAAATTGAACTTCGAAGCGGCTGAAGCTGCTGAAGGGTTCGGGCATCGGTCCCGGCCTCCACTGAAATGATGGCATGTGCCTGCCGGCCTATCGCATAAGGAGTCTCTGAAATGAAAGTCATACTTACTGAAAATGTCGAATCCATGGGGCAGATTGGTGATACGGTGAATGTGGCCCCCGGGTATGCCCGAAATTTCCTTCTGCCCAAAGGCATCGTAATGGAGGCTACCGGCAGGAACGTGCGCGAACTGGAACATAAGAAGCGCCAGCTTGCTCAAAAGCGCGAGAAACATCGCCTGGAGATGCTCTCCATCGCCGAGAAACTGAACTCCGTCGTCATTTTGCTGCGCAGGAAAGTCTCCGAAGACGATAAGTTCTACGGTTCGGTCAGCGTGTCGGACATCGCCAAGGGACTTGAGGATCAGGGGTTCCAGATAGCAAGAAAAGATATAGCTTTGGAACAGCCTATAAAACAGCTCGGAGAATTCAAAGTCGAGGTCCGGGTTGGCGCTGGGATTAATGCGACTATTAGCGTGGTAACGGAAAAAGAAGAGTAGTTTTATGGAGGAGCTTTCGGCGGAACTGCGCAAAATTCCACCCCAGCAGATCGAGGCTGAACAGTCGCTGCTGGGGGGGATCATGGAAGACAGCTCCGGCCTGCCGGCCGCCCTGGAGGTCTTAAGGGGCGATGAGTTCTATAAAGAAGCTCACCGCATAATATTCGCGATCATTCAGGACCTTTTTGAACAAAACGAGCCGATTGACATCCTGACAGTCACGAACCTCCTCTCTGAGCGCAGGCAACTGGAGAGCGTGGGCGGGGCATCGTATATCTCCGCGCTCACGGACGCGATGCCTTCAGCCTCAAACGTGGCTGCCTACGCAAAGATCATCAGTGAAAAAGCGATCTTACGCCGGCTCATTCAAGCGGCAAACGAAATCACATCGTTTGCCTACGGTGGAGGGAAAAGCGTTGAGGACGTCCTGGACAGTGCTGAGGCCGCCATCTTCAGGATCGCCGAACGCAGGATCCGCAATTCATATTTTCCACTTAAAGAAGTCATCAAGAAAAACATTGAGACAATCGAGCGCTACCAGGAATACCGGGAAAGCGTTACCGGCGTTCCGAGCGGCTACAGGGACCTTGACAAGCTTACGGCAGGTTTTCAGAAATCGGATCTCATAATAATAGCCGCAAGGCCAAGCATGGGGAAAACCGCCCTTGGATTATGCGTCGCCAGAAATGCGGCGAAAGACCATGGCGTCCCGGTCGGCTTTTTTTCGCTGGAGATGAGTAAGGAGCAGCTTGCAATGCGGCTCCTGTGCGGGGAGGCCAGGGTCGATTCGCACAAAATCCGGTCCGGTTTTTTGAGCAGGCAGGAATGCGGTCAACTTTTGCAAGCTGCCGGACTTTTCATGGACGTGCCGATATATGTAGACGATACTCCCTCCATTTCTCCCCTGGAATTGCGGGCCAAGTCACGAAGAATGATGGCCGAGCATGGGCTCGGGCTCGTTGTGGTGGATTACTTGCAGCTCATGAAGGGGCGGGATAACTCTGAACGCAGGGAACAGGAAATATCTGAGATATCGCGGTCGCTGAAGGCGATGGCGAAAGAGTTGGACATCCCCGTGATCGCCCTGGCTCAGTTGAATCGAAAAGTTGAGGAACGCAACGACAAAAGGCCGCTTTTGAGCGACCTGCGAGAAAGCGGCGCCATAGAGCAGGATGCGGACGTAATCGCATTTATCTATCGTGATGAAATGTACAACAGACAGACCTGCAAGGAACCAGGGGTTGCAGAGGTTATAATCGGAAAGCAGAGAAACGGCCCTTCGGGTGAAACCGTTAAGCTGGCTTATATCAGCACCTACACGCGTTTCGAAAACCTGGCCATCAGCTAACGGCAGGCTTGGAACTCTCGGGGGCCGGCCCCGAAAAGGGTTCAAGTCCGGCAAATTTGGACGCGGCATGAAAAACGACACTGAATACTGGGATAAATCCGCTGAAACACTGACTAGAGACGGCATTGAAAGGCTCCAGGGGGACCTTTTAAAATCGAGCGTCGAGCGTGCGGCCCGATCTGTGTTTTATGCCGAAAGATTTAATAAGATCGGGTTGGATCCGACGTCGGTCTCCAGCCCTGAGGATATCCGCCGCATCCCTTTTACGGTCAAACACGACCTGAGGGCCAGCTATCCCTTCGGGTTCCTGTGTGAACCAAGGGAGCGGCTCATCAGGATGCACATCTCTTCCGGGACGACCGGCCAGGCCACAGCCGTTTTTTACACGAAGGCTGACCTGGAACTCTGGGCCGATCTTCTTGCCCGGTGCATGTATATGACTGGAGCGCGCCCTGAGGACACCTTCCAAAATTTGAGCGGGTACGGCCTTTTTACGGGTGGTCTCGGCTTTCAGTACGGGGCCGAGCGCCTAGGCATGCTGACAATTCCTGCCGGGGCGGGCAACAGCAAGCGCCAGGTCGTGATAATGCGCGATTTTTCGACCAGCGTCATTCATATACTTCCCAGCTTTTTGCTCCTCCTCACAGACGTCATGAAAGAAATGGGGGTCGATCCCCGCAAGGAGCTTTCGCTCAGGATTGCCTTCGTAGGTGCGGAACCATACTCGGAAGGTGTCAGGAAACGGCTTGAGGACTTCTACGGCATAAAGGTTTATAATAGCTACGGGCTCTCGGAGATGAACGGACCCGGCGTCGCCTTTGAGTGTCCTTGCCAGGACGGTCTGCACGTTTGGGAGGATGCATACCTCGTGGAAATTATCGATCCCGAAACGCTGGAACCCGTGCCCGATGGACAATACGGCGAGCTGGTGTTGACGACTCTCAGGCGGGAGGCTATGCCCATACTGCGCTACAGGACCGGGGACCTTACGCGGATGTTGCCCGGCGTATGCGGTTGCGGCCGTGTTCACAGGCGGATCGACCGCATCAGGGGCCGTTGCGACGATATGTTTATCATAAAGGGAGTAAATGTCTTTCCCGTCCAGGTCGAGAAGGTCCTGATGAACATACCCGAGGTGGGCAACAATTATGTGATAGTCTTGACCCGCGAAAATAACATAGACGACATGATAGTCCGGGTCGAGGTGACCGATGCGGTGTTCGTGGAAGACATGCGCGAGTTGGAGCGCGTACGCAAGAGAATAGCCCGCGATTTGAAAAGCGAATTGCTCATCACCCCGAAGGTGGAGCTTGTGGAACCCAACAGCCTGCCTAGAGGCGAGGGAAAGGCTTTGCGGTTTATAGACCGGCGGGTCCTCTGATTGCAATAAATTAGGGAGGCGCCATACGAGGATAATCGGCAATACAACCGGACTTAAACCAGGCGTTCGTAAGCGCCTGGAAAACATGGGCCGGCGAAAAGTCCCGCCGTACCAGGTGATTTCACCTGAACTCTCCCGCGACCTTGCACACCTCTCATTCGAATCCGGACGCCAGATAGGATTGCTGATAGGCCGTGACGGCGGTGTTGAAACCGTGCTCGTTGGAGGGCCGCGCTCTCTTTTCATACCGGACCTTCCGAAGAGCCGGGGCGGCAGGTGGCGTTTGCGCGGGCTTCGCCTGGTGCATACGCATCTGAGCGCGGAGCCTCTTTCCCAGGACGACCTGATGGACCTGGTGTTTCTGCGCCTTGACTGCGTGGCCGCTGTTCGGGTGGACCTCAATGGCGGGGCCACTCATCTTGAAGTCGCCCATATACTGCCGGGGACCTCGAACGGTTTAAGTGGCGGGTGGGAAGTGTTGCCGCTTATGCCATGCCATGACCCCGACCTTGATTTTAAGGCCCTTGTCAGATCACTCGAAGACGAACTCGAACGCAATCGGTTGGCCATTCCCGCCACTACCCCCGGAGAAGACCGCGCTATCCTGGTCAGTGTATCTGGTTCGGACAGAGCGAGTTCCAAGAGTTCCATGGATGAACTGGTCGAACTTGCACGCACGGGTGGAATTGTCGCTGCCGATACGGTTATCCAGAGGCAGCGGCAAATAAATCCCAAATACCTTATCGGTAAGGGCAAGCTCAGCGAGATTGTCTTGAGGGCACTCCAGTGCGGGGTGGATTTGCTCATATTCGACCAGGAACTAAATCCCTCACAGGTGCGTGCGATAACTGATACGACGGAGCTTCGCGTGGTTGACCGGACGCAACTCATCTTGGATATCTTTGCTCAACGGGCGCAGAGCAGAGAGGGAAAGATCCAGGTGGAGATGGCGCAGCTCAAGTATCTGCTGCCCAGGCTTGGGGTAAAGGATGACGCCCTCTCCCGGCTCACCGGAGGTATCGGCGCCAGGGGGCCCGGAGAGACAACCCTGGAGATAAACCGCCGCCGGATCAAAGACCGTATAGCCAAACTGGAAGATGACCTCGACATTTTGCGAAAGAGAAGAAATCTGAGGCGTTCAAAGAGGGCCGGAAAAGACATGCCCACTATTTCGATCGTGGGGTATACGAACGCGGGCAAATCCACCCTGCTCAATTCTTTGACCCACAGTTCGGTTTTCGTCGAAGATAAGCTTTTTGCCACCCTTGACCCGGCGAGCCGCAGGCTTCGCTTTCCGAGGGACTATGAAGTCATAATCACCGACACGGTCGGATTCATAAGAGATTTGCCAAAGGACCTGCTTGAGGCGTTTTCAGCCACTTTGGAGGAGTTGGGGGATGCCGATCTTCTGCTCCATGTGATCGATATCAGCAGCGAACAGTTCGAAGAACAAATGGCTGCGGTGGAAAAGACCCTGGGAAAGCTGGAACTTGACTCAAAACCGGTCATAACGGTTTTTAACAAGATTGACCTGGTCCCGTACGAGCTTGTTGCGCGAAAGGTGCGAAGATACAGCGGGGTAGGGGTGTCGGCCATCAATCCGCGCACCCTCGAACCGCTCATCCTGGCCATGCAGGACCGTATTGCCGATTTCATGGAAAGGGCCGTCCCCCGCAGAGTCGAGCCTATCTTGACCGATTCTCCTCAGTGACTTCCGAAATATTCCCGGGAACGTCTGTCTGCAACGGAAGGGCGAAAATCACTTCACGCAGAGACGTTCGATAGCTTGAAAAATCCTGCGATGTGTTTTGTGGGGCTGCATTCGATCTTTAGAGGCGCAGGGAAAACAACGGCGTCGCCACATATGCCCGCCAAAATTGCGGGAATTTGCGCGTTAGTAGTACGCAGCACAGCCTAAACTTGTGTGCGTTCTTTTCGATCCTATCGCGAAAAGTTCAGGGCGGGTGCAAAATCCCCCCTGCCCCCCTTTGCAAAAGGGGGTGATTGCCACGTCTTTTCACGGTTTCAGGGTGTCCCGAGGGGACGGGGGATCCTGTCTCACAAGGTTTTTCTCTGTGCGCTCCGTGTCTCCGTGGTGAATGCACTTATTGCGATGCTCAGACCTCCTGAGCCTTGTGCATTTCGGCAAGGACCTCTTTCGCGTTAGCGATGTCCTTTCGGATCTGGGCGACGAGTTCGTCCGGGCCGGAAAAACGCAACTCATCCCGAAGCCTTTCTATGAGCCTGATGGTGATAGGCTTGCCATAGATATCCTGGTTGAAATCGAAAAGGTGCGCCTCCAGGGAAAGTTCGTTATCGCCGAAGGTCGGATTGTATCCGAGGTTTGCCGCTCCCCCATACACTTTGCCGTCAACTTCGGTCTCCACCACATAGACGCCGGTCCGTGGCCGGGTGAGCGCCGGCATCCGGATGTTTGCGGTGGGAAAGCCCAGGGTGGCGCCTCTTCTTTGGCCGGCAATCACCGTCCCGCTGATTTCGTAGGGTCTGCCAAGCATCTCGTTAGCCACCCGGATGTTTCCGTTTGCGATCAATCGACGAATGGAGGTGCTGCTGACGTGGGTATTGTCGAACTTGATTTCGGTGACAATCTCGACCTCGAAGCCGTGCAGTTTGCCCAACTGCCTGAGAAAGGGAATGTCGCCCTCACGGCCGTGTCCAAACCGGTAATCGTTGCCGACGACAATAGCCCTGGTCCCTATTTTTTCAACGAGGACAACCTCCACGAATTCTCGGGCGGATATGTGTGAGAACTCGCGGTCGAACGGGATCACGATGGTTGCATCGATCCCACAGCTTGCGATAAGATCGAGTTTATGTCGCTGAGTAGTAATGAATGAAGGCGCCTTTTTCGGGTTGAGCACTTCCAGTGGGTGCGGGTCAAAGGTCAGGACAACCGATACTCCATTGAGTTCCGCCGCCCATTTTTTAACTATTTGAAACAGCGCCCGGTGTCCCATATGGACCCCATCGAAGTTTCCGATTGTGATGGCCGGATTTTTGAGCTTGTGCTGAACGGCATTGATTCCTCGAAATAGTTGCATTGCTGCTTAGGCGCCTTCCGTGAAATATTGGATATGCCTTGACAGGCAAAGACTTTTAGAATACGATGTTCTCATTGTTTTATCAAGGTAATTTGCCGAAGTGGCGGAACTGGTAGACGCGCTAGGTTCAGGGTCTAGTGGCCGTACGGCTGTCGGGGTTCGAGTCCCCGCTTCGGCACTATGTAAATTAAAAGGGGTTGGCGGGATGGCTGCTAGCCCCTTTCTTTTTCCATTTAAACCCGGTGCGCATGTAGTGTGCACACAAGCAAATCAAAGCGCCTTGCCTTTGGGTATCCTTTTGAGCTTCTTAATTTCCCGGATGATGCTAGGGGAATGCCCTGCATAACCTTTGCTCTCCTCTTAACGTCCCTTTTTGCCCCCATTCGTTCCCGCGCCAGGCGCAATTTGAAAACGAGTGTGGATTTCTCGTACTGGCTCACGGCCTTGAGAATCTGCCATATCATTACCCTGTAGGGGTAATTCTTAAGAAGCTCTGAGCCTTCGGTGGCGTAGACCAACCCGATGCCATTTTTCTTTAAACGTCGATGATCGCTCCCTGGACCATGAGATCTCGGGCAAAGCGGCTGGCCTTTTCGATAATGAGCGGTTTTAATCGCGTGCCCGTTCTGCTCGATGCTGAGGATCATCTAGGCAAGGGTTGGCCGGTGTCCAATTTTCCCAGCTACGCCTTCATCCCGGAAGATTTGACCAGGTCGACGCCGTGCGCGGCGGGATTAGTCATTATGGTCTTGTCCTGCTGCGTGAAGGTGTTGCCACTCACTTTAACACTGGAACAATTATGTAAGGTGCTTGCCAACACAATCGAAATGTGTCTCGAATATGCCGATATCCACGGGTATGACCGTGTGCGACGGGCTTTGGCTGCAATTGATGAGATTCTAGAGGGTTTAGACACCGAAAGAGAGCTTGTGAACCGCGGGGAAATAACGGCTCTTAACCAACTGCTACGTGAGAAGGCCTCTCGCCGGGAAACCGAATCCACTTTGTAACATAGTTGTCGCGATATAGTGATGAACAATCGCATGTTCATGTGGTAAAGACCTTCATCTACTTCAGTTTTAGATCACGCTATAAACTGAGTAATCGATATCAATCAGGGAGGCCATCGCAATACCTTCAATAGGATTTAAAGCAGAGACGTATCGGTGAAGCATATTTTCTTGGCCAAGGGGCAGAACCATTAGAATAGGCGTGTAAATATCACCTGAAGTGGATCGTTATAGCCAGTTGAGCGATATACCCACCACTTCCTTGCGCCGTGGTGATCACTCCGTACGTTCTGAAGAGTTTCATTTGAAACCGCCATGGGTATCTTCGGGTATCTTCGCCGTGGTCTCCATGCAGTACAGAGTGGATGGGAATTGATTTGTGCCTGCCATACCTCGTTCAGTCGGTCGAGAGTGCGATTGGCCAAAATATCGCAAATGAATCGTATCACGTGATTTTTGGGGCCCACTTGCCCACCGATGGTGGGAGGAGCAGCAGTTGTTTGCGGTCCCCGAGACGAAACCGTGACTCGCGAAGAACCTCCCAAAAGTGTTTAAGAGGTGGACCTTAGTAGCATCGCTATTTAATGCAATGTTTACATTTATAGTTTTGCAACAGGCTCCAGGCTTGTTTGTATAAGCGCTTTAATTCCGTCAGGCAGGCGTTCGGAGCAAAATTTTTGCTTTGTCGGGATAATCAGGGTCCATCCGGGAAAAAAACACTGGATGATTCATGACAGTTTCCGATTAGAATTAGACAACTCGCACGTCTACTCAATGTAATCGAGTTGGCGGAGCTTTAGAAAAAGTCTCCTCGAATTGCTGCTTCACGGCCGCATGCCGGTTTCATTTTCATCAAAATGACATCAAAGTCCCGGGCTTGAGTCCAGCAAAAGTCTCAGAGAAGCTCACCGAAAATTATGCCAAGTACCTCGCTCAGCCACCCGACGTCGGTGTGATATTGACCGCTTTCCCCGCAGGAGGGCCTTTGTGGGCGGAGAAGTCGGCGGAGTGGGAGCCAAGGAACTAACCGGCGCGACTACTGTGCTGGGGAGGGGAAAGCCATTCGTTTTCCGCGGCAGTGCCTCCCGTGAGAGCTGATGGTCCGTCGGTGAGACGGCGCCGGTTATGCTCCAGGGGACCGATCACAATCTCAGATAAACGCCAGTGAACAGATGTAATTTAATGTCAGAACTAACTAGCTGACATTATAGGCTATAATAGGGTAGATTGGGTACGTTTAACCCCAGTTCATACCCTGCATTTTAACCCTTTACATTCCAATGTCGGCACAGTAAGGTCCCCCCATTCACCTTGGAGCAAAATAAACTTTGATCCCTGGCTTCGCGCCGCCGTAATTCTCGGAAAATCGTTCGCTCGTAAGTATCTGGCCTGGCGTGGAATAATCATCGTTGCTCGCTGTATGTAAGCGAGTTGGCGGAGCTCTATAAAACGCATTTTGACGATTCACCGGGACATCCCGACCTGTAAGCCTTCTTTACGATGAGCCCTGCTAATATTCAATCACCAGATATCAAGCGAATTGCTTAAGGATTTATAATGAATGGCGAACCAAACGAAATGAAACAGCTTGCATCGGCCGCACCGCAGGCTGTTCCATCACCAGTTTATTATGAACATTACAGCGAAGATACCTCCGAACCCGGTTCACAAGGATTCAACCTGAGAGACATCCTTGTTGTAGTTTTTAAACACAAATACAAGATTGTGTCGGTATTCCTTATTGCTATTATTTGTGCCTTTGTAGTCTACAAACTTATCCCGGTGAGCTTTGAAGCCACTTCGGTGTTAATGGTGCGATATGGGAGAGAATATGCGACTCCCAATGTAAGCGAAGACCAGAATCCTCTTAAAATCGGCCTGGCGGAGATTATGAACTCCGAGGTTGCAATCCTGTCGAGCAAAGATCTGAAAGAGACCGTAATCAGTAAAATTGGAGTGGACAAGATTTCCCCAAAAGGAAACGCTCTTTCGGCGGGACTCGTGGACCCTACTCAAGCAGTGATAATGTCAATGGAGAAGGACCTTGTGGTCCTGCCAAGCAAAAGCTCGAATCTTATTACGGTGAGCTACCGGAGCAAAGACCCGAGAATGGCCGCTGAAGTAGTGGATACGCTGGTTAATAATTACCAGGAAAAAAGGCTTCAAATACTCAGCGATCCAAAACCGACTTTGTTTTTGGAAAATAAAGTGGCCAGTTTACATAATCGGCTCCGAGATTCCGAGCAAAAGCTGGAATCGTTTAAACAAACAAATCGTGTTTATGCGTTTGAAGACCAGCGGGGGATGCTTCTTCATAACAGGGAGAGCCTGGATGAAGGTATTTCTTCCAGCCAGACACAGATGCAAGAACTTAATGAAAAACTTAAAGTCCTCAAGGACGAGTCGAATAGCATCTCTAAAGCGCCGACAGGCGGCTCGGGCCTGGATACAAAGGACGGTGCGGAAGGCCAGTTATTGACTTTAAAGCGAAAAGAGCAGGAGCTTCTATCGAAGTACAAGGAGACAAGCCCCCTGATAACGGCTGTCCGCCAGGAGATGCAGGCTGTAGAAGATTTCATGGCGCAAAGAAAAAAGAATGGCGAAGTTCCGACAAACAGCGTCGTTTTGGAATTACAAAAAGAGATCATCACCACAAAAGGGGAACTGGCATCGCTGGAAGCCAGATTTACCCTGCAGAAGCAGCAACTCGAGTCTTTAGACAAAGAAATACAGACATTGGATCTTCAGGAAAATTATGTGCGGGATATTCGCCGGGAGCTATCGTCGAGCGAGCAAATGTATGATGCTTACTCCAAAAGACTGGAGGAAGCTCGTATCTCGGATGACATGGACCGCCAAAAAATGACGAGCATAAATGTTATCGAGAAAGCATCCGTCCCGATCCGGCCGGTCAGCCCCAGTAAACCCCTTTCATTTTTCATTTTAGTTTCAGCAGGCGTGGGGCTTGGCGGCGGAATCGCAATTGCTTTTCTCCTGGAGTCTCTCGGGCAGGGGTTAATATCGGCGCAACAGGCGGAAAAGCGATTGAATTTACCTGTTTTGCTCGTCATCCCGAAAGATGTGGATCTGGTCGGCAGGGATTTGAGTATGACATACCCACCAACAGCTCTTCTGGGTCATGATTTAGAAAATCCGCCAGTAATACCCCACCGACTTTGATGCGCGCCTTTCGATGCCGGCGTTGCCAGGGCTATTGGAAGATCCAATGCTGATCCGGACACTAAGGAGTTCGCTATGGGCAGAATATATCAAACATTAGTCGGCGCCTCAAGAATGCGGGAGCAAAGGCAGGAGAAGATTTACTCGCATGCGGCGCAGGTCTCAAAAAATGTGATTCACTCTCCGCCTATTCCTTCTTTGGAAAAGGGAATGCTGCTCTTATTCCAAAGGATTGAGGCTCTTGTGCCTGATCGGAATAATAAAGTCATTCAGTTTATTGGTTCGAAGCAGGGCGAAGGGACTTCTACTATCACTAGAGAATTCGCAAGAACCCTGGCCTTTTGCATCGGCAAAAGAGTGCTGTTGGTCGATGCAGATCGATTCCATCCTTCGCATCGTCATTCATTCGGAATTCAATATGAAGAGGGGTGGCAGGAAATAATCAGGAACAATCATCCTGTCGAGGACGCCATCCACTGTTTCGAGTGTTCCAATCTCTTCTTGTGTCCCTCGTCGAATACTACGAGATCCACGCCGGAGTTATTCGATACCAGGATAATGGACCCTTTTTTGAATGCGATTAGTCAGCAGTTCGATTATCTCGTAGTTGATTCCACGCCGATCACAAATTCTCCCGACGGACTTGCAATTGCGCCAAAAGCGGATGGGGTAATTATTGTTGTTGAAGCGGAAAAGACTAAGTGGCCTATTATTGAAAACCTCAAGCAGCAAATCCAAAACGTGGGTGGAAACGTTCTCGGGATAGTATTCAATAAACGCAACTATCACATTCCCAATTTTATATACCGATTCTTGGGATAAAAGAG
>CAWGZP010000016.1:0-11269 GCA_963826655.1 uncultured delta proteobacterium
TGATTTCCCCCGAAGTTGGCGACAGCAAAAAAACCGGTATTTTGCCTCAAAACCGGATGATTGCATTATCTTCATTTCTGAAAGGAAATCTAAGATGAAAAATGCAAAAACTTACATCTCATTGGCCGGGTTGCTTGCAGTACTGACTTTGTCTCCAGCCGGATATCCGGATTGCGCTTCGACCGCCACGGCTTCATCGCCTTCGGAAGAAAAATGCGATTGGTATTGCAAGAATTTGAAGCAGGATTGGAACTATTTGTTTCATCCTGAGCGGATCAACCAGTGCAAACCTCGCGAACTCACGGACTATCCCGATTGAATTTACGGGACGCCGGCCTCGCCCGTTCAAAATAGCCGAAATGAATCCGGACGCGAAACCATTGTGGTGTTCGAACCGGTTGGTTTGAAAGTAGTAGGGGAAATGTAGGGTGGGCAAAGTTCTTCCATGCCCACCTTACAAAGTCTAATTAAGTCTAAGGACAAAATCCTTCGATCCCTCCATTCCCCAATCCCTCCAGAGCAAATTTGTTCTACCGCAGAGGCGCAGAGGACGCTGAGAAAAGAATATGGACTGTTTTCTCCGCGATCTCTGCGTCTCTGCGGTGGACGGGGTTACGCAGAGGATGCTGAGGCCGCAGATGATCACCATCGAATGTTTGATCGGAACCAATCTTAACCGGACGATCTTACGGTAGGATCACGTCGGAACAGAATGCCCCTGCCAATCCCTCAATTCCTCTTGACTTTTATTTGCTCCTTTTTTAGAAGTATTCGTTTGCGCTGAAGTTCTGATTGTTGGGGAGAAGATGGAAAATATCCAAGCCATTAAAGGCATGAGTGATATTTTGCCGGACCAGGCCGGCTGGTGGCAAAAGGTTGAAAAAACTGCGCGGGAGATCCTCGAAAACTTCGGTTACCGCGAGATACGGACTCCTGTGCTAGAGAAGCTGGAACTTTTCGCTCGCAGCATCGGGGGAAGCACCGATATTGTCGAAAAAGAGATGTATGCGTTTCAGGATCGAAACGGCGAGTCCCTGGCCTTGCGTCCGGAGGCCACGGCTTCTATCGTAAGGTCGTATGTCCAGCATGGGCTCCATTCCGATTCAGCCCCGCGGAAGGTCTATGAAATCGGTCCGATGTTCAGGCATGAGAGGCCTCAGAAAGGGCGATACCGGCAGTTTCACCAGATCGACGCCGAGGTTTTCGGTATCGACAGCCCGATGATAGATGCCGAGATGATGCACATGCTGAGCCTGTTTCTCGACAGGGTCGGTATCTCCGGAGTCGTCCTGAACATCAACACGCTGGGCTGTCTCGAGTGCAGGAAGACTTACAAGGAAATGCTCAAAGATTTCCTCACCTCGAAAGGCGACCAGTTCTGCCCGGACTGCCTGCGCCGTAGGGACGTCAACCCGTTGCGCGTATTCGACTGTAAAGTCGAAAGGTGTCAGGCGCTGCTGGAGAGCGCTCCAATGCTGATCGATCACATCTGCGAAGATTGCCGTACGCACTTCGATGCGGTCAAGGGGCATCTCGAAAGGCTGGGGACGGATTATGTCATAAACCCGAGGATCGTTCGGGGCCTCGATTATTATACGCGGACAACTTTCGAGGTGAATACCGAGCGACTTGGCTCCCAGAGCGCAATCGGCGGCGGCGGCCGGTATAACGGCCTGGTGAGCGACTTGGGTGGACCCGACGTGCCTGCCATCGGGTTTGCCATCGGCATGGAACGGCTTATCCTGCTTCTTCAGCAGGAGCACGAGGAAGTTGCACGGACTCCGCGCGTCTTTATCGCCTCTCTGGGCGAATTGGCCCGGGAGCACGCTTTCGTGCTCGTTCAGCAGCTTCGCGGGAGTGGCCTGGAGGCCGAAATGGACTATGAGGGGCGCAGCCTCAAGAGCCAGATGCGTCGTGCCGACAAATCCGGGGCAGGCTGCGTTCTAATTCTTGGCGAGGATGAGTTGACGCGAGGCCAAATCCAGTTGCGTGACATGCGGACCAAAACTCAGAGTATAATAGCCCTGGATGATGTCGTGGGCTCTCTGCTCCGGCTGGATTCGAAGAGCCCGAGTTGACAAGGGTCCCTCGCGGCGAGTTGCGAAGGTCGAAGAATCGGAAACTGCAGGTGTGTCATCCGGTGTCACTGGATGAACACTGGTCCACATACCTTGGAGGAAATACCGGTGAATTTGTTAGAAACCCCTGTCGGGGATGATATAGCAGATACTCAGGAAAGCCCCGTTGTGCTCGATCAGCTTGGCGGATGGCGGCGGACGGCCGACTGCAACAGCCTGACGGCTAAAGACATAGGCCGGGAAGCCGTGCTGATGGGGTGGGTCCAGAGGCGTCGTGACCATGGGGGGTTGATATTCGTTGACCTCAGGGACCGCAACGGAATAACCCAGGTCGTCTTCGACCCTCAGATCAGCGCGACAGCACACGAACGGGCTGGCGGCATACGCAGCGAATATGTCATAGCGGTGAATGGAAAGACCCGCCTTCGCCCTGAAGGAATGGCCAATCCCAAGCTTCCCACCGGAGAAATCGAAGTCGCCGCGACCGAGCTTCGGATACTCAACAGCTCTAAAACGCCTCCATTTCAAGTAGAGGATGACGTGGAAGCAAGCGAGAACGTACGGCTCAAATACAGGTATCTCGATTTGCGCCGGCCGAAGCTGTTTCAGAACCTGTTCCTCCGGCACAAAGTGGCCCAGTTGACGCGGGGTTACTTCAATGACCTTGGTTTCATCGACGTTGAGACCCCGGTCCTCACGCGCAGTACACCGGAAGGGGCCAGAGACTACCTTGTGCCGAGCCGGGTCAACCCCGGGAAGTTTTTCGCCCTGCCCCAGTCTCCCCAGCTTTTCAAACAGATTCTCATGGTAGCGGGGTTCGAAAAATATTACCAGATCGTCAAGTGCTTCAGGGATGAAGACTTGCGGGCGGACAGGCAGCCTGAATTCACTCAGCTCGACGTGGAAATGTCCTTCATATGCGAGGAAGACATTTTCGAAATTATCGAGGGCTGGGTGGGCCGTGTATTCAGCGAACTGAAGGGCCTTTCCCTGAGCTTTCCTTTTCCCCGCATGACCTACAGCCAGGCGATGGACCAATATGGGACCGACCGCCCTGATACGCGTTTCGGCCTTCTGCTGACTGAAATAACGGACATCGTTGCCGAATCCGAGTTCCGGGTTTTCCGGCAGGCGGTCGAGCGGGGCGGCATAGTCAAGGCGCTCCGCGTCCCCGGCGGCAAGGATCTTTCAAGAAAAGAACTCGATGATCTGATCGAATTTGTTAAAATCTTTGGGGCCCAGGGCATGGCCTGGATCAAGATTCAACCTGAGGGATGGCAGTCTCCCATAGCCAAGTTCCTGCAGCAAAGCGTGCAGCAGTCGCTGGAACAACGCCTCGGCTTACAGACCGGCGACATTATATTTTTTGTGGCCGATCAGCGCAAAGTCGTAAATGACGCCCTCGGAAATCTGCGGGTTCGCCTGGGCCAGCAGTTGAAGTTGATCGATCCGGGTAGCTTCAATTTAGTCTGGGTTACCGATTTTCCGCTTGTCGAATGGGATCACGAAAACAAAAGGTATACTTCTGTTCACCATCCTTTTACGGCGCCGCTCGAAAGCGATATCGGCCTGCTCGAAACTGAGCCCGAAAAGGTGCGTAGCAGGGCATACGATCTCGTGCTGAACGGAATCGAAATTGGCGGAGGCAGCATCCGTATTCACCAGCAGGAGATTCAGAAGCTGGTTTTCGGTGCGATCGGGATGTCTGCTGCCGAGGCCCAGGAAAAATTCGGGTTTCTACTGGAAGCGCTTCAGTTCGGCGCGCCTCCTCACGGGGGAGTTGCCTTCGGGCTTGACCGGCTGGTAATGCTCCTGAGCGGGTCAGGTTCCATACGTGACGTGATAGCGTTTCCGAAGACCCAACGCGCGACCTGCCTGATGACCAATGCGCCATCGGAGGCAGACGTGAATCAACTTTTGGAATTGTGTCTGAAGGTTGAAGGCGACCGGAAGAAGTAGCTGCCGGCACGCGGGCGCAGCCGGTAGCGCCGTCTTCCATGGCGGCGCAAAAAGGATAAAGAGATGGCTCGCTGGAACCCCAAAAAAGGGTGTTGGACCACGATTATCGGCGCCCACCCATCCAGGATTTGGACGACCCCGACCTTATGCGGGACGTTTTTCCCTACGATGAGGTGCCGCGCATCGATTTCGACCACAAGCTTTTGCCCATCGACCCGGCTGAAGACATATTCATAACGGATACGACTTTTCGGGACGGCCAGCAGGCCCGCCCCCCTTATACGGCCGAGCAGATCGAGGCGATATTCGTGATGCTGCACCGTCTCTCAGGCCCCAGCGGGATCATTCGCCAGTCCGAATTCTTCCTCTACACCGATAAGGACCGGCGGGCGCTGGATGCCTGCCTCGCCAGGGGGTTTGAGTTTCCTCAGGTTACCGGATGGATTCGGGCCGTAGAAGAGGACCTGGACCTGGTGGCCGCGGCCGGCTTGAAGGAGACGGGAATCCTGACCTCGGTCTCCGACTATCACATCTTTCTGAAGCTCAAAATCAACCGCAGGGGCGCGATGGATAAATACCTCGGAATCGTGCGTGCCGCACTGGATAAAGGTATAGTTCCCAGGTGCCATTTCGAAGACATTACCCGTGCCGATATTGCCGGCTTCTGTATCCCGTTTGCCATCGAGTTGATGCGCCTGAGGGAAGAGAGTGGCATTGATGTCAAGATTCGTCTCTGCGATACTCTCGGCTTCGGTGTAACTTACCCGGGGGCTGCCCTGCCGAGGAGCGTGCCCAAGCTGGTGAGGGCTTTCATCGATGATGCGGGTGTCCCCGGACGTCTCCTGGAGTGGCACGGCCACAACGACTTCCATAAGGTGTTGGTCAATGCCGCGACAGCATGGCTTTACGGGTGCGGCGGAGCAAACGGGACACTGCTCGGATTCGGCGAGCGCACCGGCAATGCCCCTGTCGAGGGCCTGATCTTCGAATACATTGGGCTCAAAGGCAGCCTGAACGGAGCCGATACGACCGCGATTACCGACATCGTCGATTATTTTCAGTCGGAACTCGGCTATACGGTACCCGCAAACTATCCGTTCACCGGGGAGGAATTCAACGCGACCAGGGCGGGCATTCATGCCGACGGTTTGGTAAAAAACGAGGAAATCTACAATGTTTTCGATACACGGAAATTATTGAACAGACCGATCGTGATCACCGTCACGGACAAGTCCGGGGTTGCAAGCATAGCCTATTGGGTAAACCACAGGTTGCGCCTCGAAGGGGACCGCCGTCTCGACAAGAGACATCCCGGAATTGTAAGGATCTACAAACGCGTGATGCACGAGTACGAAAAAGGGCGCAATACCTCCATATCCAACGAAGAATTGGAGCGGTGGTCGAGACGATACCTGCCCGAATATTTCATCAGTGAATTCGACCTGCTAAAGCAGCACGCCTACGCCCTTGCTGCGCACCTGGTTGAAGAAGTCGTCGAAAGTGAAATGATGAAAAGCCTCGACCCCGGGCGCTTGGAGCTTTTGCTTCAGACTCTTCTGGAACTCAATCCGTTCATTCAGTACGTCTATGTCACTGACAGGCAGGGGAGGAAGATCACTCGCAATATCACACACATAGTGGACAAATCGAAATACGAAAGCGCCAAAGTGGGAGAGGATCTCTCAGATCGGCCCTGGTTCATAGAGCCCATGAAGGACGGCAAGGTGCACGTAACCGACTTTTACACTTCGCGATATACGGGGGCGCTTTGCATAACGGTCTCGGCCCCGATCATGGACGAAACCGAGGAGATAGCCGGCATTCTGGGCATCGACATCCGCTTTGAGGATTTGGCCAAAATGGAGAAAAATGGAGAGCTTAACGAGTTTTGAGTTTTTACGTAAAAACGAACATCTAAAGACTTCTTCAAGGTGTTTTAATTACTCAAAACTGAAAAACTAATAACTAAACTGTCTTTTTAGGGGTGGTTGGTGGAAAAGATCCGGAGGGTGTGGATTTTTGTTGTCCTGTCCCTTTTCCTTGCAAGCTGCGCTAAAAATTACCCACCGCCTACTCCCGGTCCTCCCGCCCCTCCCGGCCTCAAAACTCAAAGGCCCTACCAGATAAACGGCATATGGTATTATCCGCTTCCGAGCGCGGATGGCTATGTCGAAGATGGCCTGGCCAGTTGGTATGGGCCGGGTTTCCATGGAAAACACACCTCATGCGGCGAGCCCTACGACATGTGGTCGGACACGGCGGCGCATAAGACACTTCCCATGGGGACTAATGTAAAGGTGACAAATCTTGAGAACGGCAAGATGGCCGTCTTGAGAGTTAACGACCGGGGACCGTTTGTGGCTGGAAGGATTATCGACCTTTCCGCCAAAGCGGCCCAGGACCTGGGCTGCTATTCCAGGGGAGTGGTGAAGGTAAGGGTCGAGGCCGTTCAATGTGCGACCCCGCAACAGGTGGGCAACGCCACCTATTGGAAAGTGGACCCGGTGCCATCCTTCCGCTATGGCATGTTTACCGTCCAGATCGGGGCCTTTCACGATCAGGCGAATGCTTTGAGGCTGAAGGAGAAAATGACCGGAGAACGCCGGGAAGCCAGGGTTACCGATCTGCCCAGAAGAGACGAACTCTGGTACAGGGTACAGGTGGGTTCCTATCAGGACTTGGTCGTTGCAAAGGCGGAGCTGGAGCGATTCAGGTCCAATGGGTTTCCGGATGCTTTTGTCATAGCCGTTGAGGGGCAATGAGGGTGATAGAGATAATTGCATATCCGTCTGATGAGGCGGAACGAAAGATATCGGAAATCGTGAAGCGCAGGCCGGGGGCCGATCCGGCCCTGGAGGCGAAGGTCCTGGAGATGATCGAGGCGGTCAAATCCGAGGGCGATGCTGCTGTGCTGGGCTATACACGCCGGTTTGACGCTCCGGGCCTGGATAAGGGGCGGTTGTGCGTAGCCGAGGCGGAGATCGATGCCGCGTCGGGCGAAGTGGATTCGGATTTTATGCCCATAATCCGAACTGCGATCCGCAATATCGAGGATTTCCACAAACAGCAAATACGGTACTCTCATTTTATAGCCAAACCCGACGGGACATTCCTCGGTCAGACAGTGAGGCCGCTCAAGGCCGCGGGCCTTTATATCCCCGGCGGGCAGGGTGGGGAAACTCCCCTTATATCGTCTGTTCTTATGAATGCCATACCTGCGCGCCTCGCCGGGGTTAAGGACATCGCAATGGTTACCCCGCCTCGAAAGGACGGCAGCATCAACCCTTATCTTCTGGCCGCCGCGCGCGAGGTGGGGGTTAACCGGGTTTACCGGGCGGGGAGCGCCTGGGGCATCGCTGCCCTTGCTTACGGGACGGAATCGATTGCACCCGTAGACGTGATCGTGGGCCCGGGAAATATTTATGTGGCGCTCGCCAAAAAGCACGTGTCCGGTATGGTGAGGATAGATATGATTGCCGGTCCGAGTGAAATCCTGGTGCTGGCGGATTCCAGCGCGAGGGCGGACTATGTTGCGGCCGATCTTCTCAGCCAGGCCGAACATGACGGTATGGCAAGCGCGATCTGCGTAACAACCGAGGAAGGCCTTGCCGGGGATATTGCGCTTAGCGTCTCGAAGCAACTGAGCGCTCTGCCGAGAAGCGGGACCGCGGCTGCATCGATCGAGCGCTACGGGGCCGTTTTCGTCGTGGAGAGCATGGAAGTGGCTCTGAGTCTTTCGAACAGGATAGCGCCCGAACATCTCGAACTGCACGTCGAAGACCCCTTGTCCTGGTTGGGCAGGATCGAAAACGCGGGGGCAGTTTTTATCGGGGACCATACGCCTGAGCCTGTAGGGGATTATTTTGCCGGCCCCAATCACGTACTTCCGACAGCCGGTACGGCCCGGTTTGCTTCTGCGCTGGGGGTGGATGATTTTTTGAAAAAAACCAGCGTGATCGCGTACTCCCGCACCGCTTTCGACCGGGACGCCGGATCGATCATCCGCCTGGCGGAACTCGAAGGGCTTACGGCGCATGCCGAGTCTGTGCGAATCCGGCTGAAGCGGTAGCGCCGTCTTCCACGGCGGCGCAAACTGGACGAGGTAAGTGGCGCAGTGTCAGCCTGTCGTTTCCCCTTGCACCCACTCCAGGTATTGCGGAAGTCCACTGGCGACCGGGAAGGATATTATTTCGGGAACTTCGTAGCTGTGCAGTTCTTTTACCCGTTCCTGGAGGGCCTGGAATAGCAGCGTCCTGGTCTTGATGATTATCAGAAACTCCTGTTCGTCGTGGATTTTCCCCTTCCACCGGTAAATGGACCGGATACGGGGAACTATGTTGGCGCAGGCCGCCAGGTGGTCCTCCACCAGGGTCAGGCCGATCGTCGCGGCTTCCTCTTCGCTTCCGGCGGTTATCAAGACGATGGATATTTCGCTCATTGCGCTTATCTCCGGCAAAAGGTCAAGTAATGGAGCGCGGTCCTCAGGACAATGAAATCCTTTCAAGAATTCCTGCCCGGTTCTACGACCGGATGGTCAGGGACATCCCCGCTGCAACCTGGGTCCGTATTCTTTCCTCTGATCCTGCTTTAAAAAGAGAGGTTTTGGAAGGCCTTTCCTTCCAGCCGGCGAAATTCTCCAGGATGCTCCACCAACCCCTGATTATGGGCCGCCTGCGCCGCAAACTTCAAACGGACGAAATCTTTTTAAAAAAAATCCTGCCCGAATGGAAGGAAGAACAATCGGCCGTTGTTTCCTATCTAGCTATGCTCGACTGTGATTTTATAGCTGAAAACCTTTGGAAAATAAGGGCGCTGCTCGGCCCGGGGCGTTTTTGCCTCGGCCTTTATTCGCTCGGGCTACTGAACCGGCCGTGGGCCGCCGACGCCGTTCGGGAAGAAGACGCGCAGACGGATAGCCGGGAAGTGGGCCTTTTTGACCTCCTCTCGCCGATCTTGCATGTTTGGGGAGAGTTTATCGAAAAAAATCCCGGCCTTTCTCAAAAATTTCTCGAAAGCGCGCAGGGGGCCGGTTTTGCCTTCGATATGGAAGGGGAATCGGTCGAGGAAGGCGCTCCAGAAGGACTCGCAGAAGGCAAGGCCCGAGCCCGAATTGAAGGAACGGTTCGCAAAGGTTGAAAAGAAGCTGCACAAGACTCAACTGGAGCTTGGCCATGCGGTTGAGGAATCAAATAGCTTGCGGGCCGAAAACGAGAATTTGAAGAAAAAGGTGCGGGAATTTGAGGCGGAGTTCGAAAAAAAGCTTAACCTTTTGCTGGTGCAGAAGAGAAAGGAGTGGTTCGGGCGCTACCAGGATCTTGACCTGCATGGAGCGGCGAAGGATGCCGAACGGCTCGAATCGCTGCTCCAGAGAACAAGGCGGGCACTTGAATTACAGAGACGCGCCGATGAGGAATATGGCCTTGTCTCGGATATCAGGGCGAAAATGCTTGAAATCGATAACGCACTTGTCCGCATAGAGGAGGTTTACGCAGATTCGCTCGTCGTTCACAAGGAAGTCGAGAAGGTGAAAGAGGCCCTTCTGAGTGAAAAAAAACGCCTGCTCGCATTACCCGGAATCCGCAGGGTAATCGGCGCCGGTCATTGGGGTGAAGACGAAATCGTTAGCCGGATCAACCTTCTCGACCCCGTCCCGGCTAATTTGTCCGGGATAAGTAAGCTGCTGAAGATTATCGCCACTCTTCCGGACATCGGACTCTTCGCGGACCCGGCGCAGATTGAGAAAGCCGGGCAGCACAAGAGACGGCAAATTATGGAGCGTCTTTATTCGCAGTTTGAGCCGGGCAGGGAAGATCTGCCTCATGAGCGGCAATTCCAGCGACTGGAGGATTTCGTCAGTTCGGGCGAAAGCAAACGCTATGATCTTTATATTGACGGGTACAACGTGTTGCTGCGGGTGCACGGAGGGGACGAACATCTTTCCGGGATTCGCTTCACACAGTTGCGCGAACAGTTTATAGAGGCCGTGGCTGCCAAGAGCAGGCATTTTGCGAAAGTATACCTGGTATTTGACGGAGTGGAGGATTCGAGCGACCTTCGGGCAAATACCGAAATCATCTACACGGACAAGACCAAAAGCTCGGCCGATGCTGCTATAATAGAAAGAATCACCGCGAGGCGGGACAAAAAGGTCCTTCTGGCTACAGCGGATGAAGAAATCATCTCCTCTGTACGGCGAGGGATTTACGCCCTGATAAATGTGGTCGACTTCTACATGTTTCTGTTCGAGTAACGGCTCCCTTTTTGAAAGAAAGTCTTCCGATGTCTGAAAAAAAGAATAAAGCGGTCGTGCTGGTTTCCGGAGGGCTCGATTCTACTACCTGCATCGCGATAGCGCGACGCGAGGGCTACGAGGTCTTCGCGGTCAGCTTCGATTACGGGCAGCGTCACAGGGCCGAACTGGAAGCGGCAAAGCGGGTCGCAAAGGCACTCGGTACAAGCGGGCATCTCATACTGGACCTTCCCCTCGATGCTATAGGCGGGTCCGCCCTGACGTCCGGGATCGAAGTGCCCAAAGACGTTCCGGTCGAGGAGATGAAAAACCGCATCCCGGTCACCTACGTACCCGCCAGGAACACGGTCTTTCTTTCACTGGCGCTCGCCTGGGCGGAGACGCTTAAGGCCCCCGATATTTTTATAGGTGTAAATGCGCTGGATTATTCGGGATATCCCGACTGCCGGCCTGAATACATCGAGGCTTTCGAGAAAATGGCAAACCTGGCCCTGAAGGAAACCGTCGAGGGCAGGATGCGTGTCCGCATTCATACGCCACTGATTAAAATGACAAAGGCCCAGATTATAAAAAAAGGCGTCGAACTCGGGGTGGATTTCTCATTGACTCACTCCTGCTATGACCCCGGCCCGTTAGACAGGGCATGCGGGAGGTGCGACAGTTGCACCCTGCGCAAAAAAGGTTTCGCCGAAGCGGGAATAGCCGATCCGACACAATACATGCAATGATGGAAATGGATGAAAATGGCGTCTGATATCAATGGTCTTACACAGCTCGGGAACAGGGCAGAGACTGCCGAGAACCCGCAGAAGGCAGTCCTCGAAACATTTCAAAACCCGCATCCGGGAAACGATTATGCCGTTCGCCTGAGCGCTCCCGAGTTCACCACGATGTGTCCGATAACGCACCAGCCCGATTTTGCCACTATTATAGTGGATTACGTTCCATCCGGTCTGCTTGTCGAGAGCAAATCGTTCAAGCT
>CAWGZP010000017.1:0-15803 GCA_963826655.1 uncultured delta proteobacterium
AGATTCCTCGTATCCAATGATTTGGGATCTTCGTCGATCAAGGTCTCTCTTTTCGTTCCCGGAGGCAGTATGATTTTCTTGGCGTCCGAGTATGCCCAGCGAAGGGGCAATGCCAGAGAACCCAAAAAGACGGCCGTACCGGTTATAAGCTTGAGCAAGGTCCCGAAGAATTCTCTGCGTGTGCCCATGAGTCATCCTTAACTGATTGCCGCCACATAACCATGTTTGGAAACTATCTCAAAACTCATTCAGACTTCACCCAATTGGATGCGTGAGACTGAGAGGGTATCTTTTGCCCAGAGCTATTTTTTGCACCCCACACTCGCCCTCTACCTCACGGGAGTGGGAAGCCGGGGAGGGCACTTTGCCCTCAGACGTTTCGGTTCCCAGGCTTTTGAACCGGTTTCATTCACCTGTGGAAATGATAAGAACGAGGCGTGAAGACTGAACACAGACAATGTATAGATTATGTTAAATTCTCTTGCGTAACTCTGCAAAACACCACTGAGGAGAGAAAATGCCGACTTCCTCACGATGAATGCCCCTGCCCGAGGATACCCATGATTAAGACCACGGTGCACCCTTTCGGCGGTGAAATCCACACTTGGGAACTCGGTTGATTTACCCGGAAGAAAGCCACGTGCAGGGAAACCATTTCCGGGACTGCCGACCGCTGAATGGGCCCGCCGCCATTCAAGTTCTTCTACAACCTATGCCCGGCCTAATCCCCACAGACGGCGCAGACATAGAACCAGTTCCCACGGTATTTTTTAATGTCAAAGAGAAGCACTATCGCGAATTCATACATGCGGTTGTTGCCGGGTGTCCAAAACCAGCTAGCCGGAGACCACACTCTCTTTCGGATTGCTCTCAAGGTCCTCCGCCGTTTCAGAAATCCCGGTGGCTTGGATTACGCGCATTATCAGGCCGGAAAAGCTCTCTACGCCCGGCGCTTTTTGAAGAACGACCGGCTCTTAACGAAGATCGCGCCGGCATCCTGGATCTAATTTGCCTCGAGCATGAATCCTATAAGAGAGGAGGCCGAATCGAGTTCTTCCGGTAAAAGACTCGTCTGTGGGCACAAAGGTCACTGGACGCGGAGAGGGTTGGCCCTTTAACTCACTTGCGGCATGTTGCTGAAATGTCGCGTTTTTCCCACGAACTGTTTCTGAAGACAGAGGAGAGATGTATTCGACCTAACCCAACTGTACAAGGAAATATACGGCGGGATGCAACCGCGAATTGAGTGGATGCCCCGAACTGGCACGGGCTCGCATTTTGCGGGACTGATCGTGAGAGAACCTGTGGTCGCGTCGCCCGTTCAATGCACAGTTAGCCGTTCTTCTGAATCGATGATTGATTACGAGCCCGCTTCCCTCCCTTTGTTTTAGGCATGGTCTCAATGAGAGCCCGCAGTACTGTGTTGACCGACTCGGAGGTTGTGAAGACTTCTGACACATCAGGATCGAGAGTAACCATCACCTCTTCCTTCTGCATTCGAGAGGCAAATCGATTGGGACGGGCTTTGCTGTAATCGAACTTGTATTCCGAGAGCATGTCATCCGATTCATTGCCGTCAGGCTTAGAAGGTTCTGTTTTCTTCATAATCTTCTCGTTCCCTTGTGGTTGCCGAACGTGCACTGATAATGCGAACCACGTTCTCGGATTTCTCCGTGAAACAAACCACTAGAAGCCGGTCTCTGCTGGAATGGCCAATTATGATTTCGCGATATTCCCGGACAGAGTGTGCCTCGTCGTCAAAGATAGAAGCTAATTGATTCCGGAAGACTGTACTGGCTTCTTCGAAGCTGATGCCGTGTTTTCGCAGATTGGATGCAGCCTTCCCTCGGTCCCATACGAATTGTACACCCATCCAGACCTCACAACAATCTGCGTAATACGTCATTCCATCACGCAGGATGAAGTGGCAGCTTGTGCGCGACTAACGTAGCTTCAGCGACCGCGTACTAATAGACCGGAACGAATATCGCCACTTCCGGTGCAGTCCCCTGGCCAGCTATGATTGGGCAGTCTTCATCAGGGGCATTGCCTCGACTCCCGCAGCTCTCCTCACCGCCTCTTCTGAACCGATGCGATCAGCCTGCCGGTATTGTTCCTGCTCTGCGTCTTCATCGCTGCAGACGAAAGAGAGGATTTCTTCATCAGCGCTACGCACACGCTGCAAAACGTTAGCAGGATACGTTCATACGGCTACGGCGTCAACCAGGCGATGTCTGATTCGCGAGAACAGGCCGAAATAATTTTCAAGCGATTTGTCACTGTGTGTAGAAATTTTTTCGAGTGCCCACCCGCTCAAGCTCAGACTGGACTTTCAGGAACCGCCCCGCCCTTTACAAATAGTGGAGTGACTTTTGGAGTTGCTTCAGGATGTTGGATAGCCTTGTCAATCCAGCTCCTGAAACTCCAGTTAAACAGCGTATGACATAAAACAGTGTGAGCGCTGACAAGATCTGGCCCCCTGCCCGAATATGCTGCATTCAAAGCGCGCGCGGCTAACGAAGCTCAGCTCTCGTCCTCGCTCGGGACGGGTTGAAACATCTGCCGGGCATGGTAGGAACTGCGAACGAAGGGCCCGGCGGCAACGCGGGCAAAACCCATAGCGAGGGCCGCTTCCCGCCAGCTATCGAATTCCTCGGGGGGGACGTAGCGGTCTACCGCGAGATGTTCTTTCGAGGGCTGAAGGTACTGGCCCAAGGTGAGGCTACCGCAGCCTGCATCGAGGAGATCCTGCAGCGTCCGCGCGATCTCTTCCGGGGATTCCCCCAGGCCCATCATAAGGCCCGACTTGACGGCAAGGGAGGGATCAAAGTCCGCGGCCCTGCGCAAAAGTTCCAGGGAACGCCGATATATCGCCTCCGGCCGTACGCGGGGATAGAGGCGCGGAACGGTTTCCACGTTATGGTTCAATACATCGGGACGGGCCGTAACCACCTTTCGGAGCGCTTCGGCATCACCCTGAAAGTCGGGAATCAGCACTTCGACGAGGACGCCGGGGATTTGAGCTCGAAGAAGTCGTATCGTCTCCGCGAAGAAGCCCGCCCCGCCGTCCGGAATATCATCTCGGGTAACGGAGGTTATCACCACGTACCTCAAGCCCATGCGATGGACAGCTTCCGCCACCCTGGCCGGTTCACCGGGATCGGGGGGAGCCAAAGGCCCATGCTCGACTGCACAAAACCGGCAATTGCGCGTGCAACGGGAACCCAGGATCAGGAAGGTCGCCGTCCGGCATGAAAAACATTCCCACAGATTGGGGCACTTAGCCTCCTGGCACACCGTGTGGAGACCGCCATTTTTTACGAGCGATTTCACCTGCTCGTAGTCCGGCCCCGTTGGAAGGCGCCGCTTGAGCCAGTGCGGTTTGGGGATGCGCGGCCTGTTATCCGGAGAATCCGTCATGGCAAAACTCCCTTTGAATGCGGGACGAGTGTTTCGAAACGCCTGGGCCCCAAACGGATCAATACTTCAAGCACGGGTGGCGCGCGGCTTCCGTTTCATCGAGCCTCGTTACTTTGGGCCGCCAAGGTGCTGCATAAAGCTTTTCGGGATTTTCACCCGCTTCTTTGACGATATCCTTAAACGCCTGGATGAAAAGATCTATCTCCTCTTTCGACTCGGTCTCTGTAGGTTCGATCATGATAGAACCGTGGACCACCAGAGGGAAATAGATCGTGGGCGGGTGGAAACCGTAATCCATGAGCCGTTTGACCATATCCAGGGTTGTAACTTTTTGTGCCGCCTGGTTTTTATCGGTAAAAACGCATTCGTGCATGCATGGTCTGTCGTAGGGGAGGTGGAGGGTGCCCTTGAGCCTCTCCTTGATGTAATTGGCGTTTAGTACGGCCAGTTGGCTGACCTTTTTCAGTTCGGCCCCGAGACTCATGATATAGCTATAGGCCCGAATCATGATCCCCACATTGCCGTAGAAAGCGTGCAGCTTGCCGATGGATTGCGGAAAATCTTCGGAAAAGAAATATTTTCCGTCTTCTTCGAGCACGCGCGGGACTGGGAGGAACGGTTCCAGGCGTTTTGCGACACAAACGGGACCGGCGCCCGGTCCACCGCCGCCATGGGGCGTCGAGAAAGTCTTGTGCAGGTTCAGGTGCAGAACGTCCACTCCAATGGCCCCGGTGCTCACAATGCCCATGATGGCGTTCATGTTGGCCCCGTCGGCGTAGACCAACCCGTCTTTGGCATGGACGATTTCGACGATTTTCTTGATATTTTCCTCGAAGAAGCCAAGTGTATTGGGGTTGGTGATCATGATCCCGGCCGTCTGTTCGTCCATGACCTCGGCGATGGTTTCGGCGGAGAGGACCCCGCGTTCATTGGACTTCACATTAACGGGACTGTATCCGCACAGGGCTGCGCTGGCGGGGTTGGTGCCGTGCGCGGTGTCAGGGACGATGATTTTGAAGCGGCGCGAGCCCTTGCTATTGTGGTACGCGTGGAAAATGAGCATGCCGGTAAGCTCGCCATGCGCTCCTGCCGCGGGCTGAAGGGTAACGGCATCCATGCCGGTGATTTCAGCCAGGAGACGTTCGAGTTCATACATTATTTTGAGCGCCCCCTGGGACAAAGCGGCGGGAAGCAGGGGGTGGGCCTTGGCAAATCCCGGTAGTGCCGCCTGCCTCTCGTTGGTCTTGGGGTTATACTTCATGGTGCACGAACCGAGCGGGTACATTCCGGTGTCTACGCCGAAATTCCACGAAGACAGCCGCGTGTAGTGACGCACCACTTCCACCTCGCTCAGATCGGGAAAGTTCGGCCCCGGCCCCGCAAGAGTTTCATCCAGGGGAGAAAACGCAACATCCCGCCGGGGCAGGGAAATACCGCATCTCCCTTTTCTCCCTTTTTCAAAAAGCACCGGTTCGTTCAGTATCAAACCGGTTGTGCCTGCCGATTCTTTCATGCTTCACCCTCTCTCTTTGTTCGGTCGATCCGGAACGGGGTCAACCGATCAACCGTTGCACCAGGGCGTCCAGATCGTTTTTGCTCTTGGTTTCCGTCACACAGAGTAAATACAGGCCGGCCAGTTCCGGATAGTAAGGAGCCAGGGGCAGGCCTGCCACGATCTTTTCATCCAACAGTTGCCGGTAGGTTGCATCAAAACCGGAGGGGAATTCCACCACGAATTCATTGAAGGTGGGGGCTGAGAAGGGGATTTTAAAGCCTGCCCCCGCCAGCGTCCGTTTGAGGTACTCACTTTTGTCGTGATTGAGCTGAGCCAGTTCCCTTAGCCCCGTACCTCCCAGCGAAGCCATATACATGGCGGCTGTTGTGGCACAGAGCCCACTGTTGGTGCAGATGTTGGAAGTCGCTCTTTCACGCCGGATATGCTGCTCCCGGGTGGCAAGCGTTAGCACGAAGCCCGGTTTTCCGTTTCTGTCCAGCGTTCTTCCGACCAGACGGCCGGGCATGTTGCGGACCTGTTCCTTGCGGCAGGAAAACATCCCCACGCCGGGACCGCCGAAACTTTGAGGAATTCCAAAACTCTGGCCTTCACCGCAGGCGATATCGGCCCCCTGGCTGCCCGGGCTCTTGAGAAGCCCGTAGGCGAGGGGTTCCGTAAAGGAAGTCACGAAAAGGGTCTTGGCGTCGCGGGTGAGATTTCCCACAGCGGCCAGATCCTCGATGATTCCGAAAAAGTTGGGCGACTGAACGGCAACGACGGCCAGGTCGTCCATTTTTCCCAGTCCCCGTAGATCGGTCCTGCCGTTATCCAGCCGGGGCAACTCCATGATCTCACAGCCGGACGGCGCCAGATAGGTGCGTACGACACACCGGTAGAAGGGATGGATCAGGCTCGATAGCGCGACTTTTTTCAGCCGGCTGGCCCGAACAGCCATCAGGATGGCCTCCGCCAGCGCGGAAGCCCCGTCGTACATCGAGGCATTGGCGACATCCATGCCTAACAGCGCTGCGACGAAGCTCTGGTATTCGAAGATCGCCTGCAATGTTCCCTGGCTGATTTCGGGCTGATACGGCGTATAGGCGGTGGAAAATTCGGATCGGCCGAGTAGATAGGACACCGATGCCGGGATGTGGTGTTCGTAGCTGCCCGCACCCAGGAACACTTTATATTCCGGGGACACTGCCATGGTCCCGGCAACGGAGGCCATCAGGTCGTTCAGTTCCCATTCGGTCAGGGACTCCGGCAGGTCGAGATCCGTCTTGCGCCGGCAATCTTCGGGAATAGTCGAGAACAGGTCGTCGAGGCTGTCGACCCCTACCACTTCGAGCATCTCAGCGATGTCTTCACTGGTATGCGGCAAGTATCTCATGAGCTTATCTCCTTGAGCATTTCGATGTAGGCATCCTTGTCCATGAGTTGATCGAGCTCCGACAGGTCGGAGGGTGTAACGTCGATAATCCACCCGTCAACGTAGGGGGCCTGATTGACCAGTTGGGGCGAGTCTTCGAGGCCGGTGTTCACGGCTGCGATTACGCCGCCCACGGGTACGTAGACCGTGGCTACCGCTTTGACAGACTCCAGTGCCCCGAATTCGGCCCCTTTTAGAAACGCCGCCCCCACTTCGGGCACGTCCACGAACACGATGTCTCCGAGCTGATCCTGGGCGTAATCGGTGATGCCCACCCGCACCTTTCCATCGCCAAGCTTCTTTGCCCATTCATGGTCTTTAGTGTAGCGCACCTCATTCGAAAAACTCAATTCACTGATTTCCTTCATGGTTTCTCCTCCGTGTCGAGTCATCCTGCGGGCGAGACGGCGCGCGGTTGCGATCCGGCAGTACGTCGTCCACCACCAGTATTTAATACCTGTTACGAAAAGAACGCCCACAAGGGGCTATGCTACTGTATGGGCGGTGGGCTGCGCTACCGCTCCACCCATCCTACGAGTCTCCCACCCACCCTACAGATCTTTTCGTGGTTTCAGTGTGTCCCGGAGGGACGTGAGATACTGTCACGAAAAGAAATGCCCACGAGGGGCTATGCTACTGTATGGGCGGTGGGCTGCGCTGCGCTTAGTCCACCAGATCTCCGCCGCCACATAGCCTCTTGCGCTTCGCGCCCGGATAGCAAGTATCCGGGCTACCCGGTAACTACATCTCTGAAGTATCCGGGCTACCCCGGTATTAATCCTCCGGGATTGCGCCGAATCACCCGTGCAAAGGCATGTCCATTGCTTTGAAAGATGCCTCCAGCATCACTTCCGCCAGTGTCGGATGCGCATGGATGGTTTCGGCCAAATCCTTGACCGTACACTGCATTTTCAAGGCGAGCGTTCCTTCTGCGATCAGATCGGCGGCATGGGGTCCAACTATGTGGACACCCAGAATTCTGCCCGTTCCGGAATCGGAAACGAGCTTGGCCTCGCCTGCTATTTCCCCTATCACCCGGGCTTTTCCAATGGTGCGGAACAGGACCGTATCGGATCGAACAGGGAAACCCCGTTCTCTGGCCTGTGCCTCCGTCAGACCAACGTTGGCCACTTCCGGCATGGTAAAAATCGCCCCCGGCACGACGCCGTAATTCATGGAGCGGTCGCCTCCGGCGGCATTCTCAGCGGCAACCGCACCTTCCGCGGAAGCCACATGAGCGAGCATTACCTTCGACGGTCCGAGAGCGTCGCCCACGGCGTAAACTCCGGGAGCGCCGGTTTGCATCCGTTCATCGGCAACGATCCACCCCCGGGGGGCAAGAGTTACCCCGATATCTTCAAGGCCCATGTTTTGTGTGCAGGGCCGGCGCCCGATGCTCACCAGCACTTTGGCCACTTCCACGACCAGGGGTTGATTATCCTTTTCGCCGAGGCCGGGTATGAACGGGGATTGTCCGATTGTCACGCGGAGTTTGCCGCCGCTGCGCTCCATGCTTTGGGCCGTTTGTTTTACCATAAACCGGATTTTGCGCTTCTTCATTTCCCGTTGAATGACTTTGGAACAGTCTTCATCGACCGAAGGGAGGGGAAGCATGCGGTCCAACGCCTCCACCACGGTCACCCGGGAGCCGAGGGCGGAGAAAAGGAAGGCGAATTCACACCCGATGACGCCGCCCCCCAGGATCATGATGGACTCGGGGACTTCCCGGAGACACAGGGCATCGTTGCTGGAAATGACCTGTTCTCCGTCACGTGGGAAGGCGGGAAGGTCGAAGGGTTGCGTCCCGGGCGCCAGGATCAGGCCGTCCCAGGGGACCTCCAGATTATTGCCGTCTTCCAGTTGCGCGACGGCCAGTCCCTGTTTTTCAATGAATCCTTTGCCTCGCAGATAGCGAATTTTGTGGTGATCCAAAAGCTGCAGGATGCCCTTGGCCTGATCCTGGATCACCTTTTCTTTTCGCGCCATCAGCCGCTCCATGTCGGGGAAGACTTTTCCCTCCAACCTCAGGCCGAATTCCCCTGCACGATGGAATTTTTCCAGCAGCTCTGCCGTTGCGATCATGATTTTGGAAGGGATACAACCTCGGTTAAGACAGGTGCCACCGACGTTATCCTGCTCGATGACGGTGACCTTGGCGCCCAGTTGGGCGGCACGTATAGCCGCAACGTATCCCCCCGGTCCCGCACCTATGACAGCTACTTTTGTGGCCAATTAGCCCTCCGTATCAGCATTCGGCATTTTTTTTATTTTTTGCGCACGATTTGTTCTTTAAGCATGCATAGTATTACAATCGATCAGACTTTTGCAAAAATGACGAGCAAGCTGCGGTCCGGAGCGCTCCGAAAAACCGAAAGCGAGCCGCAAAGCGGCGTGGGGTCCGGGATGATATCTTGACGGAAAAGGGGGTGTAAAAGATGGAGCAGCCCGAAAGAACCGTTCTTTATGATACGCACAAGGCCCTCGGAGCACAGATTGTCGAGTTCGGCGGTTGGGATATGCCACTGCAATATCCTACCGGGGTCGTGAAAGAGCATCTGGCCACGCGCAAGAGCGCAGGGATTTTTGACGTCTCCCACATGGGCCGGTTCATCATCCGCGGAGCAAACGCACTCCCTTTCCTCCAGCATATGCTGACAAACAACGCCGAAGCCCTCGACCTGAGACCCGCCGGGGCGCAGTACACGCTCATCCCCAATGAAACCGGCGGGGCCGTGGACGACGCCTATCTCTATCGGTTCTTCGAGAGTGAGTATCTCCTGGTGGTCAATGCTTCCAACCGAATGAAGGACTGGGCACACCTCCAGTCGTATCTGCGAGAGTTCAAAGGTGTTGAACTGATCGACAGCACCAATGAAATTGCCATGTTCGCACTGCAGGGCCCCCTGTCCCGCAAGATAATGGCTGAGGTCGTCCAGGCCGGCAAGCTGCCGGAACCGTTCAAGAATGCAGTGGGTATCGTGGAGATTGCCGGAACTCGCGTGATGGTCGGCCGTACCGGTTATACGGGCGAGCCGCTCTGTTTCGAACTTTTCGTAGACCGCGACAAAGGCCCGATGCTCTGGGACCTCCTCGTGTCGAAGGGGGCCGCGCCTATCGGACTTGCGGCTCGCGACACGCTGCGTCTGGAAGCCGCCCTCCCGCTTTACGGACATGAGCTGGGGCAAGACCGGGAGGGGAAGGAAATCCCCACTTTTGCCCTTTCCCTTGCAAGATTCGGGGTGAGTTTTTCACCGCTCAAAGCCGAGTTCATAGGCCGGACAGCCCTGGCAAAACAGTTTGCCGCCCTCTCGAAAATTATTGCCCGCGACTACTCCTCTATAGTCGATCTGCCGCGCCTGATCCAACCGGTTGCCGTTGCAGGGCGCGGCATCGCCCGTGCGGGGGCCAAGGTCCTCAAAGACGGCAGACACGTGGGTTGGGTTACGAGCGGCACCATGGTCCCGTACTGGATATTTGAGGACAAAGGCCTCCTCTCGGAACAGACCGATGAGCAGCAACTGCGCTCCATCTGCCTGGCATATATCGACAGCGACATCGTGGAAGACGACCGCCTCACCATCGACATACGAGGAAAGCTCGTGGACGGCGTAGTGGTCCCGTACCATCTCAGGTCCGAGGCGCCCCGGTATGCGCGGCCCATCGTATATAATCACGAACTCCCCGAGAAGATGCCGCCCGAGGGGAGGATGAGCGCCAAAGCCGGCCTCCTGCTGAAAAAGGCCGTGGAAAATACGCAGTGGCGCCAGCACGAGTGCATCAATCTGATCCCCTCGGAGATGACGGCATCCCCTATGGTGCGGTTGCTCTCCGTGATGGACCCGTCCTTTCGCTATGCCGAGCACAAGGAGGTGGAGGCTTTCTACAAGGCGGACATCTTCTATTACCAGGGGACGGACTTCATCGCACAGGTAGAGTGGCTGCTGGAAGAAGAAATGCGCCAATTTCTCGGCTGCAACGACGTCGAACTGCGGTTGGTCAGCGGACAGATGGCCAATGCGACGCTATACAGCGCGCTGGTGGACTACATCAACCGAGCCGACCGTCGGCGGGAGCCGCGGCGCATCCGCCGGGTGATGAACAATCACATCGCCAAAGGAGGCCATCTCAGTGCTCAGCCCATGGGCGCCCTGCGAGATTTCGTCGCGCGCGATTTCCACACGGAACGCCCGGCCGTGGTGAATTTTCCGGTGCTCGACAACAACCCGTTCAAGACCGACGTGCCTGCCACCCTCGAATTGATAGATGCCTGCCGCCCGGAGCTGATCATTTTCGGAAAGAGCATGGTTCTTCACAAGGAACCGGTAGCCGAAATCCGCCAACATCTCGATGCAACGCACAGCGATGCGGTCGTGATGTACGATATGGCCCACGTATTGGGGCTCATAGGACCTCATTTCCAGCAGCCCTTTGCCGAAGGGGCCGACCTGGTGACCGGTTCGACTCACAAGACTTACTTCGGCACTCAGCGGGGCGTGGTGGGGAGCCGATTCCAGGAACACGAAGAGCGTTACGGGCTCTGGGAGGCCATCCGCCGGCGGGCTTTCCCCGGAAGTGTGTCGAACCACCATCTGGGTACGATGCTGGGGCTCCTCATGGCTGCTTATGAAATGAATCACTTCAAGGACGAATACCAGCCCAGGGTCATCGCCAACGCAAAAGCATTCGCCCGTGCCCTCAAGGAGTGCGGTCTCGACGTGGCCGGCGACCCGGATATCGATTACACCGAAACTCACCAGGTGATCGTCCGCGTCGGTTACGGCAAGGGGCCGGAAATTGCGCGCCGGCTGGAAGACAACAACATTATCTGCAATTTCCAGGCTGCACCCGATGAAGAAGGGTTCACCGCTTCAGGGGCAATACGGCTGGGGGTATCCGAAATGACCCGTTTCGGGATGGAGGAAAAGGACTTCGGGGAACTGGCGGTCCTGATAAAAGAAGCGGTGACGGACGGCGCCAACGTGGCGAGCCGGATCAAGGCGTTGCGCGAGCCGTTCCGTGAATTGCGCTTCTGTTTCCGAGGCCCCGAGTACGAAGACCTCCTGCAGAGACTTCACGCGCTTCTGTAAGGGCGGCAAAGCTTCGCCCATGAAGGGGTCTTCTGTCAGAACGAAATCGCTGAGCAGAAGTTCCTTTAAAGACTTGACGGATGTAAGCTTTCGAGCCACAAGCCTTCAAGATTAATTTCGATCTCCTGGAAAGGCTCGGCCCGCACCTTGTCATTTTCGGTAAAGCTCCCCAGTAGGACCCATTTACCGCCTTCGAGTCTGAAGGTGTCCATAGTCATAACAGCGGGATCGATCAGCCAGATATGCCCAACGCCATGGCGAGCATAGATGGGCATTTTCTTGACTTTGTCGGTCCGAAAGGTATTGGGCGAAAGGACCAGACCAAGGTGCTTTTCCCACAGGCGTCTCCGACTCATTTCAAAGAGTCGAGCAGCATGGCCGCACTTTCGTAAACGGCTTCCGAGAGTGTGGGATGGGCGAAAACGATATGGTTCAGCTCTTTTACGGTTGCACGGGACTCGATCGCGATGACGCATTCCGCGATCAACTCAGAGGCACGGGGGCCGATGATGTGTGCGCCAAGGACACGGCCGGAGCGGCGGTGCGCGAGAAGCTTGACGAATCCATCGGTCTGGCCCAGGCACCTCGCCCGCGCGTTTCCCGAAAAAGGGTAAACGGCAGACCGGTAGTCGGCGCCCAGGTTCTTCAACTCCTCCTCGGTTTTCCCCACGGACGCCACTTCAGGTGAAGTATAGATGACGGAGGGAATGGCATCGTAGTTGACCCCACCGGCAACCCCGGCGATGTGCTCCACGGCGGCTCTGCCTTCGGCCGATGCCTTGTGGGCGAGCATCGGGCCGGGTATCAGGTCTCCAATTGCATAAACCCCGGGAACGTTTGTGCGGTAATTTTCATCGACTGCGACGAACCCCTTTCGGTCAAGCCGGATTCCAATTTCATCTAACCCGAGGTCCCTGCTTAGCGGTTTTCTTCCGACGGCTACGAGCACCCTGTCGAATTCGGCTTCCTCGCGAGCGCCATTAGAGTCGAAAAAAAGCTTTACGGCGTCCCTGGTAT
Source organism: uncultured delta proteobacterium (assembly GCA_963826655.1). Classification (GTDB taxonomy): domain Bacteria; phylum Desulfobacterota; class Syntrophobacteria; order Syntrophobacterales; family Syntrophobacteraceae; genus SbD1. The sequence continues at coordinate 12,449 of CAWGZP010000017.1, forward strand.
TCTCGGCGTCTACTATCTTCGTTTCGAGGCGAAAATTGAGGCCTTCCCGCCGCAGCATCCGATCTAGAAATCTGCCCACCTGGCCGTCGAGTGCCGCCGCGATCCGGGGTAAGAGTTCTATCACCGTCACTTCCGAGCCCAGGCGCGACCATACCGAGCCAAGTTCAAGACCGATATACCCCCCGCCCGCGATACCCAGGCGCCGGGGGACCGATTCGAATTTAAGCGCTTCTGTCGAGCTTACGACCCGTTGGCCGTCGAACGGCAGGAACGGCAGTGGGATGGGTTCGCTTCCGGTAGCGAGCAGTATCGCCTCGGCGCTATAGCGGGCGCAAGGGGCCTGTCCCGCAACCCGAGGGGAGTTCGAAGACGTCGCCGGTTCGCGGCCGAGCACCTCGATTGCCCCGCCGGATATTAAGCGCGCGGAGCCTCGAATCAGCATGACGCCTTTTTGTTCCAACAGCTTTCCGACATTGCCGCTGAGAGTGGAGACGATCTTTTCCTGTCGCTCCATCAAGGCGGACAAATCGATTGAGACCTCTTTAGCCCCGATTGCGTGCTCGCCGAGGCCATTCTTCGCAAAGCTGTAGTATTCGGTCGATTCCAGAAGCGCCTTGCTCGGAATGCAGCCCACGTTCAGGCAGACTCCCCCCGGGCGGGCATCTCTTTCTATGCAGGCGGTCTTCATGCCAAGCTCGGCCGCCCGAATAGCGGCCACATATCCGCCGGGGCCGGAGCCGACCACGATCAGATCGAAATCATGCGGCATCTATATCTCCATGACGATTCTCTCGGGGTTTTCAACCAGGTCCTTGATCCTGCGCAGAAAAGCAACCGCCTCCCTGCCGTCGATCAGACGGTGGTCATAGCTGAGCGCCACGTACATCATCGGCCGTATAACAATTTGTTCGCCCTTCGCGACGGGGCGGTCCTCTATCTTGTGCATGCCAAGAATGGCGCTCTGGGGCGGGTTCAAAATGGGTGTGCTGAGAAGCGAACCGAAGACACCCCCGTTGGTGATCGTGAAGGTGCCTCCTTCCAGATCGGAGATATCGAGCCTGTTGTCCTCGACCTTTTTTGCAAAGCCGGCAATCGCCCGCTCGACGGCGGCAAACCCGAGTGTATCGGCGTCCCGGATTACCGGCACGACCAGGCCGCGTTGCGCTCCGATCGCCACGCCTATGTGATAGTAGTTGTGATATACGATTTCATTGCCTTCGATGAAGGCATTGGCCGCAGGCACCTCCTTAAGGGCCGTCACGCTTGCCTTGAGAAAAAAGGACATCAGGCCGAGCCGTATTCCATGTTTTTGCCGGAACTCTTCTCCAAACTGTTTCCTGAGCGCCTGCACCCGGCTCATGTCGATTTCGTTGAACGTGGTTAGCATCGCCGTATTCCGGCGAGCTTCGAGAAGCTTTTCGGCTATCCGCTGCCGAATCGGAGACATCGGTTTTCGGGTGGTGGTCTCTTCTGCCGCCGCCTTCTCCACGCTCTTCGAGGTGGGTCCTGCCTCCGGGTATTTCCGCTCCCGTGCCTGTGCGGCTTGTTTTGCAGGGGTGAGCTGCTCCGCGTAGAGCAGGACATCTCCTTCGGTAATTCTGCCTCCGGGGCCGGTCGGCGTAACAGAGGAAAGGTCAATGCCTTTTTCTTCAGCCAAAGCGCGCACAACAGAGGAGATAATCGGTTTGGGGACAACTGCCTGCGGAGAAAGCCCCGGAGGGCCGGGTTCCTCTGCCTGAGGCTGTGGAGGGGGTTCGATGGGGTGCTCTTCGGATGGCGCAGATCCGGTGAGTTCGGGACCAGCGGCCTTCGTCTCCTCGGTCGGCGCCTGCTCCGGCGGTTCGGGCGATTTTTTTGACTCTTCAGCCCTTTTCCCCGCCGCGGTCTCATCGATTTGGCCTACAACGGCCCCGACTTTCACGGTAGTACCTTCCGGCACAAGAATTTTTAGAACGCCGTCAGCCGGGGCTGAAATCTTCGAGAGTGACCTTATCGGTTTCGATAACGAACAGGATGTCGTCTTTGCGGACCGGCGCCCCGTCCTGTTTGAGCCATTGCGCAAGCAACGCTTCCCGGATGGACTCGCCTACCTCCGGTATTTTGAGATCGATCATGGAATCTCCTGTTCGGCTTCCGGGTTTTGCGGCCATAATAAGCCGGCTATCACCCCGAGTGACTGGTTCTCAACACGAAACGCACGAAGGGGACAAGAAAAGCGAAAAAATTTCTTCATGTGCTTTAGTCCTTGAACGCCTCTTCCAGCAATAGCTCCTGCTCTTGTCTGTATGAGGCCAGGTAGCCGGAGGCAGGGCTTGCCGCCGGCGGCCTTCCGATATAGACCGGGTCGCGGCCGGTCAACTCCTTCAGCCTGAACCGCATAAAACCCCATCCGCCCATATTTTCAGGTTCCTCCTGGACCCAATGGAACCGGGCAGCCGCCGGATATTTGGACAGGGTGTCCTTCAGTTGGGCTTCCGGATAGGGATAGAACTGCTCCACCCGAAGGATCGCGGTATCTTTCAGGCCCAGGGCTTTGCGTTTCTCGATCAGGTCGTAGTAAATCTTTCCACTGCAAAAATGGATTTTCTGAGCTTCTTCAAACCCGGGATCGTCAATTACCTCCCGGAAATGGCCGGAGCTGAGATCCGGCAGGGTGGAAACGGCTTCCGGAAGTCTCAGGAGTCCTTTGGGAGTCAGGATGATCAGGGGCTTGCGGAAATTTCTGTGGATTTGCCTCCGCAACAGGTGAAAATACTGCGCCGGCGTGCTCGGCCAGCAAACCTGCATGTTATCCTCGGCGCAAAGCAGCAGGAACCTTTCGGGGCGGGCACTCGAGTGCTCCGGGCCCTGTCCTTCGAGACCGTGAGGCAAGAGGACGGTCAAGCCGCTTAGTTGGTGCCATTTGGACTCCGCGCTCGAGATGAACTGATCGAAAACCGGTTGGGCGTTGTTGGCGAAGTCGCCAAACTGGGCTTCCCACATCGTCAATGTGTTCGGGGCCGTAAGCGAATAGCCATATTCAAACGCAAGCACTGCTTCCTCGGAGAGCGGGCTGTCGTAAGCCATGAACCGGGCCTGGCCGGCCTGGAAATTGTTCAGCGGAATATAGTGCTCCCCCGTTTTGACGTCGTAGAGGATGCTGTGCCGCTGGCTGAACGTGCCTCGGGTGCTGTCCTGTCCGCTGAGGCGAACCGGCACGCCCTCGGCAAGCAGCGAGGCCAGAGCCAGGGCCTCGGCATCGGCCAGTCATGCCCCCGGCCATCTTCGACACCGCGCAGCCTCTCTTTTCCAGTATCCGCGCGAGGCGAGGGAGGACGGAAAATCCTTCGGGAAAGGAATCTAGTTTTCTCGCGAA
>CAWGZP010000018.1:0-33231 GCA_963826655.1 uncultured delta proteobacterium
TGAATGTAGAGTTCGAGCAAGACCTTGAGTTCATACAAACTCATTTGAGCTAACGGCAAGACATTTGAGTCCAGAAATTTCGAGATCGGCGCCTCATGTCCGTTGGGACACCCCGAACCAAGAAAAGATGTGACAATCACCCCCCTTTTCTAAAGGGGGGCAGGGGGGATTTGGACCTTGCGAGAGACTTTTCGAAGAAAAAGCGATATTGCACCGGACCGATTTCCAGGAAAGATAGGTGATAATCTATGGCTGGCAAAACGATCGTCGTTACTTCCGGCAAGGGTGGGGTTGGCAAGACTACTACCGTAGCCAATATTGGAACAACACTGGCCAAGAAGAAATACAGTGTTGTGATGATCGATACGGATATAGGCTTGCGAAATCTCGATGTTGTCATGGGGCTCGAAAACCGGATCGTCTACAACCTCGTTGACATAATCGAAGGCAAATGCCGTAAAGAACAGGCGATGATCCGTGACAGAAAGCTCTCGAACCTTTTTATTATTCCGGCGGCGCAAACGCGGGAGAAGAATTGCATATCCCCTGAACAGATGAAAGAACTCTGTTCCGACCTCGCCGCGGAATTCGACTACGTGATCATCGACTGCCCTGCGGGCATAGAGCAGGGGTTCAAAAATGCCATCGCCGGAGCGCAAACCGCGGTAGTCGTGACTACCCCGGAGGTCTCGGCGATCCGGGATGCAGATCGAGTGATCGGGTTGCTCGAAGCCGCCATGCTCACGAAAATCGGCCTCATTATCAACAGACTCAATCTAAAAATGGTTAAAAAAGGAGACATGATGTCTACGGAAGACATCATTTCCCTGCTTTCCGTTCCGCTCCTGGGGGTTGTTCCGGAAAGCGACGAAGTAGTAGTTTCGACTAACCGCGGGGTCCCGCTAGCCCACGACAGGAGCAGCAAGGCCGGGGCCGCTTTCAGACTTATTGCCGATCGCCTCAACGGAGAACACCCGCCCGAAGAGGGAGGGTCCCACGGTTTTCTCGGCCGCATGAAACGGCTTATCTGGAACTAAAAAGGAGAGAGGCCAATGCTCGCTATTTTGCGGCGCTTTTTGGGGGACAGACCCAGCGGGAAGGTTGCCCGGCAAAGAATGCAGTTCGTCCTGATGCACGACAGGATGGACATCACGCCGGATATTATGGAAGCAGTAAAAAATGATATAATTAAAGTGCTTTCCAGATACATGGAAATAGACGACGGGTCCATCAAGGTGGACCTGGAACAGGGTAAGGACTTCATGGCCCTGATTTCAAACGTGCAAATCAAGCGCGTTTACAGGCATGCTTAAAAGGAAATTATACATTGGCTATTCAATTGATCCTTGCAGCTACTTTGAGAAAATATGTCCCCGGCTACAACGGCGAGACCGGACACGAAGTCATCGTCGAGCCAGGGACGACCGTCGGCAAGTTGTCCCAAATGGTCGGCATTCCCGAAAGTGAAGTGAAGCTGATCATGGTCGGGGGAGTTTCCGCTGAAAAGGACACCACTTTGGCCGGAAACGAGCGGGTTGCTCTTTTCCCCGCAGTCGGTGGGGGGTAGGCTGCGCTAGCCGCTGCCGTTTTCACCTTTATGTCCTTTGCCCGCAACTTGTGTGATCCGGGATTGTAAAAACTCGGGACAAATGGTTCTCTATTGCTCTTCCAGAGCTTCCTTTAATTTCTGCAGACCCGTTTCAAGATCGGGAAAAAGCTCCACTGACAGGGTCAGCCCTTTCTTGGACGGGTGATAATCTCCGTCGTCTCCTTTGTAATAGATTCGGATGTCCACATACTGCTTTCCCTTGTAAAAGGTTACCGACGATCTGACTTCCTCCAGGGGGTTTTTGGGAAAGGAATGCACGATCTGAGGTTCTTTTGCCATTTTCACTAATCCTCGATTCAGGTGAATGCTTGTCTTCCAACTTCCTGCTTCTGCGGGCTTTTATTTTCATGAAATAAGTTAAACATCAACAAAAAAGCGGCACTCCTCCAGCATCGTAAGCTTTAGCCCGCGACCTGAACTCAGCCTTCAAAGTAATCAGGATAGGTTCCGGTTTCCATTCCGAATTAGCGTATCTGCTGGCCGGGCGCTTAAACAGGTACTATTTTAATGATAAAGTTGAGTTGCGTTCCAGCCTGAACCTCTCAGATGGCAAATGCAACAATTTGAATTGGCAGGGAGGTATTTAAATGGACGCTCGCATAGTTCATCGGGATATAAATGAACTGCATAACAACGTGGGATGGTTCATCGCGGTTGCGATCATAATTATGGTCCTGGGCTTCCTGGCGATATTTGCGCCGTATGCCGCCACTTTTGCTGTAGAACAGTTCGCCGGAATCGCCTTTGCCGCGGGTGGAATCATTCTGGTCATACATGCTTTTAGATGGAGAATATCCGAAAGGTTCTTCTTCTCGTTATTCCTCGGACTTATCTACTTCGCGTTCGGCATCTACTTGATTGCACATCCGCTTTCGGGGGCCGTCGCCCTAACGGTGGCGCTTGCGATGTTCTATTTCGTGGTGGGAGTGATAAAAATAATCAACGCCTTTCGAATCCGTCCGACCTCGCAATGGGGTTGGGTGCTCATAAGCGGGCTGGTTTCGGTCTTTCTCTCCGCTGTAATCTGGATAGGAATGCCCCTGACGGCATTGTGGGCCGTGGGTCTGATCGTCGGGATCGACCTGGTTTTCTGTGGCTTGGCGTTCCTTATGTTAATGCTGGCCGTGCGAAGCGCCTTTCACAAAAAGGAGACGCTATGCATCGGGGGCGAGTGTTACTCATACTGAGTAGTTTTCGTCCGGAAAGGGCCTTTCGGCTGGCTGGCGCCCCATCCGGGCAGCCGGGGCTGTCTCCAGTTTGGGATTGAGAGATTAGAAGTTCCTCAATCACTCGGCCCTTTGATCGCTAAATTTTCTCTGCTCAAACATGATTTCGCAACCGAAGCTCAAGCGGATGAGGGTCGAGATAATATTGTTCTTTCAGGTATGGCTGTTCATATTTGCGCACATAGTGTCCGATCAAAGTGACTGGAACGATAAGGGGAAGATCACCGTCGTGGTAGTGTTGTATCACCTCGATCAGTTCCATTTTCTCTCCGCCGGTAAGCTGCTTTTTGAAGTAGCCCATCATGTGTTGCAGCACATTGGTATTTTTCCTGACGGTGGCCTTCAATTTGAGGGCATCCATTAGCAGCTTTTCGTATTCCGCGAAAACCGAACTCAAGCCCCTGCCCTTCATTCCCGCGGCCAGCTTTCCCATGAGTCCCACATGCCTGGTGCTGTGGGCCATAATGAGCAGCTTGTGCCGGGAGTGAAAGCGGACAAGATCATTTAGCTTCTCTCCATGCCGGAGCATTTCGCGCCAACGTTTCAAAACGAAGATACGTTCAATGAAATTCTCCCGAAGCATAGGGTCATGCAGTCGGCCCTCGTCTTCGACCGGCACCAGTGGAAAATGCTTCATGAAAACCGAAGCAAAAAGACCGGCCCCTATCTTCCGCGCTGCATTATCCGCCTCATAAACCTTGACGCGCTCCATGCCACTACTGGGTGAACCGCTCTTGAATATGAAACCGCACAGGTCCTCAGCTTCGAGTTCACGCACTCGCTCATAGGCCCAGTTGAGCATTTGATCTGTCAGGTCCCTCCCGGTCCTGGCCGTAACCAGCCTCGGCGATTCCGGGGCGCCCTCCAAACGCATCGCTTCGCGCGGAACCGCCAACCCACACTCCACCTCCGGGCAGACCGGAAGATATTCGACATACTTTCCCAGGGTGTCCGCCAGAAATCGGTCCAGCTTATGGCCCCCATCGTAGCGGACCTTTTCTCCGAGAAGACACGCGCTGATACCAAGCCGGATCTTTTCCATGATCTGAGTTTTCCTTTTTTGAAAAATCATCCGCAGATGACGCAGATAGGCGCAGATTGGCGCAGATAGGCGCAGATAGGCGCAGATAAAAACTCCTGGATACATAAACTTTGAAATTCCTAAATTTTCTCTGCGCCCCTGCGATGAACGGTTACGTTTCATTTATTCCGTTCGACTCACTTTTCAGCGGAATCTATGCTATTTTAATGCTCGGCTTTGTCTGGCCGAAACTCGCGCATGCATTCGACGACCGTTATTTAGATAACTTCCAGGGGCAATATGCGACAAGCTATTATCGTTTACCCGGAACGGCAAAATGCTTCCCAGCCTGAACGAGGGCGTGCCTACGGCTCTCTTGAGTCCCGTTTCGACATAGAATTTACCGCCTCCCTGGCGCAAAAAGAAAAACAGATTCAACAGAGCTACCGGCCAATCATCGGAATTCATAAATGGTTTGCGCGCCGTCCAGGTACGGTATTCCGTAATCTCCTATTGGCCGAATTCAACGGTGAGAATTCTTTGCAGGAAGATTATTGGCGTGCCCACCAGTTCAACGGGGTCATAGCAGATCCCTTCATGGGAGGGGGGACCCCGATTCTTGAAGCAAACCGTTTGGGTTTTAGCGTAGTTGGCGCCGACATCAACCCGATGGCGTTCTGGATCGTTCGGCAGTCGTTAGCGCCTCTGGACATGGATGCTTTCGGACAGGACGCCGAGGCGGTAATCCACGATTTGGAGCAGGGAATCGGCTCTTTATATGTCACCGCCTGTAAATCCTGTGGCAGGCTTGCCGACGTCAAATACTTCCTTTGGGTGAAAACGCAAACCTGTCCGGAGTGTGGGACCGAAATTGATCTTTTTCCCGGCTATTTGCTGGCTGAAGCCGAACGGCATCCCTATCACGTCGTGGTTTGCCATAAATGTGGCGAACTCAATGAATTCGAAGAACAGCCGACATGTGCTCATCCGGCGCCGTGCCATGCCTGTGGCGAGGCTGTTTTCATCGACGGTCCGGCAAAAAGGAACAAAATTAAATGTTCTGTCTGCTCCAATGTTTTTCCCTACCCGGAGAAAAACCCATCCAGCCCGCCCAGACACCGCATGTGGGCAATCGAATACCACTGTCCTGCCTGCAAGCCAAATCACCAGGGCCGCTTCTTTAAAAGCCCGGATAAAGAGGATCATCAGAAATATTTCGAGGCAAAACGCATACTTGGGGAGAGGCAATCTGAGTTTTTAATCCCATCGGCCCCCATTCCCCTGGGAGATGAGACGAAACGCCTCCACCGCTGGGGTTATAAACTCTTTCGCGAAATGTTCAATGAACGACAACTCCTGGGGCTCGGCCTGTTGCTCAAAAGAATCTCCGCAGTTGAAAAGCCCCCCGTACGACACGCCTTGCTCACAGTATTCTCCGATTTCCTTCGTTATCAGAACATGCTCGCGCGCTACGATACATATGCCCTCAAGTGCCAGGATATTTTCAGTGTGCACGGCTTTCCGGTGGGACTGGTCCAGTGTGAAAACAATTTGGTGGGCATTCCTAAAGTCGGAGCCGGAGCTTTCCGCCACTTTATTCAAAAGTACCGCAGGGCCAAGGATTATTGCCGGCAGCCTTTTGAGACGAGACAGAAAGGGTGCAGGAAAGAATTGGTCCCCATACTGGGGGAGAGCATCAGGGCCGAACAAGTAAAGCGGTTTCCCAAAGCCGATGCCCGTGAAGCCTGGATAAACTCGCGATCCGCGGAACAAGTGCTGCTTGATCGTGATTCACTTGACGGGGTTTTTACGGATCCGCCATATTTTGATAATGTCCAGTACGCGGAACTCATGGATTTTTGCTACGTATGGCTGCGTCTGGCGCTGGGAAATGAATTCGACGCTTTCGAAGCACCATCGACCAGGAAGTTGCAGGAATTGACCGGCAACGAGGTAATGGGGCGAGGCCTGGAGCATTTCGCCATGGGTTTATCGAAGATATTCCGCCATTACGCAGAGGCCTTGAAGCCGGGAGCACCTTTTGTTTTCACCTTCCACCACAACGACCCTGACGCCTATATTCCCGTGGTCGTGGCTATTTTGGACGCCGGACTCGATTGCACAGCCGCATTGCCCGTTCCGGCGGAAATGGGGGCTTCGCTTCATATAGCCCGAACTAAATCATCCGTTCTCGATTCAGTCTTCGTATGCCGAGATGTCAAGATCGGGGTTGAATCGAAGACTGTCCAGGACAAATTAAAGAGCGATCTTCTCTCTCTCAGGAAAGCTGGTCTTCGGATTACCGAAGGAGACATCCGATGCCTGCTCGCCGGGCACATAGCGCGAACAGCCATCAACCGGCTGAGAGATGCGTGGGAGCCAGGGGCCGCACCACGCGAACGGATGGCCCTCGCCAGTGTACTAATCGCTGGGCTAAGAGAAGAACTCGACTCTGAGCGCCTCGTCCAAACGACCACGGAGCAGAACTTGTGAAAGGGAGAATTTAGTGACAGTAAAGAGGCCCTTTGAGCTTTCTCCTGAAGAACTCCAACGGCAGCTCGAAAAAATGGTGGATGCCATTTTTTCTGATTTGGTGTCCGAATTTATCCTCATGCCTATGGGTAAGTGCTTCCCCAAGTACACTGACTTTCGGAACGCTTATGAAATTCTCAAACGTACGAGCAAAGCCTTTGAGGACTTTTCGAAAGCGTCGATTGATTCGATACTTCTTGAACGCGGCCTGGTATCGGCCCCACCCGGTCAAAAGAAAAGCCCATCCGAAGATGGGCTTTTCTTTTGTTGGTAACTAACACATTGCCGTACTCACCGCAGTTGCCTCACGCAACCGGCTTTGCCGCTATGACAGCGCCTTCGGCCGGCTCGTATTCGGCGATATATTTTTGTTTTACCTTCAACAGCATAAGGACGACCGGCCGGTAGGCCAGGTGTGCCCATTTGGCGAAAGGCACTTCCAGCACGAGCATCGGTACCGCAACCATCATGTGAATGACATAGAGCGCGTAAGTTGAAAAAGGACGATCCATAAGGCGTGTAAAGTTGATGAGAATCCCTGTCAGGGTAGTCAACTGGAGCAGGATCAGGAACATCCAGTCGGTCCCATGCGAATTCTTATACTGCGGTTTGCTCTTCTTTATACGTCCGATCAGAGCGTATGTGGTCCCATAGAGAATTGCGAATGTCCCGTAGTAGCCGAGCAGCCGTATGGGGTGAAAAATTGAGTACTCGGTCTTTCCGCCCAGCGAAGCATAGCCGCGCTGGAACTTCAGCCAATCTATGCCAAAGGGCAGGCCGTTTATCAGGACCACCACCATCAGGAAGATGGTCGCATATCCCGTCATGATCGCAAGATGAACGATCCACTGCTGCCTGTCCTTGCATTTGCCGAACTCTTTTTGGGTGAAAAGATTGATGAAAAAAAGCTTCAATTCGGTCAAATACATCCCCAGGGGGACCTTGGCAAAATAATCACCCATAACGATTTTGATACAGCGAAACACATTGGTCGCCAGGAAAAACAACAGTATGGCGGCCATTACCAGGTCGGCCTTTTCGATTCCGGACGAGGGCCATACGGAGTTTAGGTCCGTGTGCGTCCAGTTTATCGGGCCGCTGCGGAAAATCAGCAGTCCGAGGCCTACGATAATACCGACTATGGCGACGGCCATGATCTCGAACGATTCGGAGGTATAGAATTTGCGGGCAAACCCCGTCCAGTCGTAGAGCGAGGTGAGGTATCTGCGCACGACCATCATTGTCTCGCCGGGGTCAGCCCCGCGGGGGCACTTGGTCGAGCAATCCCCGCAATAATAGCAGAGCCAGGGCTCGGGCGACCTCAGTATTTTCTCCTTTTGACCCAGTTGAATGTACCTCACCATCTTTCTCGGAAAGGGGTTCTCAGGGGTCGCCATATCGCAAGTAGCGGTGCAGGTGCCGCAGTTGTAGCACTTCTTCGCATCCTTTAGCCCGAATTCCTCCAATTCCCTGATCAAATTGGGATCGACTTTGGTGCTCATATCCGTTTAGCCTCCTCAACTGTTTTGGGATAGACTTTGCACTTCATATTCCGTTTTGCCTTCTAAAACTGCATATTCCGGGCGCGTCGGCGTGGAAGGCCCACTCCCTGGGCGCGGGCGCGGCCTTCCGACAGTTTTAATATCCCTTATAGGGATTGGGACCGACCTCGACCAGTCTTTCAGCATATTCATCGAGCAGAGCGGGAAGTTTATCGTAATCGGTAATGGCGACCGTTTCGAACCGAACTCGATCCGACTCCAATACGAGCCTGTCAAGAGTTTCCTTGACCTTGCTCAGTCGAATGTTTGCCAGTTCGCTCCCTTTGATGAAATGGCACTGATAATTATCGCCGTGGCGGCACCCGAGCAAAACGATCCCATCGATACCCTTGGAAAGAGAATCGGCGATCCAGACCAGATTTAGCGAGCCGAGGCATCGAACCGGAATTACGCGGACCCATGCGTTGTAGTTCATCCTGCGAAGCCCGGCCATATCCAGTGCCGGATAGGCGTCGTTCTCGCAACAAAGCACGAGGATGCGCGGCTTCTCTTCGTCTTCGTCAGGAACCTCTATCGACTTGATAATATCGCCGATCATCCCAACCGAATAATTCTTGAAGGAGATGATGCGCTCGGGGCAACTGCCCATGCACACGGAGCAGCGCCGGCACCGGGTCGGCTGAGGAAGAGGATTGCCTTTTTCGTCCTCGTTGATCGCCCCGAAGGGACATTCTTCCGTACACCGCTTGCACTGAGTACAACGCTGCATGAAGAATTCCGGGTAAGTCAAATCACCCGCCCTGGGATGAACCGCCATGCCATGGCTGGTCAACTCGACGCACTGAATGGCCTTCATTGCCGCGCCCGTGGCATCTTCTATAGCATTTGCAATACCCATCGGACGGCGCACCGGACCAGCGGCATAAATACCGGTTCGGCGGCTCTCATAGGGAAAACAGATGTAGTGTGAATCGGGGAACCCGAAGTTGAGTTCCGGAAGCTCCGGACCCTGGCGGTAATCCAGGTTCAAAACGTCGGAGATAAAGATGGAGTCGACGGAGGCCACCATTTCCGAGGCTTTCTCTTCCGTTTCATCCTTCTTCAGCTTGTAGTCTTCCCCAAACGCGGTGACAGGCACCATGCCGGTAGCGAGCACAACAATGTCCAGGTCGTCCATGAGGATCGTTTCTCCCGAAAGCTCGTCGAGGGCTTCCACGGCAAGTTTGCCTCCCTCGGTCAGCACTACGGGCGCCTGGGTGCGAACGAAAATTACGCCTTCCTCCTGGGCCTTTCTGAAGAAATCCTCACCTTGGCCCGGGGTCCGCATTTCCTGGTAAAAGACGAACACGTTGGACTTCGGGTCCTGTTGCTTGATCTGGATGGCCTGCTTCAGGGCCGTGAAGCAGCAAACCGAAGAGCAGTAAGGCAGGTATTGCGGGTCACGTTGCCCGGCGCACTGAATAAAAGCAGCCGTCATCACGGACCGGCCGTCCGCAGGCCTCGTAATTTTGCCCGACTTCGCAAGTTCTTCGAACTGAACGTTTGTGATGACGTTGGCAGACGCTCCGTACCCGAGCTTTTTGTCGAGCTTTTCCGGGTCGTAGGGTTTCCAGCCGGCAGCAAGGACCACTGCGCCTATTTTATGATCCGTTGTGGTCCCGTTCTGTGCAATACTGGCGTTAAAAACACAGGGGCCACCCGAGAGCTTTTCAATTTTGGAGCCGGTCACGACCTTGATCTTGTCATTGCTCGTAACCGCTGTGATCAGCTTGTCGATATCGTTGGCCTGCACCTCTTTATACGGGAAGGTGGCGTTTTTCGAGACGTTTTTCTGAAAGCCGCCAAGCTCTTTTTCTTTCTCGACCAACACGGCGGAGTATCCCGCCTTGGCCACCTCGAGGGCGGCCGTCATGCCGGTTATCCCGCCGCCGACGACCAGGATGTCCTTCGACATTTCCTGCTCCGGCTGATAAGGTTCGGGAGGCAGCGTTTGCTTCATCCTGGCGGCGCTCATCCGAAGGTAGTCTTCCGCCATCATCTGCGTGTCTTCGTCGTTTGCGGGATGGGACCATACGACCTGCTCGCGCAGGTTCACCCGGTCAAGGATCGTCCCTTCGAAGTCGAAGACATCGTACATCACGCGTGGCGAACACGCTGCGACGATCAGAGTGTTTACACCCTCGTTTGCGATGTCATCTTTTATCACCTGCGCGCCTTCGGGGCTGCAAAGGTTCTGATGATTTCTGCATACGGCCGCCTTGCATTCGGATGTTGCTACTTTGTTGAGCTGTTCTATGTCCAGGGCCTCCCCGATGCCGCAGCCCTTACAGATATATACCGCAATCTTTTTGTCCATCGACTCTACCTCCTCACAACTGATTGGATGGCTTTGAGCGCTGCCGCCGTGCCGTCCTGAACCGATTCGGAAACACCCGCCGGGGTCCTTGCACAACCTGCGGCCAGGAACCCTGGCGCGGCCTCCATGGAGGCTATGAACCCGTAGTCATCGCGCGGAGCGAAAGCGGGCAAGGGCGAAAGGGAAGTGTTCGGCTCCATGCCGGTGGCAAGTATCACCAGGTCGGCGCCGATCTCATTCAGGGTACCCGCTGTGGTATCCTCGACCCTTAGAACGAGGTTCCTGGTTGCCCCGTCCTCTTCGATCCTGGCGACTTTCCCCTTGAAGAAGTTGATATTGCCGTCTTCCTTCAGCTTGGCGTAGAAGGTCTCCAGCCGGTCCATAGCTCGAATGTCGATGAAAAAAATGTATATCTTCGCATCCGGATACTGTTCCCGCACATAGGTGGCCTGCTTCATGGAAGCCATGCAGCAGACCGATGAGCAGAACGGGAGATTGTTCTCATCGCGCGAACCTGCGCATTGAACGAAAGCAACCGTTTGCGGCGCACCGCCGTCGGAAGGACGAACGATTTTGCCCTTTGTGGGGCCGTTACCGGCCGCCAGGCGCTCCATCATGACGTTGGTTATGACGTTTTGAAAGGTACCGAAACCCAGTGTATCCAGCTTCCTGGCATCGTATGGGCTCCAACCCGTCGCCCAGACGATTGCTCCGACCGTCAGATCGAGCGTACTCTCCTGCATGTCCAACTCAATCGCCTCATACGCACACGCCTCTTTGACTTTGCGCCCTTCAGGACTTTTGGCCAGTGCCGGGTCGATCACAAACCGCTGGGGAAAGGCCATATCGTGCGGCAGATATGCCGCCTTGATCTTATCCATTCCATAATTGAATGGATTATCGATCTCCATGGCGCATGCCTCCGCGCATTTCCCGCAGCCGGTACACTTCTCATTGACATACCGGGGATTCATCTTGATCTTGACATCCCACGCGCCCTTGCGGCCGGAAACCGATTCCACCTCGGCCATCGTGAAGAAAGTGAACCTTGCTGTTGTTCTTTATCCGGCGGAAATTCAATTCGAGGCCGCAGTATGGGGGGCACAGCTTCGGAAAATATTGATGAAGCTGTGCTACTCGACCTCCCAGATAAGGATTTTTTTCCACGACATAGACCTCGTGGCCCGCTTCTGCTGCTTCGATGGCGGCGGTAAGTCCGCTCATGCCGCCTCCGACCACCAGAATACTCTGCGTTACTGCGTCAACCATGCTTATCCTCCTAAGCTGCTTGAAAAAAATCGACAACCCACGGGTGCGCAATCACGCTTGTGCAACCCGGAGTTCGCACCGGTACTAGCAAACCGGTGCGCCGTTACCGCAAAACCCAAGTTGTAAAAAAAGAGATTACCGCGTTCGATCAAAGCCGCTTAATGGCAAATGTAGAATTTCTTATTAACCCTGAGCGCGGCCGTCAAGGCGTTAACACTATAAATCATTACAAAATTGAGATTTCGGGAGCCGTTGAGGACCGAATTAAAACCACAAATCATTCAGCTTTGGTGGGCCGATCTTTCCGGGTGAGATCAACAAGGCAGACGCAGAAACGGGAAACGGGAAGAAGGAAGTGATTTCCGGAGCAATGCACCCAACTGGTGGCAAGAACCTGATTCTTTACGTCATTTTTACTTCCAGACCAATGACCATGACAGTTCGATACTCGCTACTTCGACTGCACAGTATGGCCTTAAATTCACTCCATGTCAATATTTCGAGCACTAATTAATCTCCTCGGAGTCCGGTCCCGAATTGTTTGCCGCAAGAAGCGCATTCGCTTCTTCGGATGGAAGTTCCTGAACGTTTCGAAGCTTTCGTTCTATGGCGCGGGACTTTTTTGAGGCTTCGTCCAGGGTATTGGCCGCCTGCTCCAATCTCTTTTTGACCCCATCGAGAGTGGTTCCGAATTTCCCGAATTCGGCTTTGACCGCTCCGAGGAGTTTCCAGACCTCGCTCGATCTCTTCTGAATGGCAAGCGTGCGAAATCCCATCTGGAGACTGTTCAAAAGCGCGGCCAGCGTCGTCGGTCCCGCCACAATGACGCGGCATTCACGCTGCAGGCTTTCGACCAGCGAGGTCCTCCTGATTACCTCGGCATACAACCCCTCGGTTGGAAGAAACATTATTCCAAAATCGGTGGTTGCGGGCGGATTCAAGTATTTCTCGCAAATGGTTTTCCCACAATTTTTTATCGTGGCCACCAGCATCTTTCCCGCCTGTTCGGCGGCTGCGATATCGGAACTGTCCTGGGCGTCAACCAGCCTCTGGTAATCCTCGACAGGAAATTTCGCGTCAATCGGAAGCCAGACGACTTGCCTGCTGTCTTCATCACTTCGCCCGGGCAGCCTTATTGCAAATTCCACTACCTCCCCGGAGTTCTCCTTCGTTTGGACGTTTCGTTCGAACTGCTCGGGAGTCAAAATTTGTTCTAGAAGCGCTCCGAGTTGGATTTCCCCCCATACGCCCCTGGTTTTCACATTGGTCAACACCCGTTTAAGGTCGCCAACACCGGTCGCCAGCGCCTGCATTTCCCCCAATCCCTTGTGTACCTGCTCAAGCCTTTCCGATACCTGTTTAAACGATTCCCCGAGTCTTTTTTCAAGCGTACCCTGAAGCTTTTCATCTACTGTAGCCCGCATCTGCTCGAGCCGCAGGGAATTATCCTCCTGGATCTGTTTGAGTTTGCCGTCTATGACGTTTCGCAAAGCATCGAGCCGGTTCTCATTTGAATCGGTCAGCCTTGCCAGCCTGGCGGTGAACGCCTCAAGCTGATCTTTCTGAAGGCCGGCAATATTGGCCATGTTCGTCTGAAGCGAGTCTCCGAATGACTTAAGAGCGTTTCCGGTCTCCTCGCGTCCATGCCGCGCAACCAGTGTTGCTTCTCCACGGTTCCTCGCGATTTCATCCCGCAGTGAACGTTCGCACCGGTCAAGACCTTTTTCCACGGAATCGAAGCAGGCAATGAATGTCGGCGAGTCCCCCCCGCCCTTTCTGCGAAGCAGAATCACCATGGAAACGGCGTTAAAGCCAAGCAGGACTATAACGATCACCAGCGCAGATAAGAAAGCTATCTCCAAGAGTTCTGCGCTGCCGAAAAAAAACTGCATAGCCTGCTCCCTTTGCAAAACACTCCGCCACGCAAGACCGCCGGATCCACTGGACACTCATGGGACAAAATCCGGCAATAGCCTCGCCCCGCATTTTCTACTATCCCCTGCATCAAATGCTGTCAATCCATTTGAAGCGGTCGACTCGGCCGCCCTTCAGCACAGCATGTTGGATGGGTAGACCGAACCGGATCCCGTTATCCAAACAAACGGCATTGCCTCCCCTCTTCCACCTCCATCAAGCGCCTACGGCCCCAAAGGATATCGGCATTGACAGTTATTAATGCCTGACTATTTTCTCCCTGTAGGCGAACGAGTATTCAATCGTTTTCAGCAGAGAGTTTTCCCGGGAGAACTAAAATGAGCATTGAGGGTGAGGTACAGGATAGGGCCGCAGAGGATGTCGATCTGGATCGTATTCTGAGCAACGCCAAAACCGTAGCTGTAGTTGGACTCTCACCTAAAAAGGACAACCCCAGCTACGAAGTTGCCCAGTATTTAATCGAGCATGGCTATAGGGTGTTTGCAGTCAATCCTAATTGCGATGAAGTTTTGGGAGAAAAATGTTATCCGGATTTAAAGTCCATTCCCGAGCACATCGACGTCGTGGACATCTTCAGAAAACTGGACGCCATTGCCCCCATCGTTGAGGATGCCATTGGAATCGGGGCAGGAACCGTCTGGATGCAACTGGGCCTGGAACACGAAGCGGCAGCGCAAAGAGCGAGGGACTCCGGCCTCAACGTCGTGATGAACAGGTGCATGAAAAAGGAACATACCCGCCTTTTTGGCAAAGAGAACTCTGAGAGTTCTTAGGTTTCAGTTGTGGGTTTCGAGTGCTCCTCACTCTTCACTTCCTCGCTCTTCGCCCCGAGAAGCCCCTCCTGTTTCAAGAGCCGCTCTATTTTTTTGTCCTCATACCCCAGGAGATCCTTGAGCACCTTCTCGGTATCCTCTCCCAAAAGAGGGGGTGAGGCGTACGGTCCCGGTTCCGCTTCAAACATTCGGATGGGGTTTCCGGCAGCTTTGAATGTTAGCCCAGTACCCTTATGCTCGATATCGACCACCATGTTCAGAGCCCGAGTCGTCTCATCTTCCAGGGCGCCTTTCAGGTCATTGATGGGAGCACAGGGAATACCGCTTGCATCGAGCACTTTGAGCCACTCCTGACTCGTGGCGGTTCTGAACGCCTTGTCGAGAATGTTCAGCAACTCTTCCCGATTTCTGTTTCGGGCTTCCAGTGTCCTGAATTTCCGGTCATCCTCGAGGCCCCTGATACCAAGGACCCGGCACAGCGAGGCCCAGAATTTAGGCAAATGAGCATCCACTACGATGTGCCCGTCTTTTGTCTTGAACGCGTTGTAGGGAATCAATGACCGATGGCCGGACCCGACCGGGCCGGGCACTTCGCCGGAGTAAAGATGAAATGCCGCTTCGTAGCTCAGGAGGGAGATCATGCTACTGAAGAGCGGGACTTCGATTTTTTGGCCTTTTCCCGTCTGTTCGCGCGCATGAAGCGCAGCCAGGATCCCCGCTACGGCGTAGATCGCGGATACATGGTCGGATACCGAGACACCCATCCGCAGTGGAGCGCCACCCGGTTCTCCGGTCAAGCTCATTGCGCCCCCTTTGGCCTGGATCATCAGGTCAAAAGCCGGTTTGAGACTGTCGGGCGTACCTGATCCGTATCCATTGATGGAGCATGAGATAATCTTCGGATTGTGCCTCCGAAGCACCTCGTAGTTAATTCTCAATTTTTCCAGTACGCCGGACCGGAGATTGTCCAAAACAACATCGGACCGAGTTACCAGGTCGTAAAAAATACGCCGCCCCGCGGGTTTGGCCAAGTCGACGGCCACACTCTTCTTGTTTCTGTTCAAAGCCATAAAATAAATGCTTTCACCCCCGAAGAAGTGAGGAGGGGTGTGTCGAGCGCTGTCTCCGCCGGATGGAGATTCTATTTTAATTACATCGGCTCCCAGATCGCCCAGGATCATCCCTGCGTAAGGTCCTGCAAGCACCTGCCCCAACTCCAGCACTCGTATATCCGAAAGGCACTGTTTCATCTTTACCGCTCCGCGAGGTGATAGATTTGAAAAGACATCGTAAAGAACCATTCTTCGAGCCTCGGCACATTACAGTGATTACCGAAGGATGAAAATCATCAATTCATCTACCAGTACAATTATGATGGCTCCCCAGTCGCGACGCCGAAAATTTTATCCTTTGTGCAAATGGCATGAATTGGTACGAAGTGGCACGGTTTGGGGATTGTCGAGGGATGTTACGCATCACTTTTATTTGCGTGTTCAGACTGTTATCTTTACACAGGTAATTATTGTCGCTGCGTTTTTATTTTATAGACCGGAGCCCCCGCAATTTCCGCGAATCTCAAGCTGCATCAGGGGGCAAGATAAAACCGCGCCAACTCTGCATGCCTGCCTAACCCCGGAGAGTTGCCTCGACGGGAACGACTTCAACCTCCGTGCGCTCCTGCCCGCGAATGATGGTGAGCCTTACCGCGTCTCCGATGGGCCATTCGGCGAGGAACTTATGAAGGTGATCTACGCTCGCCACCTCATGCCCATCCATGGCTACGATGACGTCGCCTTCTCGAATACCGCCGCGCGAGGCAGGGCTTTCCGGCGTTACGGCCGTGACTTCGACAGCGGACTCTGCGCCAAGCCGATAAAACCGCACCAACCGCCTTGCCAGCGGGCGCTGCTGAGCGACTATTCCCAGGTATCCACGCCTTACCCGTCCATGCGTCAGCAACTGTGAGACCACCCACTTCGCGGTGTCTGAAGGGATGGAAAAGCCTATCCCTTGAGCCATGGCGATAATGGCGGTGTTTAAGCCGACGACCCGCCCCCTGGAGTCGACGAGCGGCCCCCCGGAATTCCCGGGATTCAGTGGCGCCGTGTGCTGGATGATGTTCTCGATGAGACGTCCGTCACGGCTTCTGAGCGCCCGGCCAAGCGCACTCACAACGCCTGTAGAAACCGTCGACTGGAAACCGAAAGGGTTACCTATGGCGATCACGAGCTGCCCGACCCGCAGACCCGATGAATCTCCCATGGCCGCGTAGGGCAGGCCGGATCCGCCCGCCCTGATCAATGCGAGGTCCGTGGCCGGGTCGGTGCCGATCTCCATGGCATCCAAACTTGTTCCATCCTGGAGCGTAGCGGTCAAACGCTTCGATTCCCTGACCACGTGATCGTTGGTGAGAATGTAGCCATCCGGGGTGATGATCACCCCGGAACCCGATCCTGCTACCCCCGATGTTGCCCCCGGCTGCTTGCTTTGAGCAGAAATCCCGACGACCGCGGGTCCTACCGCCTCCGCTACAGCTATGACGGCCCTCGAATAGGCGTCGAGGAGATCGACGTCCTGCATCCCTTCAGCACCGACCTCGCAGCGCAAATGCGGCTCCCTGGCCTCGCCCTCACCCTTTATAAAATTTAAAGCGCGCTGCAAGTCCACCACTTCCATTTGTCCTCCGACACTCAATATCTCAGAGCCGGCTTCTAGAGCCCGGTTGTGAGAACCGCTCGAAACCGGGCTTTCCCGCTCATCATGCGTTCATAGGCCTCGGCGGCACGCTCCAGCGGGAAGACTTCGGTCATCGCGCGCACCCCCGTGAGTACGCTGAAGGATAGCGTATCCTGCGAGTCCATGGATGTGCCCGACGGCCACCCTACGATAGACCTGCGTCCCGCGAGGAGCAAGAGCCCGCTCACTTCGAGTGGATCGGCCGCGGCCCCGATAACTATTAACTTCCCGTTGATGCCGAGACCGCCGACGGCCGCACTCATTGCTTTTCCGCTCGTTGCGGTTGCAACGACAACCCTGGCGCCACCCAGTTTACCTAATTCAGCAGCAACGTCCTGCGCCTGGCTGTCGATATAATCCAACGCTCCGAGCTTTCGGGACAGCGATTCCTTGTCACGGCCTCGTGCGACGGCAACCGTTTTGAAACCCATCTTCGCAGCGAATTGAATGGCCAAGTGTCCGAGCCCTCCCACGCCGAGCACGGCGACCGTATCGCCCGGTCGCGCGCCACTGTTGCGAAGGGAATTGAAGGTGGTGATCCCGGCACACATCAACGGCCCGGCCTCGACGGGTGAAAGCCCTTCCGGGATCAGCGCCAGGGCCGCAGCGGGAGTGACAGTGTATTCGGCGTAGCCTCCATCGTACGTGATGCCGGGTACTTGAGGCGCGACCTGGCAGGTAACGAAGTCACCGCGACGGCATGAATCGCAATACCCGCAGTGGCCGCCGTGCCAGCCGACTCCGACCCGTTGGCCGGGCGTCCATCCGGCCACACCGGCGCCGACAGCATCAATGATTCCTGCAATCTCGTGTCCCGGGACACGCGGGTACCTGACATCGGGCCAGGTTCCTTCCTTGGTAAAGGAGTCACTGTGGCAGATACCGCAGGCTTGAATTTTAATGCGCACCGAACCCGCGCCCGGCTCCGGAATTTCGCGCTCAACCAGTTCAAAAGCGCCGCCTGCTTTAGGGACCTGCACTGCACGCATCGTCGACATTATAGTTTTCTCCTGGTATATTGTTGATCTAAGCCGCTTCGGCAAGCCCTTGAATCGATGACTTTCTCACCCCGAGAAAGTCCAGCAACTCATGGTTGACCTTTTCGGCATGGGTCCAGATGATTCCGTGCGGCCCACCTTGCACGACCACCAATCGACTTCCCTTGACAAACTCGTGTGTGCGCTTTCCCGAAGCGGAAAGCGGAAGAATTCGGTCGTCATCGCCGTGAACGACAAGTGTAGGCACTGCGATGCGTTTGAGATCCTCCCGGAAATCGGTCAACCACGCGGAGACGCAATCCAGGGTGCCCTTGGCCGAGGCGCCTGCCGCGACGTTCCAACTGAACCGGACAGCATCCTGACTGACCAGTTTGCCGCCCAGGACGTCAACGTTGTAGAAATCGGCTAGAAACTGCGAGAGAAACGCCAGCCGGTCAGTTGCTATAGCTTTCTTGAATCCGTCGAATATACTGCCGTCGAGGCCCTCAAGGTTGTCAGTCGTTTTCAGCAGGAATGGCGGAATTGAAGAGAGAAACACCGCCTTTTTCACCCGGTCCGATCCGTAGGCGCCCAGGTAGCGGGCCACCTCGCCCCCTCCCATCGAAAAGCCCACCAGTACCGTGTCGCGCAGGTCGAGTTTGGTCATGAGTTTGTGCAGGTCTTCGGCAAACGTATCGTAATCATAGCCGCAAGCCGGCTTGCTGGAATTGCCGAATCCTCTGCGGTCGTAGGTGATGACACGGTAACCCGCATCCAGCAGTACCGGAACCTGCTTCTCCCAGGAACCGCCGCTCAGCGGCCAACCGTGAATCAGGACGACCGGCGTGCCGCTGCCATGGTCCTCGTAGTAGAGATCGATGCAGTCGCTGTTCTCTTTTCCAACATTAATAAACGACATCGGAATTTCCCCTTTATTTGCAGTTGTTCTTGATCGCCGTCGATTCCGAAGCATCCACATGATCGTTTTTTCTGTGTTGTTCCGCATAGCCCATAGAGAAACGGTAATCATTGCGATTTCACCGGCAAGCGAGGAGCGGGAGTCGAAGTTGGAAGTTCGAAGTGGGAGTTCGAAGTTGGGTTCGAAGTTGGGAGTCGAAGATGGGAGTCGAAGTTGGGAACGACATTCCGGCTGGTAGTTCCCGAAAGAGTAACCGCCCCTGACCTGACAAGATCCGAACAGGTCCGGATTTCATTTGACAGAGGCTTTAAGCCAGTGACTTTAGAGGACCACTCGCCATTGACTCTTAGACTGTGCTATTCTGGTATCATTTGGGGAATGAAAATTTCTTGGACGACACCCTAAATCGAGAAAGAGGAGGGTGTGACAATGAATAAATAGTGACAAAACGGTTACATACGTTCATCGGAATTCGATGGACCGGGAACGTTCATCTCGCGTTCGCCGGCTTTTTCAAAGCCGTATCGATCGCCGCCTGTAAATCGCCCATCGAGTAAGGCTTCTGCAAAAAGACATGGGGCCTTTCAGAATAATTACAGGTCATTGCGCACGCTTCATCGCACCCGCTCACCAGAATCGCAGGGATGTGCGGCCGGATTTTTCGCAGAACAGCCAGTGTCTCCCATCCGTTCATCCCGGGCATACGGAGATCGGTCATTACGCAGAGGATCTTGTCCGGGTTGGCCTGGAACAGCTCTACAGCTTCGGCTCCGCTCGAAGCTGCGAGGACTTCAAAGCCCATTTGCTCAAGCATGGCCTCGGCCATATTTCTTACCGTCTCCTGATCCTCCACCAGTAACACATTGCCGCCAGCTCCCATCCGGTGAGCCCCTGACGGCTTTTCGGAAGGCATTGAAATCTCGTTGCCGGCTAACGGTAAAAAGACGCGAAAGAGGCTTCCATTATTCTTCTTGCTCTCTACACCAATCGCGCCACCCCAGGTTTTCACGTTTCCAAGAACGACTGGCAGGCCCAGCCCACGGCCGGTGAATTTGGTAGTAAAAAAAGGATCGAAAATCTTTTCCAGGTCGTCTTCCAGTATTCCAGAACCCGTATCCTTCACCTCCAGGCAGGCAAAGACTTCCGCTGCGGGTTTCCAGGCGATGGGTAACAAGTGGGATTCGGAGACCTCCTCTGCCGGAATGATTCTTGTTCTCAGTGTAACTGTGCCTGCATTGTGCCCTATGGATTCCCAGCCGTTGTTGATCAAATGGGTCAGTACCTGCTGCATATCGTTTACATGCGCACGGACAACCGGACCGGAGGGCAGGAGATCAGTTTTGAGGGCAATGCCTTCCGGCATGGCATCCTTGAGTCTCGACAATGCCTGGCGGCAAACATCCGAAAGATCCAACGTCTGGTGCTTGGCGGTACTCTGGCCAAGATAGGTCAACATCTGGCCACTGATCTCTGCGGACCGACGGGCAGCCTGCATTGCTGCGTTAAGATTTTTACGGATTCCTGTATCCCCGGCCAAATCCATCAGGGCTAACTCCAGGTTACCCATCACCACACCGAACTGGTTGTTGAAATGATGCGCAATTGCCCCCGCCATACGTCCAAGGCTTTCGGCCTTCTGCAGTAGCCGGTTCTCGGCTTCCAGCCGCAATCTTTCCGCCTCCGCCCGCTTACGCTCGGTGATGTCCCGGCAATACCAGACACGGCCGTAATATCGATCATCCGGTCCGAACATCGGCGCCGAATAGCAGTCAAAAACACGGCCGTCCGCCATGGGCATTTCTTCCCGGCTGGTTTCCCGTCTGTGCTCACATAGATATTGAATTTGCTGCAGGAACGCTTGGGGATCCGCCATCTGGGTCGCGATAAACTGCAGGATCGGTTCGTCGGCTCCATCTTCGACGAGCTTTCCCGGGAGGCCATGCATCTCGACAAACTGTCGGTTGGTCGAGATGATGCGGTTGTTTTCATCAACCACCAGGATTCCGTCGATTGAGACTTGCTGCTGTGTGGATAGAAGGACATTTTTGAATTGTAATGTCTCCTCCGCCCGCTTGCGCTCGGTGATGTCACGAAGTGATTGTATGGTCCCGACTACCTTCCCGGCACCATCCCTCAATACCGAGGCGGCAGACGAAAGGTATGCGCCTTTTCCGTCGAATGCCTGAGGAACAAAGGCTTCGCCATAAAGCAGGTCTCCATTTCTTTGAATATAGTTATACTCGCTCGTCTCGAGTTCGGCCTCAGGTTTTAGGACAAGATCGACGAGAGTAGGCATTCTCTTACCATAGAATGGGATGGCATACTCATAATCCGCCAGCTGGAGCATATCCACCTTCGAAATTCCCGTCATCTCTTCCATGGCCCTATTCCAGGCGATGACCTTGCCACTGTCATCCATCATAAATGTGGCATCAGGCAAAAACTCAATGATTGTATTGAGGTGATCGTGCGTCTCCCTCAAAGCCTCCTCTGTCCGCATATGCCCGGCGATTTCGCACTCAAGGCGGTCGAGGGTCCGTGTGAGTTCGCCCGTACGCTCGGCAACAAGCTGTTGAAGATGGGAGCGGTGTTCTTTCAGTTCGGTTTCTGAGATAAGCCTGTTGATGGTAGTTCCGGCCAGTCCTGAAATCGCGAGGTAGACGTTGAGTAGTTCGTTTGATATTGGCCCGGCCGTGGCATGTCCAACCAGCATGACACTTCCGGTCTTATTGTTCAGTGATATAGGCAGAAGGACGAACACGTGCGAGACCCCGCCGACAGCCAGAGGACATGACGCGAGAAATCCGGTTTCCAAAACCTCGCGAACGCTATCTCGAATAGCTCTGGAGGATAACACTGATCGAGACTGTTCATCAGGCGCCAAAAGGTGATGGAACTCTATTCCACCATCGGCTTGCACTCTGGCAAATCCGGCGGATTCCGCTCCAAAGAAAGTGACCATCACCTCGGCTATATGTTGCCAGACGTCCTGATGGGTCGTTAAACTCGCCAGGTACTGAGCAGTCTTCATGAAGGCATGCAGGTACGCCCGGTCGCTGTATTCCAAATCTTTCATAGCCTCAGCACAAGCTCTCTTTCATTCTTTCACAATTCATCAGTTAGCTCATCGACGCAAAATTCAAGAGAAGCGTGCCTCCTATCCATATGTGCAATGAGTTTTGTCTAAGGCGGCGCCCGGCACGCTGATGGAAGCATGCCGCGTACTATCCACGTGGATAAATAGGGAGGATGCCAACGCTCCAGCCGCTTTGAGCGGCCACTTGTTTTCCAGGCCTCCGGTTTGGCCGGAGGAATAGGACTTAGCCCCTTGTGTTTTCCTCGAATCCGACCGCCCGGGCCCAAATAATCGTGTGCGGGCAGTATACGCGAAAGAGAGAGAGCAGTAAATAATACTCCAAGCTCTCCGGTTCGCCAGCATCCATAACCACCATCACGGAAATGCTGCGGATATCCCAAATCGAGAAAGAAAAAGCTGTATGTAAAGTGTTCCCTTTTCTAGTCAGCCCGGTAGATCAAATTGAGTGGCTGCACTTGCACCGGCAGTTTCTAATGCATAACTGTTTTGAGTTGCGAAATCTTTGGAAATTATTTCATTCTCAAAATCGCCCTTGGAATATCACGCGTTGTACTGATCGGCTTTTCCAATACGCTCATTTGTTTCTCCCGCACCATCCACGTCGTCATCGAACTCTATTCCCTCATAGCGAAAGGGTTATCCTCGAACCACCATAAGAAAGGAGGCGAAAGAAAGGCATCGGTAAGAGGCAATAAGGCCAAAACGGGCTGATGGTGTGAGGATAATCAATCCTCCGGCCTTTTGGAGTCAGTAACTTGAAAAGGAGAAGAAAATGACGCTTGCGTCGGACAAAAAACCCAACATCGTCGCCATCATGGCAGATGACATCGGCGTTTGGAACATCGGCGCCTACCACAGAGGCATGATGGCCGGCCGCACACCGAACCTCGACAAGCTGGCCAAAGAAGGGATGTTGTTCACCGACTACTACGGCGAGGCGAGTTGTACGGCGGGGCGGGCCGCTTTCATCACCGGTCAGTTGCCCTTACGCACCGGCATGACCACGGTCGGCCAGGCCGGCGCGGCCATCGGGCTTCCGGCAGAGGCGGTAACCATTGCGACGGCGCTCAAGTCCATGGGTTATGCCACGGGTCAATTCGGCAAGAACCACCTCGGCGACCTCAACCAGTTCCTGCCCACGGTACATGGTTTCGATGAGTTCTTCGGCTACCTGTATCACCTCGACGCGATGGAGGACCCCGCGCACCCCGGCTACCCGCAGGAATTGTTGGACAAAGTCGGTCCGCGCAACATGGTCCACAGTTGGGCGACGGATAAGGATGACCCGACCGTGCAACCACGGTGGGGCAAGATCGGCAAGCAGAAGATCCAGGACGCCGGCCCCCTCCATCCCAAGCGAATGGAGACCGTGGACGACGAGATTCTCGATCTGTCGCTCAAGTTCGTGGACAAGGCCAAGGCAGACGGAAAGCCGTTTTTTCTGTATCTCAACCCCACGCGCATGCACATCGTCACCCACCTTTCGCCGAAATACGAAGGGATGCGCAACTCGAAGAATGGCTGGACCATTCACGAAGCCGGCATGGCGCAACTCGACGACATTGTCGGCTCGGTCATGCAGTATCTAAAGGACAACGGCCTCGATGACAACACCATCGTCATGTTCACCACCGACAACGGCACAGAGAGCTTCACCTGGCCCGATGGCGGGCAAACGCCGTTCTTCGGAGCCAAAGGCACGGTCTACGAAGGTGGTTTCCGTTGCCCCGCGATTATTCGCTGGCCCGGCCATGTGCCTGCGGACACTGTCGAAAACGGGATCATTTCCGGCCTCGACTGGTTGCCAACCTTCGCCGCCGCCGCAGGCAACCCGAACCTCAAAGAGGAATTGCTTAAGGGTAAGCAAATCGGCGACCGCACCTATAAGAACCATCTAGACGGTTATAACCTGATGGATATGATCACCGGCAAGGGTCCATCGGCCCGTCACGAGATCTTTTACTTTGGAGAAAGCACACTCGGCGCTGTGCGGTTGGACGACTTCAAGTATAGGTTCATTGACCAGCCAGGCGGTTGGATCGGCAGCAAGGTTCATGTTGACGCACCAGTTCTCACGAATCTGCGTTTGGATCCTTTCGAGCACACGGCCTTCCCTGAAGGAAATTATGGCTCGTACACATACTTTGACTGGTTCCAGTACGAGTTCTGGCGCTTCGTGTTCGTGCAACAGGAAGTGGCGAAGCTGGCCATGACGGCCCTCGAATTCCCCCCGATGCAAAAGGGCGCCAGCTTCAATCTCGATGCCGTGAAAGCGAAGATCGAGGAAGCCATTAAAGCACATCACGGGCAGTAGTCGAAGCTCCTGAGTTCATAACCGTCCTCCGGGCTACGCCTGTTCCGACCGGGTGTGGCCCGGCAAACAAAATGGGCTGTAGAACCCTGCAAACTTTTCCGACCCCCGACAGCAGTGATTGAGGTGGGGGCCGGCGCGGCGCAGATGTGTCGCCCGGAGAGAACATGAAATACCTGAGGGCCGAACAAATTCGGACTCGACTGAAAGCGGAGAGGATCGGGATAGACAATGAAAGACGCAAACACGAAAAAAGCCGACTGGAAATCCAAAGCTATCCACGAAATGGCCGAGTATTACATCGTCTTCATGTACCTGGCCATTTTCTTCGGTATATTTACATGGTATCGCAGATTAATACTGGCCGAGTATCAAATCGCCTATTTGAATTATGGGGTTAGCGTCATCAAGGCGCTGGTTTTAGCCAAAGTCATCCTGGTGGGCCGTGCTTTGCATCTGGGCCGGCGATGGCTTAAAGACCCTCCGTTGATCGTGCCAACCGTATACAAGGCCATTGTGTTCACCATATTTGTGGGGATCTTCGGTGTTGCCGAATCCACCATAAGCGGATTGCTGCACGGGAAAGGCATCGCGGGTGCTCTTGATGAGTTCATGAGCGCAGGCAAACTCGAATTGTTGGCCAGATCTATGATCACATTTGTCGCTTTCATACCTTTTTTCGCCTTTGAAGAATTAGGGCTTGTGCTGGGTGAAGGCAAGTTGGGTAAACTGTTTTTTCGAAGAAGATCGGCCGAAAAATAAGATCTGTTCACGGATAAAATGGCCTGAAGCTGCGGTGGCCGTATTTTCCATCCCGTCGAGAGGGCGGGCACAATGCTGGTCCTGATACAAGATTTGGAATCTTATTCGGGGGCTGTGGACGTCTGTAGTTCTTTTAGCGCTTTCAGGTGGGCTGGAAACGGCCTGTATAGAGGATCACCTATCAGGATCATTCGCCAGGATAAAAATGGGCTCGACGATGCAAAACATTCAACAAGCGTTTTTTCGCCCTCCAGGAGGAGCCCGAAAAAGACTTCCGGAACAGGAAAAGCCTCCACATAAGGTTCACCTACCGGACCGACAGTAGCTGCTATTCCTTTTTCCAGCATCATTTTGCACCAAACTGTGCTCCCTGGCTCCCGGAGAGTCTCGCATTCCCGGCTGGCTATATGAAAACCTACCGAACCCGGCACCCATTTGAAAGCATCGATGTATTTGCCAAGGCTATACCATCCGCAGTAAAGCGCCGCATCGTCGCATTCGCCCGGCTGGAACAAACTCTCCTTTTCATCGAGGACTGTTTCCGACATGAGCTTGTCGGCTCTGACAATGGCAGCAGCTTTGTGTAGAGACGCATCGTAGTAAGCATATCCCTTCAAGTCGCTTTTCCCGGGATCGGGCCACCTGGCATCAAAATAAGCTTTCCCCTTTAAACCGTTCGTTTCCGCCAGGAGGCTATCGTCAATCACTCTCTTCACTATTCGAACCGTAGGTCCATCGAGCCTGGAGACAAGCAGGGCACTTTCAGGCATGTCCTTAATTTTTTTATTTTGAAAGCCGATAAAGAAGGGACTCGGAATCCAGCCGGAGAGCGGATAATCGGTTTTTTGAACGAGTGCCAGCTCTGAATCGACGGCCGCCATCTCATCGTCTTTCGATAAGGCTGAAATTGCCTTTCGGGTTTCATCATATTCTGATCTCAAAGCATTGACAACGTCCTTAAGATTATTTCCACTTCCTTTCAATCGAGACTCCAATTTCGATGCAAGCCCCTTCAATTTCTCAAGTTCCTTTGCTTCTTCATCTCGCAGTTGAGGTTCATAAATAGTAAGCGGAACACCTCGAATAGTAAGGAGGCAGCGAATACGCACGCCTTTTGCCTCCAGATTTTGAAGGTCCGTGCGGATTGGAAGCGCTATTTCTCTGTCGTATTCCTCCCGGCTGCAACGTTCATCTTTAGTAGTGGCTATCACGGCCAGGTTCTGCTCGGGGATTCCTCTTTTTTCCATATAATAGTGTGCAAACTCGCTACTCTGCGGGAAATTTCGATTTGCTATCACCAGAATCTCACTTGGGACCAGCGCAAGGCAAGCTTTGGGCAGGATCAATAGAAAAGCAACCAGCAGGATCGAGAAAGCTTTGGGAAGAAATATGCGATTCATTCTAAATTCCTTAAATGAATATTTTGCATTGGCAATTTATGTATGTTACCTCGGATTGACTCGAAATAATAGTGGACAGTCAGTGTCGGAACCCTTTATGGCTTGCCAATTTCGGGAGAGTCACCTTGCAGCCGGTTGGGTACAAAGAATAAAAGAATGGAATCGTTGCTACGATTTTGCAGCCCACCACCACCTTACAATGTAAAGAAGAGTAAAGATTAGCTTTTGACACCACGGAAATGCGTCTGTATAATGCTACCTTCCCTGTAAGGATGGTCAATGATGACAATCGATAGTGCAAGATATTGCCTGAGTGAGGACGTTGCCTTTCAATCTCTGGGTGAAGGACACGAAACGGTCGTAGTTTCCCTCGGGACAGGTTTTCTCTATAGCTGCAACGACACGACGAGAGCATTTCTTGAGGCCTTGGATGGCGCAAAAACCCTGCCTGAGATCTGTAGCGAATTATTAGCGCTTTTCACAGTCGCCGAAGAGAGGCTGCTAAAAGATCTAAGGCTGCTTGCGGATAGACTGCTGGCAGAGGGTCTGATCTCGGTGGCAAATGAAAAAAGCGCTTAAAATTGCCCTCGTCATGCATGTCTGGATCGTTGCCACAATTACCCCTCTTTTGGTGAGGATTTTTACCCTAAAGAGAATTCTCGAGGTTTTTTCACCATCTCCTTTATTCCAGCCATATCGAGGTTTCTCTGCCGAGGATTTGGCTGGTGTTGTTAAAAATCGATTAAAAAGCCCTATTTACATGGTTCGGCGAGCATGCCTCAGGGAAGGGCTTCTGATATTCC
Organism: uncultured delta proteobacterium; assembly: GCA_963826655.1. Taxonomy (GTDB): domain Bacteria; phylum Desulfobacterota; class Syntrophobacteria; order Syntrophobacterales; family Syntrophobacteraceae; genus SbD1. The sequence continues at coordinate 27,229 of CAWGZP010000018.1, forward strand.
ATTTCTTGAGACTTGCCGGACTGGAGGCAACCCTTCACATGAGTGTCCTTTCGCGTGAAGAGTTCGGCCGCTTCCACGCCCATTGCTGGGTAACCTCGTCCGGCAGCGAGCTTTCAACGCCGACAAGTCTTAAAATGACCGAGGTCTTTTCGTATCCGAACCGCAAGTTGCAGTTACAACGTCGATCATAGCCAGGATCAAATTAGAAAAGGGGGAGTGACCGTGGGAGAAAATAGTGAGAACAAGAAACCTTATGTGGAGCCGACTCTTGAGAAATGTGAAAAACTAATTGAAATTACGGAAGGCAGGGCAGTAGTCGTTTCCGGGGTTGCACCGCAGGTTTAAAATGACAAGGGTAAGGGGGGGGACTGTGGTAGAAAATAATGAGAGCAAGAAACCTTATGCGGAACCGACTATCGAGAAATGTGAAAAACTAATTGAAATAACGGAAGGAACGTCGGCAGTCGTTTCCGGCGTCCTACCGCGTGGCTGAACATGACCGAGGTCATGTTCCTATTCGGATCCGCAAGCTTGCAGTTACGGTGGTGTCAATCATAGCCTCAAACAAATTCAAAGGAGGGGTAACCGTGGTAGAAAATAGTGGGAGCAAGAAACCTTATGAGGGACCAACTCTTGAGAAATGCGAAAATATCGTTGAAATAACGGAAGTTTCGGCAATCGTTTCCGGCGTCGCAACAGCCCCGGGAGACTAACATGTTTTCCGCTTCTTATAACATCCATGGCCTCAGCCTCCTTGTGGAAGCGATGGCCATGGATGTTATTCGAGAAGTGGACACTCTCCTGTGTCCATTCTCAGAGACCTTGCGAAAACGGCCTGATTGTCTCATTTCGATCAGTGCCGCCTATTCCGCCAAGCATGAGTTTCTTCCCCCGGGCCGTCTTCTCTGGGACGGGAAATTGCCGGAGGGCATTCATGCGACCTACCGGGGAGATGAAACCCGCAGGTGCATAGAGCTTCATGGGCTTTCATTTGCCTGCTTCGACCTGTCTGCATGCCACGCGGAAATATCTTTCAAGCCGGGCGCCGAATGGTGCCTCCTCTCGGGCAATATTCTTCCAATTTTGGCAGAGTTTTTAAGGCAGGTCGATTATCACATGGTTCACGCCGCGACTCTGCTGGTGAATTCTAGCAGTGACCGCGCGATCGTTATATCCGGAGCCGGAGGTACGGGAAAGACAACCACGGCATTAGCGCTGGCGAACTCCGGGATGAAACTCGTTGGCGATGATATAAGTTTTATAACCGGTGTCGCAAACAGTCGGAGTTCACCCGAAATATGGGGGCTTCTGCCGCGCCTCAAGCTCTGCCGTCCCTCCCTGGAACTGCTTCCGTGGATTAAGGACCTTGGCCCGCCAAGCCTTGAGGGCAGCAACGAAGTCTATTTCGATCCAGGAACGGTCCGGGCAACGGGAGCAGGCTCTTCCCTTAGAGCCGGACGCCGTCATTTTCCTTGGAGAGAGAAACACCGAAGGTCATAAAATAGAACCACTCGGTCAAATTGCTGCTTTGAGTTTACTGGCGCGGGAAAACATTTCTGCAATAGATTGCCGCGGCGACGGTCCCTCCGGAAAATCCTTTAAAGCCCTGGCCAATCTCGTCGGAAACTGCAAATGCCTGATGCTCAGTGCTTCACCCCATCTCGAAACATTGTACGAATCCCTGTCACCGTTTCTGCAGGAGTAGCATAATTCTCCATGCCTGTTTCCTGGCTCATACCTCTCTCCGACCCTGAGGGCTTGAAATTATCTGCGCCTCCAAGGCCACTTGCCAGAGCAGCCCTGAGCAATCTTCTCGATGTGGCAAATGGCCATGGCGTCCTCCCCGCAACTGTCTCTAACCTTTCGGCCGCGGCGGCTGGAGGCAGTGCCGAACTGGTCGCGGACGGCGGGAAAGAAGATATCGAGTTCGTTCTTGCTTCAAAAAGAGGGCATCTGCGTGCCGCAATGGTCCTTTCTCTAGTGCTGCGGCGGCAGGGCAACGACCTGATAAAAGCCCTGTCAGCGAATTCGATTCCCGCCTTCATTTTAAAGGGGGCTGATTTTGCCGACAGGCTTTACAAGCCATCGTCTTTGCGCACATTTACCGATGTGGATATTATGGTGCCATACAGTGCGGCGGCGGATGTTTCAACTGTTGTCAAAGGACTTGGTTATCGCCGCACCACGGGCTGGCAGATGAAGCACGCATCCGCTTACGGGCAGGAGGCATGGGAACCTGACGGGTGGCATGGAGGCTCCGTCGAGATACATTGGAACCTCGTCAATTCTCCGGCATTACGCTACAATATCTCCTGCTCATTTCATGATCTCCAGTTTGAGGATGGTCCCCGAATTCCCCAATCGATACCCTCCCCGGCATCGCTTCTCCTGATCGCATCGGTTCACGCTGCAACCAGCCATTCATTCGATAGATTGCTCCAACTTTATGATATTCGCCAGATATGCCTCGGAAGGGCAGGCGAGTTCGACACCGCCTATTTGTCTGAAATTCTCGGGCGCAGTGGATGCCGTGCTTCCGTCATGACAGGTCTATACTTGTGCTGGCGCGTTTTAAAATCGGAAGAATGCCTCGATCTCGCTGCGCGACTGAAACTTTCTATGCCGGTGGCTCTAAAAGCGCTTCTCACCCCTTCGATGATGCAGAGAGAACCCAACAAAATAGACACATTGCGCCGAAAGATTCTCAGAGAGGTACTCAAGAGAATATGAGGGTTTATTTGATCTACCCTGGATGGCCGCATAATTATTGGCCCCGGGGGGCTTTCCGTTCTCATTGGGTACCGACCGGGCTTGCTCATATAGCTTCAGTCCTGGAAAAGGAAAGTTGCGAGGTTCGCATCTTAAACTGCGAAGAACACTTGATTAAGAATAACTATAACAGGTCGGCCATTGATGAACTCATCAGGGGCGAACTTCGGGCGTTCAGGCCCGACCTTGTCGGCTTGTCAATTTTGACCCCCGGTATGATCGAGGCCACCCGTATTGCCGGCTTTGTAAAGACAATTTGCGGCGCGGACACCGTAGTTGTTGCGGGTGGGCCACATCCTACGGCTCTGCCCGAACGTACGTTGCGGGAAATCCCGGAACTGGATGCGGTCGTCGTTGGTGAAGGCGAAGCAACCATGTTGGATCTCGTCAGAAACGGTATCGGCGGTGATATTCCCGGTTTGGCGTCTCGCCGCGGCGTTGAGTTCGTCTCCGCCTGCCCAAGGACGCATGAAATAGACCTGGACCAACTTGGCCTGCCGGCTTATCACTTGTTTGATATGAAATTCTATACCGAACGAAATCGATGGATGATCCCATGGCTCAACCTGAAAGTGACGAATATCCGCACTTCACGGGGTTGTCTCGGCTCTTGCTGGTTTTGTGCCGGCCCCCTCGTCTCGGGTCCCGGAGTCCGTTTTCATTCGATTGACCATGTGATCGATCAGGTAAAACGTGTTGTGGAAGAGTTTGGTGTCGAAGCGGTCCACTTCGAGGACGATTCGATAGGAGCCGATCCCGACAGGCTTGTCCTGCTCTGTCAAGCCCTGCGCAACTCCGGTTTGAACAGGATTCGATGGGACTGCTGCCTCCGTGTCGACCAGGCAACGCCGGAGTTATTGCATGAAATTAAGTCCGCCGGATGCATCATGGTGGAGTATGGAGTTGAAACCGGATCGGAGAGCTTGCTGGGAGCCATTGGCAAAAAGACCACACTCGCTCTAAACCGGCGAGCGGTTGAAATCACGAGGAAGGCCGGCTTGAGGATTTTCACGGACATCATGTTCGGTCTGCCCGGCGAAACGGAAAAAGACTGGGACGAAACGATCGGTTTCCTGCGCTGGGCTAGGCCGGATATTATAAGGGCCGGCCTGCTTTGCCCTCTCCCGGGAACGGCGTTCTTTAATAAATTGCCGGCCGATGTGCGGGATTCGATTCGGTGGGAGGACTATACCTATCTGGATACTATGGAGCTTGGCCTGGTAATGTCGGACGTTCCCCAGGAAAAGATCCGTTCACGGTATCGCGATTTGAACAAATATTTTCTGGGCCCTCACCTTACATGGGGAATGGCTTGAGACAGCAGCCCCGATGAACGTGGACTCCGCTGGGCTTTGCAAAAAAAGATGATCGGTTTTGCCCTCCGCCATCCTTTTCGAGCGGCTCGACTCCCTTGCCGATGGGCTGATTGACACGAGATCGAACCTGTTCAAGCATAAGACTGCGGATCAGTCCGCAACCATGCCGAACACGACCGTAACGGGTATTCCCCCATGCCGGATGTTCCACAAGCGCACCCTGCCCATCCCGATTGCCGCGGCTTCGGTGCGCGACCCTGCCAGAACGGCAAACTTCCACCCCTTGAAATTAAGCCTCAGCTTAGCGCCTATTCGCGCGTAAAGGCTTGTTCCTCCCGCTTCCAGCCGTATCCCGTACGGAGGATTCAATACGAGCAGGCCCTTTTTGAGCCCTTTTTTCACGGGATCAAACTCAAAGAAGTCGATCCGCTCCAACTCGATGTCCCCGCCCACTCCCGCCCGATTTGCATTTTCAGCCGACACGCTGAGGGCTTCCGGATCGATATCGATGCCAACGATCTTTTCGGGCGTTTTGGTTAAAGAAGCCGCTTGCGCCCTGCGGCACAGGTATTCCCAGGTCTCCCTCTGAAATGAAGGCCACCTTTGGAACAAAAAATCCCGGCCGAGCCCTGGCGCTATTTTCCGGGAAATCAAAGCCGCCTCTATGGGGAAAGTACCTGAACCGCACATCCCGTCTACAAGCGGTTGATCGGACTTCCACTCCGACTTGGAAAGGATTGCCGCGGCAAGAGTCTCACGAAGAGGCGCCCCAGTGTGCCGCGGCCGGTATCCCCTCTGGTGCAGGTGGGAACCTGACATATCCAGGCTGATTTGGCAGTGATTCTCAATAAGGCGGACCAGGAGCTTCTGCTTCAAGCCCTCATGATCGGACCGCGGTGCGGACCTTATTATTGAACGAAGGCTCTTTTCGACGCTCTCGAACAGGATATCGGCCACCCTGCCCTCGTGGCTTATCCGCGAATACTCCACGTGTGCTTCTATATCCAGCGGGATCTCAGGATTTAACCAAAGCTCCCAGGGAATTCGCGAAACCTTACGAAAAAGCTCCTCGACGGCGCCCGCCCGAAACGGGCTGAGCCTGCAAAGCACACGACTGGCGGTCCTGAGCCATAGATTGCATACATAGGCCTCTTTAAGCCTCCCGCTGAATACTACTCCGGCATCGCTTATTTCCGGGCACTCAATATCCGCATCGACAGTTTCCTTGAGGCATACCGGGGAAAGCTCAGGCGGAACTATAACAGCGAACCCGTGCTGAGGCCCGAGGATATGGGCCTTGATCCGGCGGGAGAATCCCTTTGTATCATTTTGAACAACGTCCACTTCTTGGGTCGGAAAAGACGTATCAAGCCTCCAAAGATTTTAACTTAAAAGGATTTCGGTCAACTGGCTGCCGGTTTCGATCAGGCCGCCCGGGGCGGGGGGACCCCATCTTCGTCCCATCCGCGCGCCTCGTAGTAGTCATCGAGCATCTGACCCATCTGATTTTCCGTGATCGAATTGCCGGTCTCGGGAAGAGCCTGCGTAACGAACCGTTTGGGAAGCCGGTCGTCATCCCTGCTCAGCCCCTCGCGAATGTTGAAACGGCGAGTATCGTCTATTACGGCCGAAGACACTTCGCGCATCCCTTCGGCATCAAGGCTCAAACCTGTTGTAGCACGAATGATTTCGGTGAGTTCGTCCCATTGATAGAGGTCCCGGTAAAAGCGGCACAAAATTAGAGTATCGAAAAACGCAAGCCGGTCTTCCCATTCTGCAAAAACTTTCGCCTTCCCATCTATTTGATCGCGATTGATAACGTTGGTCAGTTCAGGATTATAGAAGGTGGAGCGAAGGTGACACGCGCCTCGAGGCGATGAGCCGTAGGCAAGCCCCATACCTTTAAAGGTTCTTGGGT
>CAWGZP010000019.1:0-10748 GCA_963826655.1 uncultured delta proteobacterium
TGGATATGATTTTGGATGACGCCCCCTATCTTGTCCGTGACTTAATGTAGGAATTCATCAACGGTCATGCCGATATCACCGGCTATCCTTCGCAACAAAACCGGAGATATATCGTGGCCCTGATGAAACGGGACCGTAGTTCCCCGCCCGTCAGGATGACGGTACTGCCGATGAGATCCTCGCCGACGGACTTCAACAAACCCGAGCTTCTCAAGAATCGTCAGGACCTCTCCTGGTTTGAGAACTGGGAATCGTCCCATCAGGCGACCATTACCACATGGGTCCCCACGAATTCCCCTTCCAGAGATGGTTCCCCATCTTCCAAAAGCATACCGATGACTTCCTGTAAATTCCTATGCAGTTCATCGAGAGTTTGGCCCTGGCTGTGCGCTCCGGGAAAACCAGGGACGTACCCGACATATAAACCTGTTTCACTGCACTTCTCAATTACGGCGATGAATTTCTTCATATCCTTAAGACCCCGTGGACAAAGATTCTCCCGACATGGGTTATAGCGCCCCCAATCACCCATTATCCAACTCACATTTGAACGATAGAGCTTCAACCGTTTGTTTTCAATGACCCCGGGATTTCCTTAATGGCCCCCTCGATCTTGCTCACAGTGCTGAGCCGTTTTTTGGCGCTCTCCAGGTAAGGCAGGGCCTCGGAACTCTTGTGCCTCTCCAGAGCTTCGCAGGCCCAGGCGACAACGTACAGATTTTCATGTTCGGTAAATTTTGCCAGGATTTCGAAAGATTCCTTGCAGGCCACATTCCCAAGCACACTCAGCAGGCCGGTTTTCAATTCATCGAAGGCCGGGTTTTCACTCAGGACGAAGGAGATTGCCGGTACCCCGCGCTCGCCGGCCTCTTCGAGGAAGGCCAGGCATTTTTGTGCAAAATAGGGATAGCGAAACATGGAAAGCTCGGCCAAAAGTCTCAGGCTTTCCTCTGTGCCCCAGCCTTGGAGCAACCCCGGGACAAACAGGCTGGCCCAGGTGAAGTTGTATGTGAGGGGAAGCAGGAATGGAATCGCTTCAGGTCCTTCCGATTCAACCGTCGAGATCGCCGGCGCAAGGGCCGCTCTTCTCGCCTCGAATCCTTCTTCCTGCTTTGCAGGAAAGCGCTTCAAATCATTTGCCGCCAGGAGCTTTTCAACGGTCCCCTCTATCTTTGAACCGGGCGTGGGCGGGAACTGAATCCGCCAGGCGCGTGCGCGTTGGGCGATCCAGAACTTTTCGAGCCACGTGGAGGGTGAATAAAAATGAACGGGCACGTCCCTCTCTATGCCCTCATGACTGTGGTATCCATTTTCCTGGAAAAAGAGCTTCTCCTCGGTCGCGATCTGCCATCTTTTTCGAGCGATCCGGAATGCCGCGTCATAGTCACCGAGGGCAAAAAGCGAGTTCAACAAAATATCGTGAAACCTGTCGTCTTCCGGGTATGCCTCCAGTTGCTTTTCGGCATACCGTCCGGCCCGCTCGTATTCCTGCGAAAATATCAGGTCAAAACCCCTGCTGACATCCTTTTCGAGCTTTTCCCGGAGCTTGACCCGCTCCTGCATTTGGTTCAATTGCTCTTTAGGCACCAGCCTAAGGGCTTCTTCATGCGTGGGAAGACAGCACTTCTTATATTTTTTCCCGGAACCGCAGGGACACGGGTCGTTTCGCCCGGTCTTGGATGTGCTGACCGCGTCGGCCACCGCCGCCTCCCGGCGCGAAGCCTGGTAGGAACTCAGCATTTTGTCCAGTTGTGCCCTGTTGATTGCGTATTTAATGCAAATCCGGTCGGGATCCCCCCCTGGATCAACTCGTAAACTGGCATGAGAGGATCGAATGCGTCCTTCCCCAAACCCCTTGGATTTTCTTCCATTCATATTCCTTTCCAATTTGGCGCTCTTCCGCGAAGCTGCCAAGCCCTCAATGCTTAACAGTTTAAGCCATATAAGTCAAAAGGAGCCGACTTTTTCGGATGAAAATCATCTTGCGGGGTAACCCTTCGGTTTGCTTAACGCGCAAAAATACGATAAGCTCTGTGAGAGTGTTCGTCACTCGGAGGACCTTGAATGAAGGAAGGCGTCAAAATACTCCCTGACAAGGGCAGCGAGGGGCTGTCGGCCAGCCTTGAAGACTATCTCGAAGTGATCTTTCATCTCGAGCAGTCCAACCGGGTTGCAAGGGCAAAAGACATTGCCGATCACATGAACGTGCAACGCGCATCTGTAACGGGCGCCCTGAAGGCCCTCGCCGGACGGGGACTCATAAATTACAGCCCTTACAGTTTTATCACCCTCACAACTTCGGGTCGCGACATAGCGCGTGACGTAATCCGCCGTCATAGAACGCTCAAAGAATTTTTTATGAATACGCTTCAACTCGGTCCGGATGACGCGGAAGCCAACGCGTGCCGTATAGAACATGCCATAGATCCATCGGCTATTGAACGCCTGGTGCGATTTCTCGAATTTATGAGCATCTGCCCCAGGACGGGCGCCGACTGGTTTGACGGATTCGCCCGCTTCTGCAAGCTCGGTCAGCCGACATCGGACTGCCAGGCCTGTTTGAAAGTGTGTGCGGCGCGGCTGGATATCCAGCTCGGCGCAAGGACCCGGGACGATTGACACAAGACTGCTATCGGATATGGGATATCGGACTTTGGAATGCTCTCTAAAAACCAGGTAGATTAATGGCACTCAAGCCCAGAATCCTAATCGCTGACGACGAACCTGTCACGTTGGAACTAATTGTCGAACGCCTCCAGATGGAAGGCTACGAGGTGGAGGTGGTTTCCGGCGGCCAACAGGCTATCGAAGCTGCTGAAAAAAGCACTTTCAAAGTAGTCCTTACCGATCTGTCGATGCCGGACATGGGCGGGATGGAAGTCCTGGCTCATTTTACCACGCATTATCCGGAAACACTGGTGATCGTGCTTACCGGGTTTGGCACCGTCGCGACCGCGGTCCAGGCGATGAAACGCGGCGCCTACGATTACCTTTCAAAGCCCGCGAATCCGGATGAACTCGTTTTGACGTTGAAAAGGGCCGTTGAACATAAGGAACTCAAAGAAGAAAATGTCGTCCTGCGCTCTCAAATCCAGGAACACAACCGCATCGGTAGACTTATCGGTCAAAGCCAGCCGATGCAGCAACTCTATCGCATAATAAGGCGGGTTGCGAAGACCGATTCAACAGTGCTCGTAACGGGCGAGAGTGGGACGGGAAAAGAGCTTATTGCAAACGCCATCCATTACCAGAGCGCGCGCAGGGACATGCCTTTTGTGCCGATCAACTGCGGCGCAATCCCCGAAGAGCTTCTGGAAAGCGAACTGTTCGGCCACGAGAAAGGCGCGTTTACCGGCGCTTTCAAGGAAAGGCGGGGCCGGTTTGAGCTTGCCAACAAGGGTACGATCTTTCTCGATGAGATCGGGGAGATGAGCCCAAAGCTCCAGGTCAAACTGCTTCGCTTTCTTCAGGAGACAAAGTTCCAAAGAATCGGCGGATCGAGAACCATTGAAGTCGACGTTCGCATCCTGGCTGCTACAAACAAGGACCTGGAGCGCGCCGTGGCCCAGAACGAATTCCGCGAAGACCTTTTTTACCGCCTGAACGTGATCCCAATCCATGTCCCTCCTCTAAGGGAACGCGAAAGCGATGTCAGGCTCCTGATCCAGCACTTTCTGGATCGGCATTGCCAGAAAAAGAATATCCAGCTTAAACGGATGTCAACCGCCGCCATGGCGAGCTTCGAGCAATATGAATGGCCCGGCAACGTTCGCGAGCTTGAAAATATGATTGAACGCCTGGTGATCCTTACAGACACGGAAGAGATACAGGTCCATGATTTGCCGGCAAGGATGCAGGCCGCTCAGCAGGTCGAGCCCAGGATAATAGAACTCGGGGAGGACGGGATAAATTTGAAGGAAACGCTCGACGACCTGGAAAACCGGCTGATTCTGGACGCGCTCCAGCGGTCGGGTGGGGTCAAAAATAAGGCCGCCAAGATGCTGGGGCTCAACCGGACAACACTGATCGAAAAGATGAAGAAGAAGCAGATCGATTTTCCCTCAGCCAACTCTCTTTGAAAAGGCACGCGAACTCGAGTGTATAATATGGACAGGGAGAGCCGTCCGCTCCCACTTACACCGGGCTTGCCACAAATTTCGCGCTGCTAACGCTCATTGCGCTCTTCGTCCACTCGGTCTGCCAAGTCCGCCCCGTCCACTAACGAATAAGGATAAAAGCCGTACAGGCTCACCGTTCCCCATTTATCTGCCCGCAAAAAAAAGACGCATGGTTCGATGTAAAAAATGGCGGCTCGTTTGATAGAATTCGAGCGATTGCCGGCTGCCTCTTAAATTCACTTTCCAGGAACCGTCTCACCTTAGGTCTGTCCCACCCCTTCGGGTGAGAAAAACCCGTATAGAGCGACAGGTCCCCTTCGTAGTGCGGTGAAGTCTCGAATTTTCCGGCGTCCGGACTGTTGACCGGCATATTAAAGATCGCAAGATTCAAAAAATCGATGAACCTGCTGTGGCGGACCGTAAAATCGAGCGTGTTGCGGGCTTCGTCTTCAGATTCCGAGGGGGTGCCGAAAAGAAGGTAGACGTAAGTGCCTATCCCGGCCTTTTTAAGCGAAGCCAGGGCCCGCGAGGCAACGCCAAGATCGATCTCTTTGCCCTCGGAGTCTATGACGCCCTGGTCTCCGGACTCCAGACCAAGCTTTAGCATTACGCACCCGCTCCGTTTCATGGCATGGCAAAAATCTTCATCGGCAAGCCTTCGGGTAACGCGCGCAAACCCATACCAGGGAGCACCCGGCGGGGTCTCGGATAGTTTGCCGATAAGGGCTGGACTCAACGCACTGTCGAGAAAGTGCATGAGCACCGGGTTATAAACGGCGCACAATTCTCTCGCCTCGCGGGCCGCCGTTTCGAGCGGAACCGGCTCGTAGGGAACCCCTTCGGCTTTTTCGGGGCAGAAAGCACAACGGTTCCAGTAGCATCCGCGAGATGCGCTGTAGGGGATTATCGGACCGGGTGCAAAGTAATCACTCATAGGGAAAGGCTCATAAGAGAAGCTGCCCCGCCGGACGTTCTCATTTTTCCCGGCAAGCTCAAGGAGCGCCGCCTCCCCCGGTCCATCTACGATCCGGTCCGCGAGCCCGGAGAAGGGATTGGTCCAGCGCGGGTTGCGCATCCAGGAAGTAATCAGGCTCCCTCCGAGCACGATCCGGACCTTACCGCATCGGGCCCTTATGTAACCGATAATTGAAAATGCCGTCATGGCCTGGCTGAGGTAATTAAGCGAGATACCGACTACATCCGGTGAGTAAAGTTCCAGGGCGTGAGAAATTCGTTTTGAAAAATACTCATAAAAAGGGTTTCTTTCGAACTCCTCGGCCGCCCGCAAAAGGTCCGAGGATCGCACCGCGGAAAGCTCGTGATGCCGGTAGTCGGAGAGGCTGAGCCGCACATGAGCACCGCTTTCCCCCGACTTCGCGATAAGCCGGTTTAAGTCGGAAACCGCCCGCTTGTACCGCCCGGCATCGCGGTAGCCCCGATCGCTGCGGAGCGACTCGAGATTTTGCCCCAGGTTTCGATGAGCACGCTTTGTCCAGTTGTCCGAACCTGGCTGACTCTTTCCGAGCAGATGCAGCAGTCCCTCGATATTGGCATCGATAACCGAACATTTGACCCCCGCCATGCTCAGGGCGCCATAGAGCCGCGCAATGCCGGGCGGCGGCTCGGATGGCTTGACAAGAGGAGGGTTTATCAAAAGTATCATAAAAGTATCATTCGGTGCATCGACCCGATTTGAGCAGGCGACGCGCTTCCCGCCCGGGGGGCTCATGGTTTATAGATTCGCCGGTTTGTCCTGCTGCCCATTATATCCTAACGCAAAGGGTAAGTATTGTGCCTTCTGTTTTTTCCACATATCATATTGTCGTGTTATAGTGGTTTTAGCCCCAAATTCCCGTAAGCCGGTCTAAGTTACGAATAGTGGGATCCTGAATGTCTACTGCTGGTGTTCGACCAAAGTGTTCCTCGCGGCGGTGAGCGAACATGCATTGAAAAAAAAACTGGGCTATTTTCGCGAAAAAAGTATTTTTGGTTTCGCCTATCTTTCTCATGCATGCTTTGTTGTTCTTTCCCAGAGCGAGTCAGCATGCAAGAAGGCTCGGGAGCATCTACTCAAATCACACTTGCCGCAATCGCGTCTGGTAGATGCAGCTGTGGCTGACACTTCATTCGGCACTGATCAGTAGAAAGAGATTGTGTCTGGCATCTGAACACCGCTGCTCCAGCGGGACAAAGCTCTCGAAGGGTTATCTTAGCCAGGAACAAACTGGCACTTGGCTCTCTGCTGCTTTAAAATAACGTGAGATAACAAAAATCGTTATTGCCAGCTAGACGAAAGGAGTCGACACCGTGAATATCTCTCTTACCCCACAGCTCGAAGAATTAGTCAAAAAGAAAGTTGAAAGCGGACTTTACGGCTCTGCAAGCGAAGTCATGCACGAAGCCCTGCGCCTTCTCGATGAACGAGATCGCCTTCATGCCATGCGTCTGGAGGAATTGAGGGCTGAAATTCAAAAGGGTCTGGATAGCGGCGAGCCCACGCCATTGGATTTTGAAGCTATAAAGAAACGGGGACGCGAACGACTTTCCGCACGACAGAGGGAGTCCGGATGATGGCTCGCGTCCTTAAGCGGCCGTAAGCGGAAACAGACCTCGACGAAATCTGGTTGTACATAGCACGAGACAATCCGGACAATGCCGACGCATTCCTCGACAGGATCGAGGAGCGGTGTCAAGCCCTTGCCGAATTTCCATTCATAGGCACAAACCGAGATGAGCTTATGCCCGGCTTGAGAAGCCTTCCAGTCGGGAATTATTTGATTTTCTATCTGCCTATTGATAATGACATTGACGTGGTCAGGGTTCTGCACGGCTTCAGGGATATCGACGCTCTCTTTTGAAAGAGCCTTAACGACGAACTTCAACTCATTCGCGAACGGCAGTGCGTTTTGACCATGGCCGCATAGGCACGGTGTTTGGAAAAGGCCTCACCGAAGGCCAATGAGGTCCCCTGCTAAGGCCCCGCCGCCCGGCACTGCTCCCTGCGTTCTTTTAATATCTTCACGATTTGCTCGAACGCAACTTGAATAAATAGCGTACAAGACATTTCAAACCATTTCACGCCTCACGTTGCGGGGCTCATTTTTATTATGCCGGATCGGCTATTTAGCTGTAATCGCATGAAAGTACTCTTCGCTGACTGCGTCGGCGTCACCGCTGTTCAGGGCAACAATATTTTTCAGGTGAATGAAAGAATCCATGTCTATCTCACTGAATTCGATTGCGACACCGGCGTCGGTTTGCCTGAGTGCGAAGCCATTTGCCTTAACAGAGAGAAGAGACGAGGTCCCGGATAGAATTATCGAGATTTCGAGAGAGCAGTCGCTCGGCAGGCTCTCCTTGGTGTTGAAAAACATCCCTTTCATGCTCAGATTCTCTACACTCCCGGTTAGCGAGATTTGACCGGTCTGCACGGTCGCCGTGACGTGAAAAGGCACTCGTCTGTACTTGCGCTTATCCATTTGATCCCTTTCGATAGAATTTGGCGGCGGAATTGTTTTGCCTTGTAGCTTTGTTTATCGGATGAATATAACAGGAGAAGAAGAAATCTTTTCAAAACAGTATCTCACGTCCCTTCCAGACCCCCTGAAACCATGAAAAGATCCGTAGATCCGTAGGATGGGTGGAGCGGAGCGCAACCCATCAAATCTTTCCGAGACAGTATCTCATGTCCCTTCGGGACACCCTGAAACGAGAGAAAAGGAACTTTTCGTAACAGGTTCCAAATGAGTTCCGATTTTCAAGACCCTCAAATAACGGCCGCTGCCAGGCCGGTTGCTTTCTTTCCTCGATCCAAACCTAATTTCCGTTTTGTATTCCGCGTGAGCTTCAATCGGAGAACGAAAAGAAGACCCGATGAGACAGTTCTAATTCTTTTCACGCCGCAATCCGAATATTAATAGTGAGCAGCAGAGAAGCGGCCGTTTGCCTGTCGGGTTACGACCAAATGGCCCGGTGATTGCTCCGCGGCCCGTAATTTCGAAAAAGCGCAGGAGAACCGCCCGATGTCCGAACTAAAACGAGACCAGCTCTTAACAGCCGTCATCGCCGGAAGAGGCCCTGCTTTCCTGCGAGGAGTGAACCTGGCTTCCATTAACCTTTCCGGAGCCGGATGGCTGGTAGACGCAGACCTTCGGGGAGCGGACCTGTCCAATGCCAACCTGAAGAGCGCCAATCTCAAGGGAGCGAACCTGGAGAGGGCCAATCTGCATTCGGCAAACCTTACAGGGGCAAATTTAGAAGGTGCTAACCTGTTCAAGGTGAGAGCCGGGGTCGTGAACCTGAACATGGCCAATCTTCGTGGAGCAAACCTGAAGGGCGCCAACCTGGTAAGCGCTAACCTGGTCAAGGCCGATCTCGAGGATGCCGACCTGGAAGGGGCCGACCTCGAAGGAGCCAACCTGGAGGCCGGCAATCTGACAAGGGCACGAATTACAAATGTGAATCTTAAAATGGCAAATCTGGATGGCGTGGACTTAACAGAAACCGTCCTCGAGGGCAACGGCAGCCCAGGCTCTCCGGAAGAATGCGAAAATGGAGAGTTTCATGGCACGATGACCGCAATCAAGCTGGTGGACCTGCTTCAGATCGGGTGTCTTTCGCGCTCGAATCTAAATGTGGCGGTTTATTCGGCGGCCGGCCAGGGAAACATCTATATAGGTTCCGGCCGGGTCCTCCATGCCCAGGTGGAGGAGAAAACGGGCGAAGAGGCTTTTATGGAAATACTCGGATGGGGAAAGGGCCGTTTTATCACTTACCCCTGCACTCCATCCTGGCCGTTTACGATCGACAAGTCCATAGAACTTCTCGTTATGCAGTGGATGCAGTTCCAGGACGAGAAAAGTTTCTCCGGCAGGTTCTCCGGCGTTGTGAAAAAAATGCAGGAGTACATGCCGATCCAGGCGCATGCTTCCCATGAGCTGATGGAGTTCCTCGGAAAAGACGGCAAGGGCCTTAGTATCTCCGACAAAATCGAGATTACCGATGTATTTCATCACGAAAACGACGAGGACATTTTATGTTCGATATCCACTAATGGCGAGGCGCTCATAGCGCCACTGAAGTTTCTCGATTTGGACGGAAACCATCCGCTGCATGACGAACTGGCCAAGATCAGGTAACGCGGGTCGGAATATTCCGCATGGTTTTTGCATATTAAATGAGATGGCCAGGTTTCAGTACTTGGAGAATGTCCACCCATGAACCTGATACTGACGAAAAATGAAATCGGAAAACTCGAAGAGATTATCTCTGACCAACTTCTTGACGCAGGCGCCGAACACGTAGTGGTGATAGATTTATCGGGCAATTTAATCATGCAGTGCGGTTCGCTGGAAATGGAGGACATTTTCTCCCTGGCGGCGGTCTCTGCCGCCCATTTCGCCGCCACCGCAGAGATAGCAAAACTGATCGGCGAGAAGGACTTCGCGCTCATGTACCACAAAGGGGGCAAACGTAATGTGCACTTCAGCCGCCTTGCCAGAGATTACCTCATCATAACGCTTTTTAACGACAATGTTTCACTGGGTCTAATTCGGCTCAAGCTTGCAAACGCTATTGGCGCCATGTGCGCGATATTTGGGGAGCCGGAGGTAAAGAGTCCGTGGCCTTCATAGATCTGAGCAAAAACGAAATCCAGGCCAAAATAGTCTACTACGGCCCCGGCCGTGGTGGTAAGACCACGAACCTGCTTTATGTTCATCAGTCGATGTCAAAGCACGTTTGCGGCAAAATGGTAACCATCGACACCAAGGGAGACAGGACCCTTTTCTTCGATTTCCTGCCCTTAAATGTCGGCAAGGTCAGGAACATGGTAATTCGGATTCAGCTATACACCGTTCCGGGGCAAGTGATGTACAACACCACCAGGAAGCTTGTTCTGAGAGGAGTCGACGGGGTGGTCTTCGTGGCCGACTCCCTAAGGGTGCACCCGTCAAAAAAATTGACGGCTCTTTTTTTATATTATTTGAATAATTATTCCAAAAAGTTTAAATAATCCACAGGCTTCCGGTGATTTTACTTCAATAATGGTTATACCCTCAATAATAAATCTGATTTTTTTATTAAATTAAACATTCATTTTCAATCATGTTTTCTTATAATATAGGTTTTTAAACGATAGTAATTCTTCGCCCGAATACCGATGAAAATTCAGCAACCTTCAAAAAAACATGGAAGTACCTGGAAGAGCTTAATAATATCAGGCTTCAAAAGAATATAGTAGATGGAAAATTAAAATGTTTTACGGAAATATATTTGTTTGGAGATACAGCCGCCGTTAATCAGGAAGCCGTTGAAGCTTTACCGGCTGTTGAAAGAGTTGTTCGGATTTCACAGGAATACAGGGTGCTTGGCAGGCATAAGGATTCAAGGAGAGTAACGGGTTTTGATTATAACGGCCTTCATTTTGACCAGGAAACTCTGCATATTTTCGCTGGATTATGCGCTGTTGATTCTAAAGAGAGTGTTGAATTGATGATGAAAGCTTTAAAGGAAAATAAGCTTGTTTGTACAAGAATGGGTGCATACAAGCCGAGAACTAATCCTTACTCTTTCCAGGGGCATGGTAAAGAATGCCTGCCTTATGTATTTGAGCTTGCCGGAAAATATTCT